>NZ_CP019428.1:5810950-6147933 GCF_009834565.1 Pseudomonas sp. R76
TGGTTGCCGCAGCAGTGGTGGCTAACTGCGGTAGCACTTAAACGCTTGACTTATAAATGGGGGCCTTGCGGCGGATTTCAAGCCTGCTCATCAATAGAAGGTGCAACAGGTGCAGGAGCCTTGCTCACCACCACCATTGCCGGGCGCAGCAAGCGACCGTTGAGCTGGTAACCCTTCTGGAATACTTTCAATACGCTGTTCGGCTCAAGGTCATGGCTTTCCTGCATGGCCATGGCTTGGTGATGCTCTGCATTGAACGGCTCGCCGCCTTGCGGATCGATGGCTTCCAACTGATAACGCTTCAGGGTGTCCTGGAACATTTTCAGGGTCAGCTCGATCCCTTCGCGCATTGGGCGGATGTTTTCATCGTTCGGGCTGGACAATTCAAGGCCACGCTCCAGGCTGTCGATAACCGGCAGCAGGTCATTGGCGAATTTTTCCAACGCGAATTTGTGAGCCTTCTCGACATCCTGCTCGGCGCGGCGGCGGACGTTCTGCAGATCAGCGGCGACACGCAACGACTGATCCTGCGCAGCAGCCAATTGCTCTTCGAGCACTTGCACACGAGTCGCCAGTTCATCACCGACAGCCGAATTGGCGTCTGGAGTTTGCGTATCCTGCGTCTGTTCGTCAGCCATAGATTTCTCCTTTCAAAATCATGCGCGAACTCAACTCGCGCTTCTGTTCCGGTATATGGGGCCACAATTTCCAGGTTCAAGAGCGCAAGCGTTACCAAAAGTCTTTCACCTGTCATGGATCAATTCCTGCGCGCTCATTCCCCATCGCGCTAAAAAAGCGACTCAATCAAGCAAATCGAGCTAAGCCTCAGGATTGTCAGCCCCGAACAAAACACTGTATAAATAACCAGACCTAACGCCTGGGAGCGCCGTCATGCTCGTGCACCTGTCTGTACATAACTACGCCATCGTTGAACATCTGGACCTCGAACTGGATCGCGGAATGAGCGTAATCACAGGCGAAACCGGTGCCGGCAAGTCGATCATGCTCGACGCCCTGGGCCTGACGCTCGGTGACCGAGCCGACAGTGGCGTAGTGCGCCCCGGTGCGGACAAGGCCGATATCCTGGCCACCTTTGACCTGGCGGACATCCCCGAAGCCGAAACCTGGCTGGCCGAGCGCGACCTAAATAATGAAGGCCCGTGCATCCTGCGCCGTGTTATCACTGCGGAGGGGCGCTCGCGCGGCTACATCAACGGCACGCCCTGCCCCCTGGGCGACTTGAAAGCCCTGGGCGAGTTGCTCATCGATATCCACAGTCAGCATGAACACCAGTCCCTGCTGAAAACCGACACCCATCGCCGCCTGCTCGATGAATACGCCGGCGCCACCGACCTGGCCCGACAGGTCCAGCTTGCCGCCCAGCGCTGGCGCCAGACCCGCCAGGAGCTGGAGCGTCTCTCCAACTCCGGCGACGAGCAGCGCGCCCGCCATCAATTACTGAGCTATCAGCTTGAAGAGCTGGAAAGCCTCGGCCTGGGCGAAACCGAGCTGGAGCAGTTGGAGCAGGAACACAAGAACCTCACCAATGCCGAGACCTTGCTGGGCATTTGCCGCCAAGTGGTAGAGCAATGCAGCGAAAGTGATTCAGGCAATGTGCTTAACGCGCTGACGGCAAGCCTCAATCGCCTGTCCAGCGTGAACAACGCCTCCGGCTCGCTGAATGAAGCCACCACGCTGCTGACCAGCGCACAGATCCAGGTCGAAGAAGCCGTAGGAGAGTTGAACCGCTTCCTCGATCACTTCGATGCTGACCCGGCTCGTTTGCAGGAGATAGAAGAACGCCTGGATACCATCTACACCCTGGCGCGCAAGCATCGCATCCAGCCCACCGAAGTGGCGACAATGCAGCAAAAACTGCTGGATGAAATCGAAACCCTGAACGCCAATGACGAATCCATTGAGCGCCTGGGCGACGAACTCGCTTCTTTCGCCAGGCATTATCACGAGAAAGCCCGCGAACTGAGCGAGCTGCGCCAACAAGCCGCCACAAGCCTGGCCAATGCCGTAGAGCAGGAGATTCAGCGCCTGGGCATGCCCGGCGGGCGCTTCACTATCGAGTTGCATGCCAACACCAGCAACGAACTGCAACCTCACGGCCTGGAGCAGGTAGAGCTGCTGGTCAGCGCCAACCCTGGCCAGCCACTCAAGGCACTGGCGAAAGTGGCGTCTGGTGGCGAGCTGTCGCGAATCAGCCTGGCGATCCAGGTGATTACCGCACAGACCTCTCGCGTCCCTACATTAGTGTTCGATGAAGTGGACGTGGGTATCGGCGGGCCGACTGCGGAGATTGTTGGCCAATTGCTGCGCCGTTTGGGGGAACGCGGCCAGGTCTTGACCGTGACTCACTTGCCACAAGTGGCCGCCCAGGGGCATCAACATTTATTTGTACATAAAGTACGCGGCAGCGATGCGACGCACACCGCTGTGTCGAAGCTGAATAAGTCGGAACGCGTGGAAGAAGTGGCACGAATGCTCGGCGGCATCGACCTGACCAAAGAATCTTTGGCACACGCGAAGAAAATGGTCGTGGCAGCCAAGGCGTAACCCGACAATTTCTTCTATTTAGAAAGCACGAAGGCGACCCTAGGGTCGCCTTCAATCGTTTTGCAGAGCAAATCTGCGTCGATTTTTACTTTTTCTTACGGATGTAAAGAACCAGATTATGGTCCACCAAATCGAAACCATGTTGCTCAGCGATCTGATGCTGGAGCTTCTCGATTTCCGGACTGGTGAACTCGATAACCTCATTGGTATCCAGGTCAACCATGTGATCGTGATGACCACCGTCAGCCAATTCGAACACCGCATGACCGCCGTCGAAATTATGACGAACCACCAGCCCTGCGGCTTCAAACTGGGTCAGCACACGGTAAACCGTGGCCAGGCCAACGTCCTCGTTAGACTCCATCAGCGCCTTGTAAACATCCTCGGCACTCATGTGGCGCTGCTCAGCAGAATCGAGCATTTGTAGAATCTTGACTCGTGGCAGAGTCACTTTAAGACCGGCTTTGCGTAGTTCGCTATTTTCAACCATGGTTAGCTTTCTCGCGGATGCTGCTTCGCAGCTTCTCTTAATACGGGTATGATCGGCGTTTACGTTGTCCCAGCCAAGATAGTGGAAGTCGCCCACCGATGCAAAACACCAAGCTCTTGCTAACCAGTTTCACCCTTGTGGGACTGCTCGCACTCGCCGGTTGTTCATTCCCCGGGGTTTACAAAATCGACATCCAGCAGGGCAATGTCGTCACGCAGGACATGATAGACCAGTTACGTCCGGGAATGACCCGACGGCAAGTACGGTTTATCATGGGCAATCCCCTGCTGACCGACACTTTTCATGCCGATCGCTGGGATTATCTCTACAGCATCCAGCCTGGTGGCGGTGAACGCCAGCAGGAGCGCGTCAGCGTCATCTTCAATGGCAATGACCAGCTTGTCAGCCTGTCCGGTGACTTCATGCCCGGCGTAAGCCGTGATGAAGCCTTGCTGGGCAAGGACAACGGCACCAACGTGACTGCGCCTGCGCAGGAAGCGGAGAAGCCGAAGTCCGAGGTTCCGGCCAAGCCTGGCTCCTTGCTGGATCAGATCCAGAAGGACGTCGACGGCGTGCAAACCGTTCCAGTCCCGACGCCACAGCCTCTGGACACCGCCCCGCAGTAATTTTGCGGCGCACAACAAAAAGCCCGGCATGCCGGGCTTTTTGTTGCCTGCCGATTGGCAGACTCAGGAATTGCGTTGCTTGGCCATCGCCGCCTTGACCGCGCGTAGCCTGCGCACTTCTTTAGGGTCTGCCAGCAAGGGCCGATAAATCTCAATACGATCACCCGGCTGCACGGCGCGCGCATCCGCATCGGCAACTACTTTACCGAATATCCCCAAGGGGCAATCAGCCAGCGTCAGTTGCGGAAACTGCGCTGCAATTCCCGACGCCTGCACCGCCGCCCTCAGGCTCGTGCCCGACGGCACCGTCACCGCCAACAGGACCTGGCGATCCTCAGCGGCATACACCACTTCAATCTCAACCATGCAGTTGCTTGGCCCGCTGACAAAATGCATCCACCAACGTATTGGCAGCCTGATTGAACAAAGGCCCCAACGTCGCCCGCACGATGGGCCCCGCGTAATCAAAGGACAAATCGAGGCTTATCTTGCAGGCCTTGTCAGTCAGCGCCTTGAATACCCACACACCGTGCAGTTGGGTGAACGGCCCTTCCTGCAGGTTCATTTCAATGGATTGCCCAGGCACCAGGATATTGCGCGTAACAAAATGCTGACTCATACCCGCCTTGGCGACGCCGACACTGGCAACCATATGCTCGTCGCTGCTCTCCAGCACCTCGGCGGCAGAGCACCACGGCAGGAATTCCGGGTAACGCGCCACGTCGTTGACCAGGTCATAGAGCGCCTGTGCCGGATAAGGCAGTAAGGCCGAACGTTGAATGTGCGTCGTCATGTGCGCGTTACTTCCACTGCTGAGGCAAACATCGCGAAAGAACAGCCCAATCCGCGAGAGAAAAAAACCGAAGAACTGCCGGTATTGTCCGGGATTCGTCCAACACGCTCAAGCACGCAGGTTGACCGTAGCCGACACGCTCGCAACTCCCTATAATGCCGCCCCTATGGCTAAACAAAAGAAACACCCCACAGGGACCATCGCGCAAAATAAAAAGGCGCGACACGATTACTTCATCGAACATCGGTTCGAGGCTGGTCTGGTCCTGGCCGGCTGGGAAGTAAAAAGTCTGCGCGCCAGCAAGCTGCAACTGGTCGACAGCTACGTATTGCTCAAAGATGGCGAGGCCTGGCTGCTCGGCAGTCATATCACCCCGCTGACCACCGCGAGCACCCACGTGATTGCCGACCCGGTGCGCACGCGCAAGCTATTGCTCAACGCACGCGAACTGGAAAAGCTCGCCGCCGCCGTACAGCAGAAAGGCTATGCCTGCATCTGCCTGTCCTGGTATTGGAGCAAGCACCTGGTCAAGTGTGAGATCGCACTGGGCAAGGGTAAAAAGGAATACGACAAGCGCGATACCGAGCGTGAACGCGACTCCAACCGTGAGCTGCATCGCGCCGTGCGCAACAAGGGCAAGGAAGACTAGCCCTTGTGACGATGTAGCCTGGGGTGAACACCCCGGGCTATATGCCTTTACGCCGCTCCGCCCGAGCCACGCGCTGAACTTCCTGACGCACTTCTTCCAACACTTCCTGCACATACAGCAGGTGACGTGTTGAGACTTCTCGCGCCTGCTCGGCCCGCCCCTCAATAATCGCCAGGTACAAATCCCGATGCTGACCGATCAGCATGTCGCGGGTTTCCGTGCGCTGCTGGTACATGCCGCCGATGTTGGTCACCACATTACGCTTGAGCAGGTCGAACAACCCGCGAATGGTGTGCAGCAACACGGCGTTATGACTGGCCTCGGCAATGGCCAAGTGAAACCGCGCATCCGCCGCGCCCTCTTCCGCCCGGCTCACTTCATCAACGCGCGTGTAGCAATCCTGTAACGCCTCAAACGCTGCGGTCAAACGCTCGCGGTCGACCTCCGTGGCGCGCTGCGCGGCGTAATACGCACATGACGCTTCAAGGGTCTGGCGAAACTCCAGCAGATCACGCTGAGCCTCGGGGTTATTTTCCAGAAGGTGCAGCAGCGGGTCACTGAACGTCGACCCCAAGGAATCCGCCACATAGTTGCCGCCGCCCTGGCGGCTGACCAGCAACCCCTTGGCCGCCAGCTTCTGGATCGCCTCACGCAACGATGGGCGCGACACGCCAAACTGCTCGGCCAGAGCGCGCTCGGCCGGCAAGCGCTCGCCCGACTTCAGCGTGCCCTCAAGGATCATGCCCTCAAGCTGCTCGACGATATCGTCAGACAAACGGCGCTGACGCACCTGATCAAACCCCATAACTCACTCTCCACAATCCCGACCACTCGCCGGGCCCTCTATTCTGGCCTATCCCCGCGCTTGCAGCACCTATCAGAACGCCTTCGATTGATCAGACCAGATCCCCTCGCCGCCTCACCAGCGCCTCATATTTCGCGAGCGGCAAATTGACACACCCCACCCAAGGCTTTTACTCTAGCCGACAGCGACTGTAAATTGGTATTACCAATTATCCAAGCTGACCAAACAACAACAATCAGGGGCCACCCCATATGCAAACCTGGCAACAGCTCTACAGCCCTCTCGGCAGCCTCGGCCTGTCCGCACTGGCCGCCGTTATTCCGATCGTGTTCTTCTTCCTCGCGCTGGCGGTTTTTCGGCTCAAAGGCCACGTCGCCGGCAGCATCACCTTGGCGCTGTCGATCCTGGTAGCGATCTTTGCCTTCCAGATGCCCGTGGACATGGCGCTGGCTGCTGCCGGTTATGGATTTGCCTACGGCCTGTGGCCTATCGCGTGGATCATCGTTGCGGCCGTATTCCTTTACAAACTGACGGTCAAGAGCGGTCAGTTCGAGATCATCCGCAGCTCGGTTTTGTCGATCACTGACGACCAACGTTTGCAGGTCTTGCTGATCGGCTTCTGCTTCGGTGCCTTCCTGGAAGGTGCCGCCGGTTTCGGTGCACCCGTGGCCATCACCGCTGCACTGCTGGTCGGCCTGGGTTTCAACCCACTGTACGCCGCCGGCCTGTGCCTGATCGCCAACACCGCGCCAGTGGCCTTCGGCGCACTGGGCATTCCGATCATTGTCGCCGGGCAAGTCACCGGCATCGACGCGTTTAAAATCGGCGCCATGACCGGTCGCCAGCTGCCACTGCTGTCGCTGTTCGTGCCGTTCTGGCTGGTGTTCATGATGGACGGCCTGCGCGGCGTTCGCGAAACCTGGCCAGCCGCACTGGTGGCCGGCCTGAGCTTTGCCGTTACTCAATACTTCACTTCCAATTTCATCGGCCCGGAACTGCCGGACATCACCTCAGCCCTGGCCAGCCTGATTGCCCTGACGCTGTTCCTGAAAGTCTGGCAACCCAAGCGCACCGCGGGCGCGCAGATTGCCGGCGCCACGTCCAGCGCCGCGGTTACCGCCAGTGTCGGCGGCTTCGGTCAGCCTCGCCAAACGGTCGCTTCGCCCTACAGCCTGGGGCAAATTTTCAAGGCCTGGTCGCCGTTCCTGATCCTGACCGTATTGGTCACCATCTGGACGCTCAAGCCGTTCAAGGCAATGTTCGCGGCGGGCGGTTCGATGTACAGCTGGGTCTTCAACTTTGCGATCCCGCACCTGGATCAATTGGTGATCAAAGTCGCCCCCATCGTTACCAACCCGACGGCGATCCCAGCCGTGTTCAAGCTGGACCCGATTTCAGCCACCGGCACCGCGATTTTCTTTTCCGCATTGATTTCGATGCTGGTGCTTAAAATCGACGTTAAAACTGGTCTTACCACTTTAAAAGAGACCTTCTACGAGCTGCGCTGGCCGATTCTGTCGATCGGCATGGTGCTGGCGTTCGCCTTCGTCACCAACTACTCCGGCATGTCCTCGACCATGGCACTGGTGTTGGCTGGCACCGGCGCGGCTTTCCCGTTCTTCTCGCCTTTCCTCGGCTGGCTGGGGGTTTTCCTGACGGGCTCCGACACCTCGTCCAACGCCCTGTTCAGCTCGCTGCAAGCCACCACTGCGCACCAGATCGGCGTCAACGACGTGTTGTTGGTCGCCGCCAATACCAGCGGCGGCGTGACCGGCAAGATGATCTCGCCGCAGTCGATCGCCGTGGCCTGTGCGGCTACCGGCCTGGTCGGCAAAGAATCTGATCTGTTCCGCTTTACCCTCAAGCACAGCCTGTTCTTCGCCACCATCGTCGGGCTGATCACGCTGGCGCAGGCCTACTGGTTCACCGGTATGCTGGTGCACTGAGACGTGCACGTAATAGGGTAAGAATCGACGCCGGACAACCATGCCGGCGTCTGCCATTTCTGGAGGACCGATGAGCCTGCCTGCTGCTTTCCTGAGCAACGTCGCACAACTGATCCCGAAAGATCGCCGCTTCGACGATCCACTTTCCACCCTCGCTTTCGGCACCGACGCCAGCTTTTACCGACTCATCCCACAGCTGGTGGTTCGCGTGGAGTCGGAGGACGAAGTGGTGGCACTGCTGCAATTGGCCCAACGTGATCGCGTGCCCGTGACCTTCCGCGCGGCGGGCACCAGCTTGTCCGGTCAAGCCATCAGCGACTCGGTGCTGATCGTGCTGGGTGACAACTGGAATGGCCGCGAGATTCGCGGCCAAGGCACGCAGATTCGCCTGCAACCCGGCGTGATCGGCGCACAGGCCAATGCCTGGCTCGCACCGTTCGGGCGCAAGATCGGGCCGGACCCGGCGTCGATCAATGCGTGCAAAATCGGTGGCATCGTCGCCAACAACGCCAGCGGCATGTGCTGTGGCACGGCGCAAAACACCTACCACACGCTGGCCGGTATTCGCCTGGTACTGGCTGACGGCAGCCGCCTGGATACCGAAGACGCCACCAGCGTCAGCGCGTTTCGCAACCAACACGGCGCGCTGCTTGAGCGCCTGGCCACACTCGGCCGCGAGACGCGGGCAAACGCTGAATTGGCCGCCAAAATCCGCCACAAATACCGTCTGAAAAATACCACCGGCCTGTCACTCAATGCCTTGGTGGATTTTGACGAGCCCCTGGATATCCTCAGCCACCTGCTGGTGGGTTCCGAAGGCACCTTGGGCTTTATCAGTGCGGTGACGTACGACACGGTGATTGATCACCCGAACAAAGCCTCGGCGCTAATTGTGTTTCCGAATGTCGAGACCTGCTGCAACGCCGTTACGGTGCTCAAGACCCAACCGGTCTCGGCCGTCGAGCTGCTCGACCGGCGCAGCATGCGCTCGGTACAGGACAAACCGGGTATGCCCGCTTTCGTACAGCAGCTATCGGAAAATGCCTGCGCGCTGCTGATCGAATCCCGCGCCGCGTCGCCGTCATTGCTGCACGAACAACTGGCGCTGATCATGGCGTCGCTGGCGCCGTTCCCTGTAGAAAAACAGGTCGACTTCACCGAAGACCCAACCGAAAACGCGCGCTTGTGGGCCATCCGCAAAGACACCTTCCCCGCCGTCGGCGCCGTGCGTAAAACCGGCACCACGGTGATCATCGAAGACGTCACCTTCCCGGTCGAGCAGTTGGCCATCGGCGTGAACCGCCTGATCGAGCTGTTCGACAAACATCACTACGACGAAGCCATCCTTTTCGGACACGCCCTGGAAGGCAATCTGCACTTTGTGTTCACCCAGGGCTTCAACAGCAGCGAAGAAGTCGCACGCTACCAAGCATTCATGGACGACGTAGCTCAGTTGGTGGCGGTGGAGTTCGGCGGTTCGTTGAAAGCCGAGCACGGCACCGGCCGCAACATGGCGCCGTTCGTCGAGCTGGAATGGGGCAGCGACGCGTATCAGTTGATGTGGCAGCTCAAACGCCTGCTCGATCCGAACGGCATTCTCAACCCCGACGTGGTGCTTAGCGAAGACCCGCAAATTCACTTAAAACATCTCAAGCCATTGCCTGCCGCCGACGAGATTGTGGATAAGTGCATCGAGTGCGGTTTCTGCGAGCCGGTCTGCCCATCGAAGGGCCTGACCTTGAGCCCGCGCCAGCGCATCGTGATCTGGCGCGACATTCAGGCGAAGAAACGCGCAGGCGTCGACACCACCGAATTGGAAGCGGCCTACCACTACCAAGGCATCGACACCTGCGCCGCCACCGGGTTGTGTGCGCAACGCTGCCCTGTGGGCATCAATACCGGCGACCTGGTGAAAAAGCTGCGCGCACGTGATGCCGACCGTACGAAAACTGCCGACTGGCTGGCCAGCCATTTCGCCACCGCGCTGCAAGGTGCGCGGTTTACCCTGCATGTCGCCAATGGCGCGCGCATGCTCCTGGGCGCGCCGCGCCTGGCCAAGTTGTCAGCAACGGTGACCAAACTGTCCAAGGGGCACATCCCGCAGTGGACCAACGCCATGCCGCAGCCGGAAAAAGCCATTCGCTTCAGCCCGGCCGTGGCCGATGAGCGACCACGGGTGGTCTACCTCGCAGCTTGCGTCTCACGCGCCATGGGCCCGGCGGCGGGTGATAAAGAGCAGATGTCGCTGTACGACAAAACCCGTGGCCTGTTGGAAAAAGCCGGTTACCAAGTCGTGTTTCCGGACAACCAGGACAGCCTGTGCTGCGGCCAGCCCTTCGCCTCCAAAGGCTATGCCGAACAGGCCGAACACAAACGCCAGGAACTGATCGGCGCGTTGCTCCACGTCAGCCGAGGCGGCCTCGACCCGATCTATTGCGACACCAGCCCGTGCACCCTGCGATTGGTGCAAGACCTCGCCGAAACGCGCCTGGACCTCTACGACCCGGTGCGCTTTATCCGCACCCACCTGATGGACCGTCTCGACTTCACACCGCAGGAAGCCCCCATCGCCGTGCACGTCACCTGCAGCACCCAGCACCTGGGCGAAAGCCAGGCATTGATTGATCTCGCGCGGCGCTGCTCAAAAAACGTGGTGATCCCGGAAGGCATCCACTGCTGCGGCTTTGCCGGCGACAAAGGCTTTACCACGCCCGAACTCAACGCCCATTCACTGCGTTCGCTCAAGGACGCGGTGCAATATTGCAGCGAAGGCATCTCCACCAGCCGCACGTGCGAGATCGGCCTGAGCCAGCATGGAGGCATTGATTATCACGGCTTGGTGTACCTCGTGGACCGCGTTACCCAGGCGCGGGCGCATTAAATAGCCAATGAAACCGAACCCCTGCGCGCCGGCGTAGTCATCTGCATAGGCCTCGTTGAACGAGGCTCATCAGTGATGTCACTGGCAGCCCTTGAACGCCAGTAGCGTCGAGCCCTTTTTCGCAAGGAGATACCCTATGAAGCGTTCCGCTCTTGCTGGCTTGTTCATTACCGCTGCGATGATGGCCGCCCCTGTGTTTGCAGCCGGTGACAAAGACCTCTGCCAGATCAACCTGGACAAAATCAACAACGGTAAAGCGCTGCTCGCCACCGACACCAGCGGTAAAAGCGGCGAGATTGACACTGCGGTCTCCCAGGCAAAGGCCGCCCACGCGGCCGGTGATGACAAGAAGTGCATCGAGATCACCTCCAAAGCCATCCAGGATTTGCAGAACAGCGAGAAAGGCGGCCAGTAAGCCCCTAACTGGCTCGCGGCCAACCTTCGGGTTGGCCTTCTGCGAACGTTTGGCGTACACTGCATAGGCTTGTCACTCACTAAGAAACAACGAGTTACAAGCACGGGGCCGTTTAGGATTCGACGCCGGTCGCGAAACTTTAGGTGCATGCCGAGTTGGTAACAGAACTCGTAAATCCACTGTTGCAACTTCTTATAGTTGCCAATGACGAAAACTACGGCCAGGAATTCGCTCTCGCTGCGTAAGCAGCCTTAGCCCTGAGCTTCTGGTACCTTCGGGTCCAGCAATCACCAGGGGATGTCTGTAAACCCAAAGTGATTGTCATATAGAACAGAATCGCCGTGCAGTACGTTGTGGACGAAGCGGCTAAAACTTACACAACTCGCCCAAAGCACCCTGCCCTTCGGGTCGCTGAGGGTTAACTTAATAGAAACGGCTACGCATGTAGTACCGACAGCGGAGTACTGGCGGACGGGGGTTCAAATCCCCCCGGCTCCACCACCTCAACATCTAAAGACGTCCACGGACGTCTTTTTTTGTGCCTGAAATCCAGCAAATACAGGGCTTTCAGGGCCATCAGTGTCCAAAGACGTCCGATAGAATCTACGACCATTGGTATTCCACATGGTATTCCAAGCCCTTCAGTGGTAATTTTTGGAATACCGAACGATGTCGTGGAATACCTCATGTGCGCCCAAGCCACCCGCCTCTCTGATCGTCAGCTCAAAGCTATCAAGCCGAAAGATAAAGATTACGTCCTCAGCGATGGCGACGGCCTTCAATTACGAGTGAGAATCAATGGCTCTACGCTATGGAACTTCAACTACCGCCATCCGGTAACGAAGAATCGTATCAACATGGGACTCGGCACCTACCCAGAGCTCTCTCTCGCGCAAGCAAGAAAGAAAACGGTCGAAGCCAGAGAACTGCTTGCACAAGCCATCGACCCGAAAGAGCAACGCAATGCGTTGACGCAAACAAAAAAAGCAGCAACTGAGCACACGTTCGAGAACGTAGCTGCTACTTGGTTTGAGCTAAAGCAGGATGTCGTTACACCGGCCTATGCCGAAGACATATGGCGCTCTCTCATCCTGCACGTATTTCCAAAGCTCGGAACTACACCTCTCTCGCAAATCACTGCGCCCATGGTCATCGAATTGCTCCGCCCCTTGGAAGCGAAAGGCAGCTTGGAGACAGTGAAGCGACTGACTCAAAGGCTCAATGAAATCATGATCTATGGCGTGAACTCGGGGGTGATCTTCGCCAATCCTCTCAGCGGCATCCGGGGCGTTTTCAAGAAACCGAAAAAGCAGAATATGGCGGCTCTTCGACCAGAAGAACTGCCAGAACTGATGATTGCAATCGCCAACGCGAGCATCAAAAGGACAACCCGCTGCTTAATCGAATGGCAGCTTCACACCATGACGCGCCCTGCGGAAGCCGCTACAACTTGCTGGGCTGACATCGACCTCGAAAGGAAGATCTGGACAATCCCTGCCGAACGCATGAAAAAGCGACGCCCACACGCCATACCGCTGACCGAGCACGCACTTGCTCTGCTGGAGACCATCAAACCCTATAGCGGCCATCGAGAGTTTGTATTCCCTGCTGACAGAGACCCACGCACTCACTGCAACAGCCAGACAGCCAATATGGCGCTGAAGCGGATGGGCTTCGAAGGGCGCTTGGTAAGTCATGGTATGCGTTCAATGGCGAGCACCATCCTCAACGAGCAGGGCTGGGATCCTGAATTGATAGAAGTCGCACTTGCACACGTCGATAAAGACGAGGTTCGAAGCGCCTATAACCGAGCGGACTACATCGAGCGCAGACGCCCAATGATGGCCTGGTGGAGCGACCACATTCAGGAAGCCGCTACCGGCAATCTTTCTGTGTCAGCTATCAGAGAAAAACGGGATTTAAAAGTCGTTTCGATACGCTGACCCAAAGGCAGCTATCGGCCGATTGTGTTGAAAAAGTCAATCCTTCCAGGCTGCGCATGTACTGACTGCTGAAGATGCCTTTTTTGTGTCCGGCTACGCGAAATCTGAGCCCGGAACCCTCTGCTCCAAGTGAAGATTTCAATCTCAAGCGCATACTTTTCTGCCGTGGAAACCATGGCCGACTTTTTCAACACAATCGGCCAGAAGCAGCCATTTAAATAAGTTGAATTGGCCTCTCTCTGGAGCATATATTGGAGGCAGCAGTATGAGCTGCGACACCACCCACCATAGGTAGACGTAACCATGAACCGCCCTAAACCCAACACCACAGCCATAGAGGAGAGTGCTCATGCTTCTCCGGCTGAGTCCTGGGGCGAAAGGGAGTTAGCTCGCGAGATTGCGCTGCTAGAAGCGCATGTTCATGAAGACAGGATCAGTCGACTGATCGATGAAGCGCATGTTGCAGTAGAGGCCAACAACCCAGAAGGACTCAAAGGCCTCCACTACGAAATCCTCCCAGTCAATATCGAGGAAGAGCTTAAGCAAAGCTACCTGGATTACGCGATGTCCGTGATCGTAGGTAGAGCGCTGCCCGACGGCAAAGCAGTGAACACTCTCCGTGATTTATCGCGTAGAGGGATATCGCTTTTCACAAGCTTTGCGCATCGCCTTTCAGCAGCCATTGCCATCTGTCGCCTACAAAAAGCTGCCCTCACCTTCATGAGTCTCAGTAAAGCTGCTGAGATCGCTCGCAACCGAATCCCTCTCTTCGCCTACGGTCCAGAGCTCAGTGAGTTCCGACATAGGCTCCGGTAACACCCGCCGCTTCAAAAAGACTTCCAACATCTTTTTTTAGAGGAGGGGTCAATCATGACTACCCGCATTACTTCGGCTGAGTACGAATCAGCCGCCACCATACGCTGTGCCCACTCGTGGGATCATCACGCTACACACATTGAGGTTTCGCATACGCACGATCACGATCCGATCGAGCATATCGTAGTCTGCGCCGAATGCGCTCGCCTTGCGGGACTTGTGCTGTGCTGCGCCTGCGTCGATGAGGCGCTGCTAGTACATGCAGGCTCTGCATCTTGTGAAATGACTCCGGTGTACGCCCCTAATGAGCTGGTCGATGGCTGCTGCGCCAAACATATCGCGCTGCGTCTTCAACTTGCGCTGACCAGCGACTTGTCTTCGCCGCAGGCTCGTGGTGGCTGACGCCGATTAAACCAAAGAAAAGGGTCGCCTACTGAAGCGACCCTCGTTGATGTGCCCACTCTCAATCAACAATGTCTAATCTAGGTGTCTGAATTGCCACCGATTGAACTGTACCGTCTTATCTAGATACTTGATGACCGCAGTTAGCCGAAAGCTGACTGTTGCGAAGGGCAGCTGTCGGTCAAAAGGAGCCAGTCGACGGCGTCTAGGAAATTAGGAGCGACTCAATACATCCTGCAGAGCTTTCAAACAAATTTGCTGCACGCGAAAAGTTAACTGAGTATCTTGAGCTGGCCGTACGAGGTGTTGATGCTTTCATGCGAGACATCTAACTACTGTATGCAGCCGACTAGCTAAAGCAGTTGGCTGATTTCTGGCATCGTGGGAGCGTGGTAAATGTTTACATATTCAGACCGTGACTTTATGTCGAAAAGCATGAAGGTAGTTGTTGAGTCAATTGAGTCAAAGCTGAGTGAGCCATTCTTTTCGGAGTTCAAGGAGGTCGCGATAGCCGCAATATCAAGATCCATAGAAACAATTAAGGCATTTGAGGCGTCTGGGGTGCATCGAGACCTTTCGTGCTTCAGAGGCAATCAGGCCGAAGACTTGATAAATGCGCTTTTCTGCGAGATCACTGACGAGATAGTAAATAGCGAAGCGTTTCAGGTGCTCGACGCCTTGCGACATTCATTTGTGTGTTATGCATACAATGGCCTGCATCAACTTTATACGCGTCAAGAAAATGAGTGTTGGCACCCCCAAATAGTGCTCACAGAAGTGCTTGAGCCAAACGATATTGACTCATTGCCTCGGGTTTTGACCCTATATCGAGGCTGCGATAGAAGCGAGCTTGAAAACCGCTCCTTCGGACAAGCGTGGTCTACATCGTTAGAGTCAGCTCAAAAATTTGCGTATGCTCATTATTTAGGCCAGGACTGGTTTGATGAAAATAACAGGGTCGTATTGGAAACGAGATACCGAAAAGACTATGTTTTATTTTCGGATCAATCAATAGAGTATGAGGTGGTAGTTGATATCAACAAATTGGATGGAGTACACAAACACGCTTAATAATTCGCTGTAGATGCGACGCCCTTAGCTCAGACGTCAACGTCAACGTCAACGTCAACTTTGGCTGATAGCGGTTATACCTCCTAACCGACCGACTGCCCTTCATGATCTCGGCTCAAACCGCTCCGTTAGACGTCACGAGTCTAAGCCGACCTACTACATAATTGATTACCAGAGTGCCGCTAGAAGTTTCGCCTGCTTTCCTCCCCCACGTTTTGTGTCGTCAAGTCGATGCAGGCGACTTCAATTTTTCACTCTTTGCCGAAAAGGGCTCTTGCCAATTTCTGCATGCGTCCCTTGTTCCCATGCTGCTCGGACAGGTTAGTGTAGATATTTGGGAGGCGTTCCTTAAGCTTGGTTACCTGGGAAGCGTACGTGTCTTTATGTTCATTAGAAATTTTCCAGTCAGCGAATTGAGACGCTCTTGAATCTATAAAACTCGCTGCGGATCTTGTGCCCTCAGGATCATTGTTCATCTGCAGTAGTATCTGAAGAAGGCGTTCCTCCTCTTCAGGTGTTCTAGGGGTGATGCTCGGCAACAGCTCGCCGTATTCGCCCAGAATAAAGATTGAGGCCTCCACAGAGACTTTGAGATCGTATACAGATGGTCGAAGCATGGTGCCAGTAATGGCGCGGGTGTCTTTTTCAAAGAGGTTGAGCAGTAGCTTTGAATTCTGAATGATCGTGGAGGAAGGTTTGGCGAACGTGGCTTGTTTGACTGCAGCTATAAGCCAGACGGACATAGCTTGGTGAGCCGAAGTCTCACCCGCAAAATCGATTTTGTGGTCGATCATGTATCTCAACGCAGTTCGCTCATTGGTGCTGGCAGCTTCAATGAGGTTCGTCCATCCAGAAGCATCAATACCTATCCCAAAGCTTCGATCAAGTATGGCGGCTCGCAACTCCAGCAACTTGGCGTTGGATCCCTCAAGGACGTGCCTCAAGAACAGCGTGTCGATATCTGGCAGCGCGGGTACTTTCTCGGATGCCAAGTTGAACGAGGTGAACCAATCAAGAAATTCATTATCCGTTAGGTCGTAGCCACTCAGCCTATCCGCAAGGGTCGAATACGACTCATAGACGTGGTCAGAGGCAACGTTTCCGATGGCTCCGACCTTAATCAGCCTAGATAGAATCGGTGCCACTAGGTGTGAAGACTCATCTTCAATCGTCAGTTTGAACAGGTTTTCAGAGATGATCGCTGCCCGAACCAACGCGTCCAGATAATCCTGTTCGGCTTCAAGGGCCTCCTTGATGCCTGGAATCTCGCTTAGTGGTACCCCCGTGTTCAGCCTCATGTACATGACTGCAATTGAGACTTTGATGCGGTTGGATTTCACGTTAGGTAGATGAACCAGAATCAGCTGTGGTATCGCGCTGGAAAGCTTTCCGAACAGGGCTGCTGCGAACCAGACCCTATGTTCAGTAGGGTTCAAATCAATTGCCGTCGTAACTGCCGTAGTGGCCTCAACACCTAAGAAATAAGGCCTAGGGATAGTGCTCAGTCTTTTTTGGCCAAAATAGGCTGTGAAACATGGCAGCCAATCGCTTTCATTGAGTGGCACTCGATTCAGCTTTGCATGCTCAGTCGCTGCCAGTTGCAGCACTGCGTCCCTCAAGCCATTGTCGTTGAGGCTGATTTTACTCGTATCAATCTTTTTGAGATCTGGATCGGGCATCACCATATGGAACAACAGTTCAGCACCACCCATGGTCAAGGGTTCAAAGAGGGCGTTCACAGAATCCAGGTAGCTGTCGTACCTGGAAATGGTCTCTGTATAGCGTTCAACAGACTCAGGATCATAGGCCTCTTCTGCCATTTCTTCGAACGCGGTTTTGGCAGTCGCCAGTGCTTTATCGAAGATGTCTCTGCGTAGGCCTAACCCAATCAGTCCTTTGATGGATTCAAAGTAACCGGGTTCTGTGCTTACCGTATTCAACTGATCCCCATTCCCGAATTTCGCACTCACGTGCGGCAGCAGGTCATCAATACTGCATCCTTCCATTTGAGACGCTTGACGGAGGGTTTTCAGAAGACTGACCGGGGAAACAGGTGTCTCCAAGCGGCGAACAAAAGAGTCTTTGAACCCAAAGTAAGGGACGAGTGCGGCGAGCTTTTTACCGTCCTGGGATTCGATAGCATCTTCAAGTGGCTGGTCGATCAGCTCAGCGATGGCGATATCCGAAGATGTCTGGAAATGGATCTGTAGGATCTGGATGGGCCAGCCTGTTTTCATGTCCTCTCCCAGAAGTGCCTTCAGGGAGCGTTTGGTTTTATCGATGTTCAGCGCCACGGCTTGGGCGGTTTCATCTTCAGCCTCTGTGGCGCTCTTAGCGCTCTCACCGATCGTCGGAGCATCTGGGTCTTTCAGCATCTCCTCGATGGCCACGCTATTATATTTGCAGATTGCCAGGTAGGCGGCGATGCAGATTACGCTTGGTCTATCTGCAGTGACCAGCAGTGTGGTTGCGATGTCGTTGATGAATCTTTTCTGTAGGCGAGGAGTCACCAACCCGCCAGCCATGGGGCTATGACGCTGGAGAATCACGCTGCACGCATCAGCATCCAACAGGTTGGATGCACCAAAACTCTCACTCCAAAGTTTCCTGAATGCATCTTTCCAGCCGGATGTGATGATCGGCGGGGTACGGAACACCACAGGGAACTTTTTGGCGATGAAGTCCTTCGAGTCGTAGCTCTGCTCGTTATCACCATTGAGATATTTGGATACCTTTGTGGAGCAGAATGGCACTATGACACTGAGATTTTCCTCGCCTGTGACGGACGTGAAAATTTCTAGATCGCTCCATACCGCTCGTAAGACATCCCGTGGGAGCCTGTCCAAGTTATCGATCACAATGATGATGTGGTAATCCTTCACTGCATGTAGCTGCTTCCGGAGGGCCTGCTTCAAATCGAGAGGGCTTACCTCTTTGCTGACTTCGATAGTTTCGGTGATTCGATCATCTGAGCTGCCTTTGAGCAGACTGGCCAAGTTCCAGCGCTTCTTAGGATCCTCTTCTCTTCGGTTAGCCAGATACGCGAACAGAAGAATAATCCCAGGCGCTGTGCACGCCAGCAGGTAAAGAGCATGGAGCCCTAGGGCGAGAGAATCGCTGCCATGAAGGCGAATTAGATAGTCACGAATAAAGGTCGGCGTAAGTACACCACTTGCGATCAGTAGCACTGCCCAGATACTGATATGACTGCGGGTGTCCTTCGTGTAGCTGTAGTGCCGACCTAAGGCGATGTCGCGGCTGGTTTCGACCTCCGCGATTTGCTTTTCTCGCCCCAATGTCTTGAGCAGTTCTGTCACTTGCTCGGTCAGTTGTTGGATAAAATTGCTTTTGATCGAGCCTTGATAATTCTGCTCGCAGTCAAAGAGCCACAGCTTCGTCTTCGACTTCTCCGTAACGATCTTCTTTTCGAGCATCTGAAGGATCGAGCTCTTCCCTGAGCCGAATTCACCGTCCAATCCAATCACCCGGTGATTGGTTTTAGGCTTTAGATAATCATGCATCGCTTGAGCCACGCGGTCGTGACTCTCGCCCTTGAAAACATCGACATCGGACGGGCTTTCATTTTGAAAGTTTAGGTTGTTCATCAGTCCCTTGCACCTCGGCCGGCCAGTACCGCATGGCCAATGGCCTCCAGCATACGACTTTGTCGGCAATTTGCACCAGAGTGGTTATGGACATCCCCTGAGCATTTGGTGACATTGGCAACTACTATCGGGTGAGCGCACGCCAGCCCACCTTCCGAGCGTTAAGTTGAAGGGATGAGATTTAATGTACTTGAGAAAGCTAGAGATTGAGGGGTTCAAGAGTTTCGGCAGGCGTTTCACGGTTGAATTTCATGAAGGGCTGAACGTATTGGTGGGGGAAAATGGGGCGGGCAAAACGGGCGTGATTAACGCGTTGCGTCAGCTGTTCCAGGATTCGGAGTCGGGTAAACGCTCAGTCAATGAGCGCGACTTTCACAAGTCGTTTGAGATTGACGCCGTGCCCGCCTCCAGTTTCGCCATCACGGCGACGTTTGGCGATCTCAGTGTTTTCGAGAAAATAGCACTCGACTCCTGGTGTGGTGAGCAGGACGATGCGGTGCTCAATCTGACAGTGCTCAACCGCGAGTTGCGCGGTCGTTACAGCCAGGAGCTCTGGGGCGGCGCAATCAGGACGGTGGGCTTCAATCAACAGACGCTAGAGCTAATTCACTGCATCTATTTGCCACCGTTGCGTGATGCAGAGCAGAAGCTGCGAGAGGGGCGACAGTCCAGATTGTCCCGGCTGATGAAAGCATTGTGCAAAGACCAGCTACACGCGTGTGCTAAAACCAGAACATTGCATCCGCTTGAAGTAAAAGTCGCCGACTTCAATTCCCAGCTGGCGGCTGAACAAGACATTAAACGGGCGAATGACCTGATCTCCAGTAGTCTACGCGCCGCCCTCGGAGAAAGATTGTCGCAAAATACCACGATCCAGTTTTCGGAATCCAACTTCACCAGGATCGTCGAAGGCTTGCGTTTGCTGTACTTTCCGAACGCTTCATCCGCCGAACTGTCGCAGTTCCGCTCGCTAGATGAAAACAGCCTGGGCTACAACAATCTGCTCTACATCGCCTCCATCCTCGCCGAGTTGATCGTCGAGGATGGCGAGGGGCCGGGGGAGCGCACACTGCATAAGCTGCTTTTGATTGAGGAGCCGGAAGCGCACCTGCATCCGCAACTGCAAATCAGGCTGTTAAAACACCTGCAGGAGGTGGCCCTCAACAAGAATATTCAAGTAGTAATTACTACCCACTCCACGGTTATTTCGTCGGCCGTCTCCATCAACAACATCATCCATATCAACGGCGGAGCCGAACCACTCGCCGTTCCTGCGCGTTTTTGCGGCCTAGCGGAACCAAGTCGGCGATTTATCGACCGCTGGCTGGATGTCACCAAATCCAACCTGCTTTTCTCCAAAGGCGTCATCCTTGTCGAAGGCGTTGCAGAGGCCATTGCGCTACCGGAGCTGGCGAAAATCGTACTTGCTAATCGCGGCCAAGGGTTGAACACCCTGGAAGATTACGGGGTGTCAGTCATCAATCTTAATGGCATCTATTTCACCCATTTCATGCAGCTGTTTTGTGAGGTCGATGGGCAGTCACAAAGTCGTAACCTGCCTATTCCCTGCGCAGGTCTCACCGACAACGATCCAGCCAAAACCCACAAGGTGCGGGTGCAAGACCAGTTGGTCGACGTGGTCATCAAACCGTATCCAGGGAATTTGGCCGCAGGAACAAATCCCGCTCTGGGCCTGATTCCGATTATTGCGACATCCCAATACGGGCGCTTGTTTAGTGGCGACCTCAAAACCTTTGAGTATGACCTGGCGATGACGGCAGGCAATCTGCAATTGATGCTGCAGGTGGCTTATGACAACTGGCCCACCGATGGCCCCGTCAAGGCTTCGTTTAAGGAGATGCTCGCGGCCGATTTTGTGGCGCTGACCGAGGCGCAGAAAGCCGAATATGCTTACGAGCTTCTGGAGCGTATTGATTCTACCAGCATGGGAAAGGGGCTCTACGCCCAGCTACTGGCCGACAAGCTCGAACAGGATGACTGCCTCTTTGCCGTACCGCGCTATATCCAGCAGGCCATCTGGTGGGCGTGCGCTATTGCTGAGGAGGGATCTGAATGACCTTTCCGAGCGACGAGCAACGGGGATATCTCGACTCCTCCATTGACGACAATATTTACTTAGAGGCTTGTCCAGGGAGCGGGAAAACCGAGGTTATTGCCGCCAAGGTAGCACGCGAAATCGAGGATTGGCATGGCTATCCGGGGGGAATCGCACTGCTGTCGTTTGCCAACAGCGCGGCCAATGAGCTGAAGAGCCGGTTAATCGCTCATCGGCAACGGGCTCCGGTGGCCTACCCGCACTGGGTGTCGACGATTGACAGCTTCATCCTCAATTGTCTCGTGGCGCCCGTGGCCCATCAGCTCACCGGATATGCTGGCAAAAACGGCGACTTCCGGCTGAGGATGGTCGACGCCTCGTCAACGGTGTATGTCAAAACCAAATACGCCATCGAACACATCCGAGTTCCCGCCAATCAGTACGACTTGGATCTAGCAACGGGTAAGTTTGTCTTCCGAACGGGGGAGCCTGGACTGGACCGCAAGCTGAACGCAATTGTATTGGTCGATTGGCAATTGCGTGACCTCAGGGAGACCAAGACACGTTTCAAGGCGGCAGGTTTTGCCACCTATAGAGATGTTGAACATCTCGCCATCCAGATCTTGCACGAGGCAAAGTTGTCCGCCTTTTGCGCACGACTGGCTCTGCGATATCCATTTCTGGTGATCGACGAGTGTCAGGATCTTTCGGTAGAGCAGTTGAGCATCCTGGAGGGTTTGCTCGGGTTGGGCGTGAAAATGCACATCGTGGGGGATCTCAACCAGTCGATCTATGGATTTCGCCATGCGGATCCCGCACGTGTCATGCATTTCATCCGCACTCATGGATTCACCGGCCTGCAGTTGTGTCAGAATTTTCGCAGTTCTCAGGCCATTGTCGACCTCTGCTCCGAACTGGTACCGGGGAACAAAATTCACGGCAATCCAACGATTCAGTCGGCTTCGCCAGTGATTGTCGAGTATGACGATTGTCCCTCGGAAGCGATGCCGCTGTTTATGAGCCTAAGTGACAGCTACGCTAACCGGGTGATCGTCTCGCGCGGTCACTCGACACTGAGCCGGTTTTGCAGCGGTGCCAATGACCTGAACGATACCGAGCGTTTGGCACTGGCCTGCGCCTTGGCAGGTAATGATTCGGCATTCGCCATCCAGAAGTCGCTTACGCTGTTTGGAGGGTGGCTGGCCAGCAAGTTGGAGTATTCGGTAAAACCCAATTCCTTCCACTGCCCTGTGGATGTCGAGTCAGAGTTGGAATGGCGTTTATTTCTTCATCAGGCGTTGGCATTTGTCACAAGCACGGGCGCCTTGGTCGCAGGTCAGCACTGGCGCGGGTGGTGCAGGGTAGCCAAAGCTCGTCTTAATGAACTGCCAAAGCAGGCTTTCGTCATCGCCGATATTGCCGTAGCAATTGCACCACTGGCAGCACTTGGATTGCGCTCCCCAGCGGGGCTAGGCGAGCAGTTGGTCACTCAGAGACTATCGTTGGTGGCGTTGCAGCATAGCAGCATCCGGCTGGCAACAATCCATGAGATCAAGGGCGAAACCCACGAAGCGACAATGTTGGTCTCAGCTTCCAGGCGAGGGAATCAGTCACATTGGGCGGATTGGATTGGCGATAAGAATTTAGAAGCGGCAAGGCTCGCCTATGTGGCGAGTTCGAGACCCAGAAATCTCCTGGTTTGGGCAGTCAAGAAATTAAACGCCGCAGAGCAAGCCACACTTCAACGGCTCGGATTCCGTATAGCTCAGCGATAATCCGTCACCTTCGGTACGTTTAAGAAATTACGAGGCGATGAAAAAGCTACCACTGAACCCAGACAGAAGTGTCCTTTTTGGCGCTGATGCCGAGTTAACCCAGTTGTACAGACTTCACTGACCCAGTCTGACTCCTCGTGGATCATTGTCTGTGCTGGATTTTTGCAGGTTTGGAGATGGGGTGATCTTGCGTCGGCAACTTGGTCAATCCAGGGGCAGCGCCAACACTCCATTGTGGAAGACGCCGTCACGCCCTAGCTCAAGGTCTAGCCTTAACGCCAATGGAATGCCTCCCTGAGCATTGCCATAGGCATACTTGCGTGCGGGCCACGTCCCCGATGCGTATTGATTCGGCTATAGACTGCGCTGAGCCGTCTACAACCGTACCGATCAAATCATTCATCAAAAACGCATATCCGACTCGAAAAAAACTCAACCCTACATCACTGCTATGACACCCCCACCATGGAGCTTCAAACCATGTCATTGCAATGCCCTCGCTGTAACTCACCCAAAATCGCTTCCTTCCACCAAGCCATGAAAATTGCAGCGGCCATCGGTACGGTCGGCGGAGCAGCACGCGGCGTCAGTGCAGCACTTGCTGGCGGTCAGGCAGGTGCCACCGTTGGCGCTATTGCCGGCCCGTTCGGCGTCACTCTCGGAGCCGTCTCCGGCGCCATCCTAGGAGGACTTGTTGGCGGCACTGGTGGCTGTGCATTAGGCGCTCAACTCGGCGACAAGCTTGACCGCCATGTACTCGCTCACAACCTCTGCCTGATCTGCGGGCATCGCTTCAACCTCCCTGCTTAATCCGTCTTCTACTCCTTTCTTTCTATTACGTCCGGACATTGCCACGCGATGCGTGGCGTTTATGCCGACCTGTACCCCAAGGAACATTAATCATGGCTCATCAAATCGAACAAATGGCTTACGTTGGCGCAACCCCGTGGCACGGCCTCGGCCGTCAACTGACACAGAAACAGCCGATTGAAGTCTGGCAGCGTGAAGCCGGTATGGACTGGCAAATTCAGGAAAGTCCGGTTCACTTCAAGGCCGACGCTATAGGCCATATGGGCAGCATTCACTCATTCCCAGAGCAAAAGGTGCTCTACCGCTCCGACACCAAAGCACCGCTGTCGGTGGTTTCCAACCGTTATCAAATTGTCCAACCGCGTGAGGTGATGGAATTCTATCGAGACCTGACTGAAGTGTCCGGCTATGAGCTAGAAACCGCTGGAGTGCTCAAAGGCGGTCGTAAGTTCTGGGCGCTAGCGCGAACCGGGCAGAACGCCAACTTAAAGGGCAATGATCAGGTTAATGGCTATTTGTTGCTGGCGACTTCCTGTGATGGCACGCTCGCCACCACGGCCACGCCGACCACCGTTCGCGTGGTCTGCAACAACACTTTGACCATCGCCCTGGATGGCATCACACGCGCCATTAAGGTACCGCACAGCACCCGGTTCGATGCCCGGTCCGTCAAAAAGCAATTGGGTGTAGCCGTCTCGCAATGGGACGAGTTCATGTATCGCATGCGCGTGCTGGCCGAGCGCAAAGTTCAGTGGCATGAAGCTATGGGATTCTTCATGAACGTGCTGTGTGAAGTAACGCCCAACAGCAAGTTACCTGAAGTCCTGCCCAACGAACGTGCCCTGCGCAAAGTACAAAGCCTGTACGAGGGACGCGGCCGTGGCGCAACGCTTGAGTCGTCACAAGGCACTGCCTGGGGCCTGCTCAACGCCGTGACCGAGTATGTCGATCACGAGCGCAGAGCACGTAGCAACGAGTACCGCATGGACTCCGCCTGGTTCGGCCAGGGGGCGCAAATCAAGCAACGGGCATTGGATGCGGCCCTGCAACTCGCGGCCTGAAATGCCTTCTCCTCTTCAACCATAACGCCCGTTCAGCATCAAGCTCAACGGGCGTTTTTATGTCCGCAAGGTATCTCTCATGAAAGCGATTCCTAGAAATGAAAATGCTTACAAGAGCCGTCCGGCCCTTCGTTTAATCGGCACCAAAGAACTGCCCCGTGAAGACTGGCTCACCGTGCGCAAACAAGGCATTGGCAGCTCAGACGCAGGCGCAGCGGTTGGACTGAACCCTTATAAATCGCAGTTGGAGTTGTGGCTTGAAAAGACGGGAAAGACGATCAATTCACAATCACCTCACAGGTGCAAAGCAGGGACGGCTGGCTGCTACATCCGTTGAATGACGAATTACGCGAGACGCTTGACACCAAGCTACGAAGCATCCCCATTCGCGTGCTGTTCAACGATCCAGAGCTCAACTTCAGGGCTGAGTACACCCTGTTCGACCGCAACGCGGGTCGCCCGCTGTGTGTCGGTAACGGCGAGACCTGCAAGCGGCAATGTGCGGACGGCATCAAGTCCTTGCCCTGCCCTTCACCAGACGCCTGCTTGTTGGCTAAGGGCAATGCCTGCAAGCCTTACGGGCGACTGAATGTGGTCATCGGTGATGAGGACTCGCTGGGTAGCTTTGTGTTCCGCACCACCGGTTTCAATAGCATTCGTACACTGGCGGCCCGCTTGCAGTACTTCCAGGCAGTGTCTGGCAACCGCCTGGCGTGCCTACCGCTGGAACTGCGCCTACCGGAAAATCCACTCGGCAGAGCCATCGCACACCAATCTTCTACGCCGACATCACCGTGCGCAGCGGCATGACCCTGGAAGAAGCACTGTTGGCAGGCAAAGAGCTAGATGAAATACGCCAGGCAGCAGGCTTCCTACAATCGGCGCTAGATGCAGCCGCTCAGAAAGGCTTTAGCAATGGTATTTTTGAAGACAATGAGGAAGACGGCGGCGCGGTGATCGCCGAGTTTTTTACCGGTACAGACAGTGACTCCAGCAACACACCTGCAGGCGCATCCAAGAGACCGGCACCTGCTACACCGCTCGCAAAAAAGCTTGAGGCACTCGCATCGATCAGTTCAAACAATGAATGAGATCCACAGCGCCTGACTCGACGGAAAAATCAACCGGGCGGGCACCAACCGGAGACTGAACGTGGAAGTCTCTCGGCTATGTTTGTGTCCGCTCATGCACATACGTGCGCTAGCGGTACACGACTTTTTGGACGCCGCGCTTTGCACCTCTGACCGTCGCTAGAGTGCTTGTATATGGGGTACTGAACGTTCTAATCCGTCATACCACTCCCCCAGGGCTACAGCCTGATGAGGCTTAGAACCTTCGTGAAGAAATTACAAGCCTGCCTCGAAAAGCAAATCTGACGGTTTACATTGCAGTGCAGTAGCTATTCGGAGAATGTTCAAAAAAGTCACATTCCTCTCACCCCGCTCAATTTTCCCCATGTGGGAGCGATCAATCCCGGCGGCGTCCGCCAAGGCTTCTTGCGACAGCGTTTGCCCCAGGCGCCTTGCGCGTACTACCGCACCAAGCGCTACCAGGTCCCCGTCTTTATCGTGGTTTGCAGAGATTCTTGCCATGGCGAAAATGGTCGCGTTATGATGCTTTAACGGCCACGGTATTTACGACCCTTTTTTAGCTTTTTGTGGCACCAAGCAAAGCTCGCAAAAGGCCCTCTACACCCAGCACAGAGAATCTGAAAATATGTCCCTACCGACAGTAGATGGTTTAAATGAATCTCAAATTGAATCGCAGCTAAGAGCAAAATCTTCTTTTGAGGTTATAGGTTTACGAGGCCAATTCACTAAGAGCGTAGGTATTGTCGAAAAAAAGATAGAAAGTCTGGGTATGAAATGCCGAGTAAAGGTCGACATGAAAGGCGCTATCGCTCAAGGCGGTATATTGGGCGCTGTAATTGGAGCTGCATCTCTACCTGTTGGCGTCGTCTTAGCCGCTGCGGCTACCGTCGCCAGTACTGGCCACACTCTAGCCACCTACAATCCCGACTATGAAATCATAAAAGACTACGTCAATAAAAAACTGAAAGTCATCTACAAAAAATAGCAATCAACACAGTCAGCCCGCGCTCGCACTCACGCTCAAAAAGTCTATGAATACCGACCGCAACCAATAAGAATTAAAATATTGGACATCCCAAATGGTAAATATCAGCCTACCAAAAATACTACTAAGTACTGGCTTTATAAGCGCAACATTTTTTGCTTACGAGGCTTTTACAAGAAACACCGTAGAAAATTTAGACTCACATAAAAAACTAATCGACTCTGGACTTTTTGAACACTGGAAAGGTGGGAACGTTATTTTGTTAATAAGGCACGAAGAGCGCTGTGATCGCTCAAACAACCCCTGCTTAGGCCCAGACGAAGGAATCACAGCTCTTGGAAGCGAGAGAGCAGAAGAAACAGGCATTCTTTTAAAAGCACTCTTGGATTTTGACGATGCTGTTATTTTCACCAGCCCAATGACTAGAACAGTTCAAACATCCGACTTCATGCTAGGCAAAGCGAGCCTGCTATCCGATAGAGAGGCCATTTGCGGAAACGACATCGTGGATAAGCTACTCGAACACAAGAACTCCGGCAGAAATCTTATAGTGATGACCCACAACACCTGCATGAAAGATTTAATAAGATACAGCGGACACAGGCATTCATGGAGCCCCGAATACGGGAGCCTCCTATTTGCAAAAACAACAAGCAAAAATGAAATACAGATTATCGGCACGTTAAATGCTGACGACATCCCTAAACACCTGTCGCCGATTTAACACCAAAAGTTATTAACAAATAACTTACAAGAGAATCCAACCGTTTCCTTCCTCCCACCCTGAGTTTAAGACAGTGAATATAAAATCAGTTGCACTCAAAGCGGCAGGCTGCTTGGCGCTTGCGCTTTCATTGAACGCACAAGCCGAAGTTGACTACGGGTACATGTATCCGCCCATGCTACCAAATGAACAAAATATGAACGATTTACCTTATGCCATTCCGTGCGCGGAGGCCAAAAACCAGTACGGGGCAAAATTCTACCGTTGCACTTGGTACACGCTGCCTAGGAACATTACTCAGTGGAATGCACAGCAACAGCGCAACGTCACCTTCAGCAACCACATCAGTGGCAAATGTGTACGAGGTACTTGCCGAGCGTCCAATGGTTCAGGCATCTATGGCCTATACGGGCAAGACCTCAGCTTTAGTCTGTCCATTTACTATTACATCTATGAAAGTGAGGATGGTTATCCGATTGCCTATCGCATGGATGGTGGGCCAAATAAAAAGGGGAAAGAGGTTACATACGCTCAATCCCGGACGATACTTCAAGACTTCTTGCTTGATCACGGCATCAGCAATACGAGCGCAAAAGAAGCTATTGCTGCCTACTCGTTGGATGCGAATGCAACGAGTGATTCGTCAGTCGATGACGCGCCACAGGTCGAAAAGACACCTATGACAAAACCCACAAAAGCCATCGAAGTAAAAGAAGCCTGGTGCAATCCGCGTGCAGACGATGAATGCACTGTCAACGGTAAAGAAGTACCAAAGGCGGAGCTCAAGCAATACCTGCCAGCGGTTTACGAGCTGGAAGTACTAAATGTAGGCGGATACTGCGAACATCCGATTTGCTACGACAAAAACGACAAGCCGGTTGGGATTCGTTAGAAATAAAGGCACGGTTCAATTCCGTGCCTTTATTTTTTAATTATACCTGAAGCCGAGCGCCCTCCCTGTAAGCGGAGTCATCATAGGCCTTCGATGAGTTTGAGTGCATCACCGGCCATCAATGCTCCTTCAATAGGATTTCCCTCAAACACCATCATATAGTGGTATCGGTAGCCCGTTTCGTGAGCGAGTTGATTAGCCTGCGACTCCCAAATCTTTCCTAGTTTCAACTTGTCTTTTGAATTAGAATTATCGCGATCGTCCCCTTTAGTTTCAATCACGATAATATTTTTATTTGCAGTTAGCACAATAAAGTCAGGGTAATGATTAAGGAACCCATTGATTACAAATCCCTTGCCCCGCTCTAAATTACGGTGCCACCAATACACATTTTCCATTTCGGCAACACTGCGAATCACCTTGGCTTCGAGGGTATTAACACCGCCTTCAGTCACATACAAACTCTTGCTAATGGCCGGCGCGCTATCGCTGGGCGTAATAGTTGCAGGCAATGAAAAGCTCGGTTGCAACTTGACCTTCTGCATGGACAGCCAGTTGTTGAACTCTTTGGCTGCAAATTCATTGGCCAGCCCTTGAATTTTATCTTTGATAGTCTTGATATAGGCATAATCCCGTTCAAGACAATCGGTGCGTTGCTCCACACTCATCGCATGCACAATACGAGTAAGGTATTGCTTTATGTCATTGTCTTCAATTGGATAAAAGGTATTTTTGCCAATCAGACTGAACAACCTCGCCACAATGGATATGACTTGGCCCAATGGTGGCTGGTTCTTGATGATATGGTTAAGCTTTTCCTTTTCAGCCTTCTTTACCGCCTTGAAGGCTGGGGCGCTTTCACCATTGCCGATATCTTCTGCATCCACCGCGTAAACATCTGCATCAATAGCAGTGAAGCTCACTGTCGCATCCAAATTTGCCAGCACAAAATCGGACAGCAAATTTTCCTTCGCCAGCCTGTACCACTTGTCGCCGGTGTCAAAGAACCCACCTTCCGATGGTAACTTCAAGAAAAATTGCGGCAACATGATGGCCTGAGCCGATGCTTCAAATATCGGCTTCATCTTGTGTTCATTCATGTGGGCCTTTAACTCCTCAGGGCAACTATCGGTACCCACTTGGTTGGCCTGCGCCTCAAACTGCTGCGCTAGTGCCAAGGCTTGCGCCTTTATGCCTTCAACCCCATTTATGTTAGTGGTTTCAGCAATGACCGTAGTGAGTGCGCCTGTGTTGGCAACCTCGCTTCCTTCTGACAGTTCAGCCTGCTGAACGGCCTGAGCTTCCCATTTAGGATTGAGCTTGTTCGTATCCAGCACTATATCGGCTACGTCGTTTGCCCCGCCAGCAACCTGCTTTCCATGATCAGGCGTGGCGAATAAATCTTGTACCTGAAGCGTGTCTAGCTTACTTCCAGCCTGGGTATCGGGCAATGCCGACAAGTCTATCTCCCGGTAATCCCTCTTGGAAAACCCAGCCTTATTTAGCCCAGCCACAACTTGATTCAGCGTGCTCTGAAACTGATTCGAAGAGGTAAACACATAGCAAAGGTTGAGCAGTTCCGCGCTTTGCTTGCGCGTGTAGGGCATTCGTAGCACTCGGCCCAGAATTTGCGTCACATCCACCACGGAAGACTTGTTCGCCAACGTCGCAAGTACATAAGCAAACGGACAGTCCCAGCCCTCTTTTAATGCGTTAACCGTAATTATGTAACGCACTTGGCAGTCACGGCTCAACAAATCTACATTTTTTAGTTCGTTGACATTTGCCGTTTTGATCGCAATATGCTCGGCCGGAATATTCAGGTCAAGCAAGACCTGTTTAACTCTCTCGAAGGTCGCAGTATCGTCTTTGTTCTTGGGTTCCGCCTGAAATAATACAATGGGGCGAATGTAACCACCTCCTTGTGCTTCACCTTTCTTAGCGAACTCTTCCAACTGCCGGCGCATATTCAGCGCGGACATGATCACATCTTCCTGGCTACGCTGATTTGCCACAATTACGGGCAACTTCACCATGTTTTGCTTTTTCAGACGCAGTGCGTCCACAAAGCTGATGATGTTACTGTTGTCTCGAGGTGTGGCCGTTAAGTCAAAAATGAAACTGGGATTGAGGTTGCGCAGCATATCCACAGACAAACTACTCTCTGCGTTATGGCTTTCATCGACCACCACCAAGGGGTTGAGATTTCGCATGACATTGATCAGTGCCGAAGGATCAGTGCCCTCAAGGGGCTCCACAGCATCACCATCGTTATTGAGAAAAGAAGCCAAATATCCATTCTCTTGAAACGCCTTGCGATTTTCTTTGTTGGTAGCCTTGAGCGAATCAAACGACATCACCACGATGGACAACTGTTCACGCACGGTATCGGCGTTGAATCCTGCCCCCTGCAGCGCATCGGCCTTTTGGTAGATTTGCACACGGCCATTAAATAAATCGTTGAGCCTATGACGGTAAGGATGGTCAATGTCGGAGAGGTTCTTTACTGTCTGCTCAAGGATGGTGAGGGAAGGTACCAGCCACACCACAAACTTGGGCCGTGTGGGGTTGTATTCCGCAAATGCAGTGAAGATGCGATCCAGCGCATTTACCGCAATGAACGTCTTACCTCCAGCAGTGGGGACCTTCACACAGACATGTGGAACTTCTTGCACATTGTTTTTGTACTTCAGATTAAGCACGCCACGGTTTTGCCAATACGTGGTAAATGCTTTACTCAGATGGCCTTTGCAGTCTAGTAAAGTTTGCAGATAGTTGCTCAAGTCAGCGAGCACATCGGCCTGGTAGTCTTTAAGTTCCATAATTGTCCGCCGATGTTTTCAGAAACGAGTGATATCACGCGGGATGCGCTTGAACGTAATACCGTGTTTGTAGAGAAAGTCTTTGTCCAATGCGCATTTATCTGCGTAAATTACAAAGTGCTCAGGACGCTTGGGCAATGCTTTAATGTTGAGTGAAGCCAGAAAATCCAGATTGAGCGTGGTAACGCGGTCGGGTTCGTAATAGAACAACCATAATGCCGTGTCACTCGCTCCCAGCGCATATTGGCTTACAGGGTTGCCTTTGTCGCATTGCGCAGCAGGCGGAATGCTCTCTGTATACGCCACATAAGCACGGATCGGTGCCTCACCCACCTCTTCGTTGAGGTTCTTGTCTTCGTTGAACAGCACAGGGCCCACCGTGTAATAATCAAAACTACCGCCAGTGCCTGGCAACGCTTTGCTGCCCTCGCCATATCCATTTACAACGCGGCGAACCCGTTCCGCAGTGATAGTTTCGGCATAGTCCATCATTTCGCAAAGAATAAAACGGCGGTTGCCGCCGTCTTGGGCATTGAGTTTAAGGACGGCGTGGGCGGTGGTACCACTTCCTGCAAACGTATCCAATACAATTGCATCATCGTTATCACATAATTCAAGACAGTCTAGTATTAAGTCAACTGGTTTTGGAAACTCAAAGGCCGCACCTAATCCCAGCCGCCCTAATTCGGTCGTGCCTTGCTCACTAATGTATTTAGTGTCAAACCATATTGACTTTGCTTTAACACTTTCTTTTCGATATTTTTCAAAAACTCGCCAACCACCATCACGAGTTTGACGTGCGAACAGGTGCTCAGTAGAACCATTCACCGTATTCTTTTGGAACTTTTCCTTACCCCATCGCCAACAACTCTCAACACCTTCGCTATTAAAAGGTTCAATAGCAATAGAATTGCTGGACTCAAGCAATGAAGGGATATAGTTCCCATCATCGTCAACTATACCTGGCTGAACATATATTGGGTAGAAGAGGTTCGGACGATTGAAACGACCAAATTTCGGATTTCTATTCCTTAACTCACGGGAAGAATAAGATCCGAACTTATCTTTTTCAGGCAGATTCTTGCCTTCTGTCGAAAGTTCCCCAAGCTCCGCGAGTGAGCTTTTCCCAAAGCACAAAAGATACTCATGCGTTTTGGCAATCTGCTTGTAGGTTTGCCCGCGCTTATTTGATTGAACGATGATCTGCGCTAAAAAATTAGACTCACCAAAAACCTCATTCATCACCGCTCGAAAATGAGTAATTTCATTTTCATCTAAACTGACAAATATCACTCCACTTTTATCAAGCAACCGATGCAACAATTTCAGGCGCGGATACATCATGCAGAGCCATTTATCGTGACGACTTAAATCCTCGCCTTCCTTGCCTACTACTTGACCCAACCACTTTTTAATCTTAGGGTTGTTCACACTGTCGTTGTAAACCCATCCCTCATTGCCTGTGTTGTAGGGAGGGTCAATATAGATGCAGTTCACCTTGCCTTCAAACTCGGGCAATAGACTTTTCAGCGCTTCCAAATTGTCGCCATGAATAATACGATTGGCAGTCGAATTGGCTGGCGCGCCCTCGTTGGCCTTAAAGGTGTACTGTTTGTTCAGCAAGCGAAAGGGTACGTCGTGGTGATGGTTCACCACTTTGTCTTTTCCTACCCAGTGAAGTGTTGGCATTAGATATCAACTCTTGATCAATAATTTTGGGCTTTGACTCGCCGTAGTCTTTCAGCAACTTCCTCTATCTTGAGGTTATCGCTATGCAGCAGATGAGAGCAAAAAAGAAGCTTGCTTAAGTACCAGCAACGGCCTTGTCAGTGTTGTCTTCATCTGCACCACCAGCCCGCACCCATTCGTCCACCTCGGAGAGCTGAAACTTCCAGAGCCTACCTATGCGATGAGCCGGCATGCCGCGCCGCTCACGCCAGCGATAAACCGTGTCCTTGGCAACACCTAAGTGAAGGGAAACCTGCTCAGCAGTGACCCAGTTCTCAGTACTCATGGTAATCACGCTCTAGCTCAAGCTGTCATAGTCGTTTTAAGTCGGTTGAAGTCTATCAGCGCTAGATACGGTCTTGCAGCTAATACCAGAAAGATAATTTGCGCAGGACTGCATCCGGCCCCCAATGCAGCCGCAATCTGGCGACTATGTAATGACGCGGCCCATTCGTAGGCATCGAGCCCCCACTGGTTTAATCTGCAACCGCTGATCATCTTTGACCAGGTAGCGCATCGCATAGTGGATATGGGGACGGATATCTTGGTCGCTTCGAAGAATCATGCCTATACCCAGCCTGTCCTCCTCCTCGTCTTTGTACTTTTCCTTTTCGTGGTTACAGCTGTGGGAATAGCCCTGCCCCCAAGTAATGCGCTCCCACAACTCACCAATCTGCTGGGCCTTGTAGACGTCAGCCCATACCTCGTTGCCGTTGAAGAAGAAAGCCGCATGGATGTGGTAGCCGCGATCCTCCCCCTGCTCTACTGCGCAGATATAGCCAATAAGGTGGTCAAATATCGGGTTACGCTCACGCTCAGCAAGCAACCGGTCGAGATCATCGAATACTCGCTCGACTCGCAACCTGACCTGGGCCTGTTGGTAGTAATACAGGTTGACCCGAATGATCAGAGTCCGCGAGTAGCGAGCAAGCATCGCGTCTGAGTAGTCACAGACACGCACAGCATTGACCCTGGCTTGCTGACGTCGGTCTCCCTTCCGGCGGCGGTACCATTGCTTACCTGTTAGCTGACGGATACGCTCGACGAGTACGTTCATGCTGCGGTGATGGTCCAGGTAGGCTGTAGCGCTCTCGTTCAAGCACACGGGCCCGGTAGGACTCCGCTCCAGCCCAATGTCCTGACAGGCGTCCCAGAACGCTTGCAGATGTTCACTGTATTGGTATCCGCAGCGATCATCGAACAGGTCAATCATTTGCCGGATGTATTTGAAGTACCTGGACAGTTGGGTCGGCTCAATTCGCTCATTACCTGAACGCGTGCCAGGCAGCCAGAATGCTGGGGTGTCGAATCGCTCGATGGACTTAACGAGTCGCTCGATCTGGATGGCGATATCGGATTGGGGGAGGCTGGTGTAGGGGCTCCAGTTGCTCATGATTGTGTACCTGGTTAGTTGTTTTCATACCAGATACCGACTGTGCAATTTATAACTGGTGACCCTCCTCCTTGATAACCAGCGATGATTGGACTACAGGTAGATTATTCATAGGTCATTGATGACTATCTCATGGCTAGTAGATTGATAGTGAATGGCTACCTAGGAGGTATATAAATAGATGCAGCTCCGACTCAAGAGAACACTCCCGGTCAGACAGGGCACCGAGGATCAATATTGCCAAGCGCGGCGAGGAATGTGCCAAACTTTCCTTTGCGAGAGTTAGCTGAGAACTTATTACTACCAATCGGCATAAACACCATGACCAGCAGCACGCCGGTCATGGTGTTTATGCTAGATGGAATGACTTACTCACCTTGGTTTGCTTGGTCACTCGGTCGTCGCCAGATCACGTTCCTTGATCCTAGCCAGGATCCAATCGGTTACTTCGCTCTCCACCCAACCAACACAGCGATCACCTAATGATACCGGCTTCGGGAAGCTGCCATCCCCAATGTATTTGTAAATGGTTGACCGGGCCAGACCGGTCGAATCAATAACTTCTTTTAGGCGGATGATCTTCATGAACGGGGCTCCTCTGTTCGTTCAGAGGATTGGCAGGAGTGATAAAAAATAACCGCCTAGACGGCTGTCGCTTGTGACGGTGTGAGCAACCCCGCCTTCACTCTAAGCTCCGCAGGGCAAAGGGCTTCCGTAGTGATTTCTGTCGTTTCAACGTGCTCGCCCGCCTCTCTCAGCAGCCTGCCACCGGCGCCATCAATCAACATCCCCAAACTCGAATACCCCAGCCGCAGATCACTGGGTAGAAGTCTGAATTTCAGACTTGACCAGGCAAGCCCATCAATCTGTGAAAAGCGCACCTTGCACTCACGCGCAAACTGAATAGTCATCGCGCATAAAAAATCTATGACTTCAGCCTCGTCGAGCAAAGTCGCATTTTTAACATCCCTCATCGGTTTGCGAAAAAATGCGCTGATGCAGTCTCGGATATCCGGGGAAAAACCCGACTTGGCAACGCCTAGCTGCTCCCAGTGCTGTGTCAGAAGATCTGACACACATCCATTCAAAAAAAACTCAAGCTGCTCAATCACGTGCTTGGGTGCACGCCTAAAAAGGCGGAGAACCGAAGAAGGCGTGGGGAAAACAGAGGACGTGTGTTTAGCAGCGGGACTACGCCAGTGTTCAAGATCAAACCAAACGCCCTCCATATACCGTACAGAGTCAGCCCACTCGTCCAAGCACTCATGCACAACGAAGCCGATAATGTCCGTCCCCAAGGTGATTTGCCGATGGTTCAGGTTAAGGATATAACTGCTTTTGAGTTTTTCAGCAAAAATGGGGCTGGCGACTCCAGGCACGTGACGTCGAATAAATCCCATTTCAATGAGTTTCTTAATTCGCTGTTTAAGGCTTGTCTGCTCAAGACCGGTGAGTCGGCATAGTTCTACATTCCCGAACGAATTTACGACACCAAAACGGTCTGCATGAGCGAATAGCATTGCGAGAAGAAGCCGATTGGATCGACTGAGTAATGAAGTGCGATTCGGCACAGCCACCCTCCCATGCTCCACCTTTGCGGGCTTCGCCGGTACTGCATGAATCTCCACGTCAGGTCTTGTGGCGTAAATGTAAGGCCCCCTGATTAGCCGCTCGACCACACCCAAGTACGGCGCAGCAGTGAGGGGACGTGAGACGGCCCTCCCTAGCTGGAGTTTCATAGCCACGCCGTCATGTAGGCGGAAGGATTTTTTCGGCCGACCGACTCGTCCACCCGACTCAGCTGACGCAATCAACACCGAATCCTTCAAAAGCATGCTGAGCGCAACCGCACACTCTGTCGTAGGCACGCCAAGACAGCCAGCCAACTCATCACTGGTGAGAGGCCCTGTGTTCGTGAACTCGTAGCGCAGGTAAAACGCCGCTAGCGTGAACCGTGCCCTTGAATCAAGCGACCCTAATATCAGTGACAACAGTTCGATGAGCATATGCCATACCATAAATTATTTAGCTAAATATACCCTATTTTTCATACTATCAATAAAGTCTAATCAAACGCATAACGCTATGCATAACGTTACGCATAACGAATTGAATCGTAGAGTATCCTAAGCTATAACATCATCTCGGTTGATGACGTGGTGGTATGCGATGCGCCAGAGAACACTAGGCTTGGATTGGCTGGACAAAAACGATAGAGAACAACGGCGTTGGGCATTGAGCTACCTCAGAACGAAAGGGATGGCCAACAGCTCTATCGCTACGCATGAGTTCATGCTGGAGCGAGGTTCGGAGCTAGAGAGGTCAGCAGAGGGCCGTAAAGTTCTCGATTTGATGAAAAATGCCTGGCGTCAAAAGCGGGGCCGAGCTCCCACCAACGGAAGGCAACCCTGCACTTTCACTCTCCAGCTTTCGACCAAAAGAACGTTAGCCAGATTAGCCAAAGCCAACGATATGCCCGCCACTTCGCTTCTTGAGATTCTGATCGAAAACGCAGCGTCTGAAGAAAAAGACCAAAAAGGATGGATGAAGCTGCAAAAGACACGCGCTAATGATTTGAAGCGCGAACTAGAGGACTGGAAAACTCGGCAAGCCAAGACGGAGGTCCACCTAGAAAAATGCTTTACCCTTCTGACCGACTTGAACGGTGAGAGCTCAAACGATATTAGTGAGCTCATGATCGAGGCAAAGAGCCTAACGCCGATAGAATTGATCAAGGAGGAGATCAATCACGCCCTTGAAGTAATCCAATCATCCGCCGGTCGCAGACGTCGTAGGGACCTGATGCAGCATTCAACATCTGTCTCCATGCCTCCAATCAGGAAGACTGATTTAGTAAGATTTCACAAACGCCCATGTGATGCTGTGCTAACTGCAAATACATCCGTACCCCCTAGCCCATCAGATGATCAGCATGCGGCCGAAAAACCAAAATACGCGGTTCGAAAGCGCAAAAGGCTTTCAGAGCACACTCTGAATTCGCTGCGTAAAATGTGTGAGGCTCCTGAACAACATAAACTCGATAATCAGTATGATGATGACTGAGTGTCCGAGGTGCGAACGGGCCATACCTAACACGGGTATTCCAAATAGTATTCCAAGCGAAAAATAAAACTGTATATTTACTTTATTATCAATAACTTATTAATCCTGTTCAGATTACCCCGGCCCACCAATTCGAAGCATCGACAGAACCCGCCTAGTGCGGGTTTTGTTGTTTCTGGGGTTCTGGATGCTGCTGAGGGTTGTTGTAGGTTTACGCACGCTTCAGCAGCTTTTCAGCAGCTTTCAGCGTCAGTCTTAGTGGGTGCATACCGAGCTCAGGATTTCGACGCTATTAGGCAGAAAGCATCGGGGACCATGCGTCGAAATCCAGATAGGCCTATTCTTTTCTAAGCCCAACAGTCTAGCGCTAGGGTTCTCCTGCTGCGTATACACTCTCTACTCAGTCCGTTTCGGGTGACCAGATGAGAAAAACAATAGCTTTCTTGGCGTTGGCTGCACTCTCGCCAGACGCGATGGCGGCCGACCTGCGGTTAAGCGGTGAATACGGATGTGAAGATCTGTCGACGCAGCGATCACGGCTGGTGCTGGTGCAGAACATCATGTCCGACAACCCACACTATTTAGCGCAGCGGGAGGAGATGAAGGAGTCACTCATAAATCTGTCGACCTACATGTGCAGACCGCTTAATGGCACATTCAAGGTACTCAAGCGCACAGATGGATACGCTCAGGTCAAGACTGAGCATGGTCCTCTGTGGGTCTCAGAGTAGAGTCGCGTCTAAGAAGACATGGATAGCTGACACGCCGATGAGTCCGGCACCAAGCATTCGGCGGATGAGTTCTTTGTTTGTCAGAATGACTGCTCTATAGACCTTCGGAATTTTCCTTCAATACGTCGAGCCTTCGGTGAACTGGTCCCCCACCACTCACCCAGCTAACCTCCTCCAGTCGCTGCAAAATCAGCGACCGGGTTTAGCAGCTCGGGTAATATCAAGGCCTGCAACGCCTCCATCTGTTCAGCATCTGCTGAACTGCGTTATGGCGGCTGTACGTGGGGCACTTTCGGGTGCGCTGGGTTCCTTGATTCCCGGTCTGCTAACCCGCGTATAGTCGCCACCCTTTTCGTTTAGCAGCGATGTCTGGCGACTCCATTAATCAAGGAGTTTGAGCCATGAAAAAAATCACCCCTAATCCCCCAACAACCCTCTTCACCCTCGCCTCAGACATTCCCGCAGAAACCCTGCTGATCCAAGCCAGCGAAACCCTCGCCTCACTGAACGCCATGACCACCGACCTGGCCTTCGAGCTTGAAGGCTCGCACCGCCACAAGTTGCTCGCGGCACAGCAACTGATCGTACTCGGCGAGCTGTTAATCAACCGCGTATTGAACACGCAGCCCTTCCACAGCGAACCGCCTCAGCCTTAAGAAACGAAAAAGGGCGAGCCGCCTCACAACGCCTCGCCCCCTGGAATCCCCCCACACTTCCCATTACCCTGACGGCCTTTATCAGACAACCGGAAGTCAGATACCCGTGCTCAAGCCCCTCGCTGTCATCGCCCTCGCCTTCACGCCTTTGCTCGCCACCGCCGCCGACCTCGCGGGCGTCTGGCAGGGCACGCTGGGCAAGTCCGCCATCACCGCCTGTTTCAACGGCGCCGATGGCGAGCATGGCAGTTATTACTACCAACGCATTCTCATGCCTATCCAACTGACCCAAGCCAGCGACAACGCGCCGTGGGTAGAGACCGGTAACACCGGTTTCTGGAAGCTGGACAAACCTCAGGGCGATACGCTCTCAGGCGGCTGGAGCAAAACCAAGGGCGGTAAGCCGCTGCCGCTCAGCTTGCAACGCATCAGCACGGACGGCTGCGGCAGCGATGCCTACAACGCGCCCATGGAAGCCACGCCTCTTCCGGTCAAGACCGAGAAGAAAAGCTTCGAAAACCACGCGTATCTGCTCAAGACTCAAGGTGCCCAGGTCACGCTCAAGCTGGAAAGTGATAGCCCGGCGATTCAGAAGATCAACCGCCAACTCGCCGCCCTGGCCGTCAACGATGAGGATCAGGTTGACTACTTTCACGAACGCCGCGAATACCTCGGCCGAAACGGCTCAGCGAATACCAGCGAAATCGAGGTCGAACCGACGTACTGGTCGTCGCAATTTATAACCGTCAAGTTTTACCGCTGGACCGCTGGCACTGGCGCCAGGGGCATCAGTTGGGGCCTGCATTCCTGGGACCTGCACACCGGCGAAAGCGTTGACCCGTGGACATGGCTCGGCACAAATCAAGAATGGTATGACGCCTATTCCGGCCACTTGAAGCTGCCGGCAACGTTCAGCACGTGGCTGGCCAAGCAAACCACCACCGACGAGGGTTGCCCCGCCGTAACCAGCTACGACACCTTCGACCTGAGTTTCAACACCCAAGGCCTGCAACTCTCCACCCGCGCCACAGGCGACGGTTGCGACAACGACTTGTCCTTCACTTGGGCGCAATTGGAACCAGTACTGACCGAGCAAGGCAAAGCGGCGTTACCCAGCTTGAAACTGCCCTGAGCAGCGGGTTTGGCCGCCTTACAAAAACCCCACATTCGTTCACGAAATGTTAAGAAACGGATACATATACTGACCGATCAACATGGCCGCTCCCCCGAGCGGTCCCCTGCTCGGTAGCCAGAATCCATGACGCGCCCCGTTCCTCTGCTGCTCCTTCTCGTTGCTGTGTTGTTCTTCTTTGCCCTGGGCAGCCATGAGCTGCAAGGCTCCACCGAAGCCCGTGTCGCCGGGATCGCCATGGCCATGCACCTGGACAATGACTGGGTCATCCCCCGCCTGTTTCGCGAGCCCTTCCTGGAAAAACCGCCCCTGAGCCTGTGGCTGGACGCCGGTGCGATTCGCCTGTTTGGCGCAACCAGCGGGGCCGTGCGCCTGGCGTCGGCGTTTGCCGGGCTGTTCAGTGTGATGCTGTTTTACGCAATGCTGCGCAGGTTCGGGCGGCCGAAAAACATGGCGTTCTGCGCTGCGCTGATCCTGGCGACCATGGCCAGCTACTGGGGCAATGTGCGCGGCGTGGGTGAAGACTCACTGCTGAGCCTCGGCGTGACCACGGCGCTGTTGGCGTTCTACCAGGCCGTGCGGCCCGAGCGTGAAGGTTCCAGTGTGTGGGCCTGGGCGTTGTTTACGCTCGGGATGGTCATTGCGACCTTGAGCAAAGGTGTACTGGGCCTGGCGATGCCGGGGATTGTGATCTTTGTGTACCTGGCCAGCACCAGCATCATGGACAAACGCCTGCGCATCGGCGACTGGCTCAAGCCCGCGCTGTTCACCTTGCTGGCGCTGGTGCCGCTGCTGATCTGGCTGGGGTTCCTGTTCCAGCGCGGCGGCATGCAAGCCGTGGCCGAGGTGTTGTGGACCAACAGCGTCGGGCGTTTCAGCGGCTCGTTTGTGGAGGCAGGGCATTACGAACCGTTTTACTACTACATCGCCAAACTGCCCGAAGCCTTCCTGCCGTGGAACATCCTGGTGTACCTGGGCCTGTGGCACTTCCGTAAAAGCCTGGTACAAAACCGCTACCGCCTGTTTTTCAGCGTGTGGCTGGTGGCGCAGTTCACCCTGCTGACGCTGGCGTCGAGCAAGCGCGTGGTTTACCTGATGGCGCTGACACCCGCCGCTGCGGTGCTTGCTGCGGAGTACGCGGGAGTGGTGTTGGAGTGGCTCAAAGCGAACAAGCCGGCGCTGTACCGTTATCACCGTGGCGTGATCGGCGGGGTGTTCACGCTGCTGATCGTCAGCTACATGACCGCCGCCTTCTGGTTTGCCCCCAAGGCCGACAAACGTGAGTCTTTCGTACCGGTGATCAGCCAGGCCAAGGCCTTCCAAACCGAAGGCAAAGAGGTGGTGTTGTTCCAGCCCAACGAGCGCATCGCCGGGGCCAGCGTGTTTTATCTGCAGGCCTACTTGCCGATCCTGCAAACCGAAGCTGAGCTGCGCAGCTATCTTGCGGCCAAACCCGGTAACGTGGCGTTGCTGGATCGCACCGAGCAACTGAGCGAGAAGGTCACGGTCATCAAGGAAATGTCGATCAACCGCCAGCCTTACTTCTTCGTCGAGCAGTAAGGCCGGCGCAGGGCATCAATGCTTGGTGAGCTTGTCCAGGTAACCCATGGCAAACGCCGAGACCACGAAGGTCATGTGGATGATCACGTACCACATCAAATGCTGCGGATCGACGTTCTTGGCGTCCATGAAGATTCGCAGCAGGTGGATCGACGAAATCGCCACGATGGAGGCGGCCACTTTCATCTTCAGCGATGAAGAGTCCATGGTGCCCAGCCAGTTGAGCTTTTCCTTGTTCTCATCGATATCCAGCTGCGAGACGAAGTTCTCGTAGCCGGAAATCATCACCATCACCAGCAAGCCGCCCACCAGGGCCATGTCGATCAACGACAGCAGCAGCAGGATCACTTCCGACTCCAACATGGTGAAGATGTTAGGCAGGACGTGGATGATTTCCTGGAAGAACTTCAGCGCCAGAATCAGCAAGCCCAGGGAAAGCCCCAAGTAGATCGGCGCCAGCAGCCAGCGTGAGGCGTACATAGTATTTTCGATAAAGCGTTCCATTGGATCTCACACAGCTATGCTAAAAATGGCCGCGAGTATACCAGCCGCGTCCAAACACCTGTAACCGCGAGAAAACTGACCTGGGCGGCATCTGTAAGAGAATTTTTCTGCTAGTGTCGAGCCCATCAAATCAGCTCAATGCTGTGGAACAGGAAAACTCAGATGATGGATGTGCGATCCCCTTTGGCCTCTTTCGGCCTGTGTGCGGTGTTGCTGATGGCCAGCGGCTGCTCCCCCAAAGAAGAGCAGAAGCAGGCGACCCTCGAAGAGAAAACCGCGAAATTCGAGCAATCGCTGGACAGCATTCAAGACCCCAAACTGCGCGATGCCATCGCCGACCTTGGCGGCTCGCTGCTGTTGCTGGAACGGGCGCGAACCAAGCTGGCCACCAAGCCCATCGAAGCCGAATACGGCGAAGACACCCTGGCCCTGCTCAAGCACTACCCCACGCCCCAAGCCTTGGTCGACACCTACATCAACGGCCTGTTCGTGCTGCGCAAAGCCTCGCATTCCGACTACTTGACCGACTTGCAGCCGGTGTTTCCGTTCAACTTCAACACCCCGGACCAATTCCCCTTCCCCCACGGCCTGGAATGGCAGTCGGTGACGTTGAGCAACAACAAAGTCATCCCCTTCCAGCCGGAATGGTCGGAAACCGATCCGGGCATCCAGCTGAGCCCCAGCAGCTCCAACCTGACCAACCCCGATGACCTGACGGTGACGTACCCGTTCATCGAAGGCGTGGAGACCGAGAACAAAAGCCAGCCGCAGCCCGTCAGCCTCAAGGGCGCGGTGGAGGTGGTGGCGCCGGGCAAGGTGTTGACCTTCGACTTGACGAAAAAGGACATGGGCCACAAGCGCACCGAGGGCAATATCACCCTCAACCTGCTGCTGCTTGAGAAAAACTACGCCGAGATCGAGCTGACCAACAGCGCGCCGCTGGCGCCGGAAGTCGGCGACGAATCGCCGAACCCATTGCTGGTGCAAGCGCGCGACAGCACCGGGCAATTTCTTACCCGCTCGGGTTCGATCAACGAAAACGCCGCGCAAGTGGCGTTCTACGAAAAACAATTGGCCGAGATGCAAAAGCAGACGGCCTGGTCGGACGCCTTTGAAAAGCAACTGACAGACGAGCAAAAAGCCTTCGAACACAAGCAGACCAGCCATTACGCCAAGGTGTACTTCAATGGCCTGATCGAAAACCTGCAAGTCAACGTGCTGGATTTTTCCAAGGCCACGCTCACCCGCAAAGACCTCGACCTGCCGGTGCTGCGCTTCGACAAGAACAGCCTGCAGAGCACCGTGCAAGCCTTGCCGATGCCGGTCACGGTGTATGACGACAGCGCGCCGAGCTGGCTCAAGGACGCGTCAATGACCGAGGAGCAGCTGAAAAAAAGCGTCACCATCAGTCAATCGACCGAAGACGCCAGCGCCGCGAAGATCGTGTTTGACCACCCGTTCACGTTCAACGACGACCTGGTCGGCGCCGAGCGCAACAACAGCGATGCGCCGATTACCTTCTTCACGGCGGACGACAAAGGCGAACGCGGCGAGCCCATTGAGCTGCCGACCGAAGCCTTTGAGATGAATGCAGGAAGCGGCACGCTCACCTACGACCTCAACCTGTTTCCGGAAACCCCAGCGTTTGCGGTGGGTTCGGTGCCGCTGTTCCTGGCCACCATCGAGAAAGCCACGATTGATATCGCCAAGCTGCCCAAGGGCCTGTCGCTCAAGGACAACGCGCTGATCGTCGATCAAAAGGAATTTCCCGCCGACAGCTGGCGCTTCTACGCCAAGGACGCCAGCGGTAACTACCTCAAGGAAATCCTCAGCGTCAGCCACCGCGCCGAGGAATACGGCACAGCGCTGTTTGACGTGCATTATTTCTACGGCCAGCCGACCACACTGGAAAGCTACCAGCGCACCGACCTCGACACCGTGCAATACGGCTTTGAGGTCAAGCTGGACAAGCCCGAGAGCAAGTGAACGGATTGTTCCCACGCTCTGCGTGGGAACACATCCCGTGACGCTCCGCGTCACCCCACGCAAGGCTGGAGCCGCACGCAGAGCGTCGAGGGCGGCGTTACCACGCAGAGCGTGGGAACGATCATTCACAAGGCTAGGCGCTCATGTCCGCCATTGAGTTGTCGCAGATGGGCTTGCAGGTGCAGGCACCAGATCTGCGGGTCATCCGCCAGCTCATAGCCGTGCAGCGTCAGGCTTTCGACGATTGATCCCAGAATGGTTTCTGCCACGAAAGGCCCATGGAACGGGCCTTGGGACTTGATGGTGGAAGGCTGTTCACCGGTCATTCCGGCGGCAAACAACAACGTCCACATCCCGTTATCCCCCGCGAGAGGGCGAATGGAGCATTCGATACGGGTGACCAGGCCCAGGCATTGGCGGGTAAGGCAAAGGTTGCGCGGCATGGCGGCGACCCTCGGTAGATCGGTGTTCAACCTCAATTACACGGCGAGGCTGTCTCTATCCTGCGACTCCAGTGGATATCCTTAGAACTCAGAATAGAAGAAAACCAGTACAAACCAAGGTTGTAGGGACCAACGGGCGTTGGTCCCGGAAATGGGAGTCAATTTTGTGACGAAACACAGTCGATTCAATGTGGGAGCTGGCTTGCCTGCGATGACTGACTCATAGCCGACACTGCTGGCTCACCCACCGCTATCGCAGGCAAGCCAGCTCCCACAAGATCAGGTTGGCTTGGCCTCGGCCAACGCCTGCTGCGCCAACTCCTTCTCGGCCTCCTTCAGATCATCCTCGCTGATCATCTCGGCAATCGCGCGCAAACGCTCAACCACGCGCGCATTCACGCTGCCTTCGGGGAATTGCCCTTCTTCGTCCGGCTCACCCGCAGGCTCACCGACCAACAAGCTCAACGCCTCATCCGCCTGACGCACGGCATAGATGTGGAACTGCCCGTCACGCACGGCCTGCAGCACCTTCTCGTCGAGCATCAGCGTGGCGACGTTGGCCTGCGGAATGATCGCGCCTTGCTCACCGGTCAACCCGCGCGCTTCGCAGAGGCGGAAGAAGCCTTCGATCTTCTCGTTGACCCCGCCCACCGCCTGCACTTCACCGAACTGGTTGATCGAGCCGGTGATGGCAAAGCACTGCTTGAGCGGCGTCTTCGACAAGGCCGAAATCAAGGTGCATGCCTCGCCCAGGGATGCACTGTCGCCGTCCACGTACCCGTAGGACTGCTCCAGCGCGATACTCGCCGAAATCGCCAACGGGAATTCCTGGGCGTAGCGGCTACCGAGGTAACCGGTGAGGATCATCACACCCTTGGAGTGGATCGGCTGGCCGAGGTTAACTTCACGCTCGATGTCGACAATGCCGCTGCCGCCCGGGTATACCGTGGCGGAAATCCGTGCCGGCACGCCGAACGCCGAATCCCCCACCTCCAGCACCGTCAGCCCGTTGCACTTGCCGACCGCCGCACCGGCGGTATCAATCAGGATCACCCCGGCGAGCATGTCGTCGAGAATCCGCGCCGATACGCGACCCGTGCGCGTGGCCTTGGCCTTGAGCGCGCGTTCGATATGGCCGGCATCGGTCATCTCATCGCCCGCCAGGTGGCGGATAAAGTCCGCCTCGCTGACCAGTTGAAACAGGTCGCCGATGCGCGCCGACAAACGCCCCTGGTGTTCAGCCAAACGCGCACTGTAAGTCGCCAGCCGCGCGACCGCGTCCGACGTCAGCGGCGCCATGCCTTCTTCCGAGGTGCGGGTTTTGAGCAACTGGGCGAACTGCTCCAGGCTCTCGTCCACCATCGGGATGTCTTCGTCGAAATCCACCAGTACGCGGAACATCTCCTGGAAGTCCGGATCGGCGTCTTGCAACGCGTAGTACAGCTGGCGCGAACCGATGATGATCACCTTGACCTGCAACGGGATCATTTGCGGGTTAAGCGTCACGGTGGCCAAGCGACCCAGCTCGCCCAGCGGCGATTCCATCTTCAGCTTGCGCGACTGCAGGGAACGCTTGAGGGCGTCCCACACAAACGGCTCGCCGAGCATTTTTTCGGCTTCCAGGATCAGGAAACCGCCATTGGCACGGTGCAAAGCGCCCGGGCGCAGTTGGCGGTAGGTGGTGTACAGCGCGCCCTGGTCGGTGCTGTATTCAATACGGCCGAACAGGTTGTCGTAAGTCGGGTGCGGCTCAAACACCACGGGCGCGCCGCCGTTGACCGGATGGCCGACCACCAGGCTCGGGCAGTATTGCTCTTCGAGCAGCTTGCGCGCCTGGGCGTCGGTCTTGGCGTCATCTACCAATTGCTCGACCACGGTTTTGAGCAGGTACACCTGCATGGCTTGCAGGTAACCGCAGACGGCGGCGTTTTCCGCGTACTTTTCCGACAGCGGCGCCAGCAAAGGCTGCAGGGCCAGGGTGATGGTTTCTTCGTTGAATTGGCGCAGTTGGTTGTTCGACTCGCGCTTCCACTGCGGCAGGCTGGCCAATTCTTCGTTGAGGCGTTCTTCCAGCTCGGAAATATCCGTGTGGAAGCGCTCGCGATCAGCTTCCGGCAGTTGCGAAAACTCCGCTTCGTCCAGCGCCTTGCCGTCGAGCATCGGCGTGAACGCGATGTTGGAGCTGTCGCGGTACAGCGCCACGTCTTTTTCCAGGGCCAGGCGTTCGATCACGTCCAAGGCCTTGTCGTAACGCTGGTTGAAGGCACGGTCGATGGCGCTTTTGCGCTGTTGATAAGTCGGGTGTTCGAACACCGCCGGGAAGGTGGCGACGAGGTTATCGACCAAAGCGTTGATATCGGCGATGAACGCCGCCGCGCCGCCGCCCGGTAATTCCAGGGCACGCGGCTCGCGCGGCTCATCAAAGTTATTCACGTAGACCCAGTCCGCCGGGGTCTGCAGGCGTTTGCCTTCGGCCTTCAGGTAGCGTTTTACGAACGAAAAGCGGCCGGTTCCCGGCTCGCCCATGACAAACACGTTGTAACCGGGGCGTGGCATGGCCACACCGAACTGCAAGGCTTCAACCGCACGTTCCTGGCCAAGCACACCGCGAAAGGGCTCCAAATCATTGGTGGTCGAGAAGCTGAACTGTTCAGCGGAGAAAGGGCGAGTCAGCGCTTCGGGCGCTAGACGCAAGCTGGCAGCAACAGGATCAGGCATCGGGCTTCCTTACATCAGGCGGGGCAGATGACGGCATTCTGGCTCCCGGTTACGCGCTCTGGCAAGGCGCGACTTTGGGAAAGCATAGCCAGGGGATGGGTCTTACAAAAAAATCGCGGCGGCTGTTTGCAAAAACACTGTTTGTTTTATAAAAAATCACGGAACCCCTGGAACGTGCCTAAACTCCAAACTGCGCTGGTTGGACTAATAACTGGCCCCTAGGGCGCTATGAAGTGCCTGAACCCTTGTCCATTGGTTTTGCACACAAAGAGAACAAAGCTATGAAACGGATCCTTCTTGGTACTCTCTTCACCGTCGTCTCCCTCAATGCAATGGCTGAAGCACCCGGTGGCCCGAACTGCGGTTGGGGCAACATGTTGTTCGAAGGCCAGCGCGGTACTCCTGCGCACTTCCTCGCTTCCACCACCAACGGTACCTCCGGTAACGCCACCTTCGGCATGACCTCGGGCACCAACGGTTGCAGCACCAACAGCGCCCTGACCTACGGCGGCAAGTCCTGGATTGCCATGAATGGCATGATGAACGAGCTGTCCGAAGACATGGCCAAAGGCAACGGCGAAGCACTGACCACCTACGCGGTGGTACTGGGCGTTGCACCGGAAGATCGCGAGCACTTCGCTGCCGTGACTCACGAGCACTTCCAGCAGATCTTCAGCAAAGCTGACGTGACCGCTGACGACGTGCACAACAACACCCTGGCTGTACTGAAAAGTGATGCCCGCCTGGCGAAATACGCTACCCAGGCTTAAGCTCGACCCGCCCGCGCCTTTCGAGGCGCGGGTTTTATTTTGGACCCGCCTCCCCTTTGGGTCTCACTATTTCCGACTTAAGTTGCCCCTATGCTCAAACGCTTTGCCTGGTTGGCACTCTTCGCCTGCGCCCCGCTGTATGCGGCCCCGCATATTGATGATCAACGTTTGCAGCAATTGGCCAACGATCCGTTCTGGCTGTCTTTGGGCCATTACGAAGCCGGCAAGCTCAAAGGCTGGCGCAGCTATGTCAGCGACAAGAAATTCTTCCTCGCCGCCGATGGCGCACACCATCCGGACCAGGAACTGAAAGCCACCGTAGACGCGCTGTATGCCCCCGCCAGCCTCGGTGAAAAACACGCCCAATGCGTTTACCCCGCACGCACCCGCTGGCTCAAGGATCAGCTGCAGCTGACCGACCTGCCCGCCGTGGACTGCAAAGAATTCAAGCAATGGTTCAAGGACGTCGCGCCCCATAGCGCGGTGATGATCTTCCCGGCGGCCTACCTCAACAGCCCGTCGTCGATGTTCGGCCACACCCTGCTGCGCATCGACCAGGCTGACGTGCAGAGAGACAAGACCGCCCTGCTCAGCTACGCGATCAACTTCGGCGCCTACATTGAAGGCTCCGACAACAGCATTCTCTACGCCTGGAAAGGCCTGATGGGCGGCTACCCCGGCCTGTTCGCGCTGGTGCCGTATCAGGAAAAACTCTCGGAATACCGTAGCCTCGAGAACCGCGACCTGTGGGAATACCGCCTGAATCTCACCCAAGTCGAGACCGAGCGCATGGTCGAGCACGTGTGGGAGCTCAAGCAGATCCAGTTCGACTACTTCTTCTTCGACGAAAACTGCTCCTACCGCCTGCTTGAACTGCTGCAAGTGGCGCGCCCGAGCCTGCGCCTGACCGAGCAATTCCCACTGACAGCCATCCCGACCGACACCGTGAAAGCGGTGAAAGAAGCTGGCCTGGTGGAGAAAATCGACTATCGCCCGTCCCGTGAACGCGAGCTGCTTGAACGCGCCAAGCCGTTGGATGGCGATGAGCAGCAATGGGTGCTGAAAATCAGCGATGACCAGAAGCAATTGCAGGAGCCGGCCTTCAAAGCCCTGCCGCGCGAGCGCCAGGCGCTGATCATCGACGCGGCTTATCGTCTTGGCCGCTACCGCGCCAACGGCCTGGAGCGCGACACCGAGCGCTCGCAACGCAGCTTCGAACTGCTGCGCGCAATTAACCAGAACCCTGCGCCCCACCTGCAGATCGAACGCCCCGGCTTGCCGGAAGACGGCCATGAATCGCGCACCTGGCAAGCCGGCATCGGCACCCGCGGCAGCAAAACCTTCGGCGAGTACGGCCTGCGCATGGCCTACCACGACCTCAACGACAACGCCGAAGGCTTCCCGCTGGGCGCGCAGATTGAAATCCTGCAAATGAAACTGCGCCAGTACGAAGGCAACCACTGGCAACTGCAACAACTGGACCTGGCCACCATCCGCTCCCTGACCCCGCGTAATGCGCTGTTGCAACCGTGGTCATGGCAAGTGACCGGCGGCCTGGAACGCGTGCCGGGCAAACACGACGACGAAACCCTGGTGGCTCACGTCAACGGCGGCGCCGGTGGCACCTGGCAACTCACCGACGACATGCTCGGCTTCGCCCTCGGCACCGTGCGCGTGGAACACAACAACGACTTCAGTGAAGCCATCTCCCCGGCTGCCGGCTTCAACACCGGTGTGCTGTGGAAAAACCCGCTGGGGAATTTGAGCCTGGAAGCCAAGGGCGACTTCTTCACCAATGGCGAAGTGCGGCGCAGTGTCAGCTTGAACCAGCAGTGGGAGTTGTCGCGCAACCTCGGGCTACGCCTGAGCGCCCAGCGCGAGTACAGCCATTTGTCTACGCCGGTGAATGAAGTGATGCTTGAAGTGAAGTGGTATCACTACTGATCAAAACGATACAAAGATGATCATTCCCACGCTCCGCGTGGGAATGCACCCTGTGACGCTCCGCGTCACGACCTTGAAATCGGACGCAGAGCGTCCACGGCGGCATTCCCACGCAGAGCGTGGGAACGATCAGTGCCGGTGTATCAGTCACTGATTTCCAGCAGCCCCACCGCCTTCGCAGGCAAGCCAGCTCCCACACTGGTTTGTGCCTGGCCACATTTGAACTGTGCCCGCCACCGTTCAAATGTGGGAGCCGGGCTTGCCCGCGATAGCGGTCGTCCAGGCAATGATGTATTGACTGACCCACCGCCTTCGCGAGCAAGCCCGCTCCCACATTTTTGCCTCGCGTATAGTCAGATGCATCCCATTGCCCGCCCAATCAGGAGCTCCATCAACATGGCTGTTAACTGCACCACGCTCGAAGAAGTCCGCGACAACATCGACCGCCTCGACCAACAAATCGTCACCCTGCTGGCAGAACGCGGCCGCTTTGTCTCCCAAGCAGCGCGCTTCAAAAAAGACACCGATGGCGTCAAGGCGCCACAACGGGTTGAACAGGTGATCGCCAAGGTGCGGGGTTTATCCGAGGCGGTGGGTGCCAACCCTGAAGTGACTGAGCAGGTGTATCGCGCGATGATTGCGGCGTTTATTGAGCAGGAATTGGCAGAGCATGCTGCGCTGGCGAGCTTAGCCACGGATTAGATCGTTCCCACGCTCCGCGTGGGCACGCATCCTGTGACGCTCCGCGTCACGACCTTAAAGCGGACGCAGAGCGTCCTTGGCTGCATTCCCACGCAGAGCGTGGGAACGAGCATCGTTGATGGCCCTTTAACCCAACACCTTTCTCACCTCGCTTTCACGCCTCCCCGACAATTCCCTGACTAGACTCCTTTCATCAGCCGTGAAACGGCCAGGGAGTACGCCATGTGGCGGTCTGCGGTAATGCTGTGCGCGGTAGTGTGGTTGGCGGGTTGCCAATCAACCCATCAGGAGTTACTGGCCAAAGGTTATCCACCGGCCTTTGCCGATGGCTTTGATGACGGTTGCAGCAGCGGTCGTCAGGCTGCTGGAGTGATCAGCGGGGAGTTTCGCAAGAACGTGCCGCGCTATCTGAAGGATCGCGAGTACGCCGAAGGCTGGGAAGATGGCTTTCGCCAGTGCAAGGCGATGCGCGAGAACGAAGAGTTGCGCGACTACAAGGACAACCACTGGGACGAGCGTGAGCGGGCTTGGCAACAGGAGAAGGACCGCGACGCCGCCAGGGCTTATCGCTCGCAATAGGTCTCTGATCGTTCCCACGGTCCCCGGGGGAACGATCGCGCGGCGACCATGGCCCAAACTCCATTGAAGGAGAATGTCATGAGCCGAGCTTTTGTTAACGAAGACAACGCCGCCGCCCAGGCCGATCAACCGGTGGAGCGTCAGGTCAGTGAGCAACCCAATCACCTGACTGCGCAAGGGTTGGCGCAATTGCAGGCCAAGGTCGCGCAGTTGCAGCACGAATACAGCGTCGAGTCCGCCAAGGACGACAAGCAGCGTCAGGCGGATCTTGAGCGGGATTTGCGCTACTTCAACCAGCGGGTGCAAAGCGCCCAAGTGGTGGCGCCAGCGACCTCAACCGAAAAAGTGCAGATCGGCAGCTGGGTGACTTTTGCCAACGAACAGGACGAACAGCAGCGCATTCAATTGGTCGGTGAAGACCAGGCCGACGCCAGCGCCAACCTGATCAACTGGGGTTCGCCGCTGGGCCGTGCATTGCTGGGCGCCGAGGTCGGCGACGAGGTGCTGTGGAAGCGCCCCGTCGGCGATCAGTTGATCGAAGTGCTGCGCGTGGAGCCCGAGGCTTAGACGATGCCCTGGGCCAGCATCGCGTCGGCGACTTTCACAAAGCCCGCGATGTTCGCGCCCTTCACGTAATTGACCCGGCCATTTTCTTCGCCGTAGTGTACGCACGCGTGGTGGATCGACTGCATGATTGCGTGCAATTTGCTGTCGACTTCGCCTGCTGTCCACAGCAGGCGCATGGCGTTCTGCGACATCTCCAGGCCACTTACGGCCACGCCGCCCGCATTGGAGGCTTTGCCCGGCGCGAACAGAATGCCCGCCTCGATGAAGATATCCACAGCCTCCAACGTGGTCGGCATGTTGGCGCCTTCGGCGACGCACATACAGCCGTTGCGCAACAGCGTGCGGGCGGCCTCGCTGTCGAGTTCGTTCTGGGTCGCACAGGGCAGGGCGATGTCGCAGGCCAGCTCCCAGGGCATTTTACCGGCGCGAAATTCCAGCCCGTAACGGGAAGCCAATTCACTGATGCGCCCGCGCTGTACGTTTTTCAGCTCCAGCAGCGCCGACCATTGCTCCTCGGTCAAACCGCTTTCGGCGTACAGGGTGCCTTCGGAGTCGGACAGGGAAATCACTTTGCCGCCCAGGTCCATGACTTTGCGCGCCGCGTATTGCGCGACGTTACCGGAGCCGGAGACCGCCACGCGCTTGCCTTCAACTCGCTGGCCGTTGCGCTTGAGCATTTCTTCGGCGAAATACACACAGCCGAAACCCGTGGCCTCGGGGCGGATCAGGCTGCCGCCGTAGGTCATGCCTTTGCCGGTCAGCACCGAGGTGAACTGGTTGCTGAGGCGCTTGTACTGGCCAAACAGGAAGCCGATTTCACGCGCGCCCACGCCGATATCGCCGGCCGGCACGTCCACGTCGGCGCCGATGTGGCGGTACAGCTCACTCATGAACGCCTGGCAGAAACGCATCACTTCGGCGTCGCTCTTGCCCTTGGGGTCGAAGTCCGAGCCGCCTTTGCCGCCGCCCATGGGCAGCGAGGTGAGGGAGTTCTTGAAGGTCTGTTCGAAGGCGAGGAATTTCAGCACGCCCAGGTTCACCGACGGGTGAAAGCGCAGGCCGCCTTTGTAGGGGCCGATGGCGCTGTTCATCTGGATACGGAAGCCACGATTGACCTGGACCTTGCCGTGATCATCCACCCACGACACCCGAAAGGTAATCGCGCGTTCCGGCTCGCAGATGCGCTCCAGAATGCCCGAGCTCAGGTAGTGCGGGTTGGCTTCAAGAAACGGCCACAGGCTGCGCAGGACTTCTTCTACGGCCTGGTGGAATTCCGGCTGGTCGGGGTCGCGTTTCTTGAGGCGGGAAAGGAAGGATTCGACAGATTCGATCATGGAAACGTCTCGGCAAATTGATTGTTTTTAAGGGAGATTGAGCCGGACCTTAGCAATTCATGTTGCACCTGAAAAGCGCAAAATGTCGCCTTTGTGAATTTAAATGGTGCATTGGATATAAATAACTGTGCTTATTTGCACCAGAAAAGGGATTTCAACTGAGGGAATGCACCAGCAGTTAAAACGCTATCGCAGGCAAGCCAGCTCCCATATTTGACATGTGTTCACAAATCAACAGGTGGGAGCTGGCTTGCCTGCGATGAATTCACCTCGGTCCACCTGAATCACACGCAAAAAAAAACGGAGCCCGAAGGCTCCGCTCTTTCCAACCAACCCAAATCAGGCCAGTTTTTTGTGCCGTACACGATGCGGCTGGGCTGCTGCTTCGCCCAAGCGCTTTTTACGGTCCGCTTCGTACTCGGTGTAGTTACCTTCGAAGAACACCGCTTGCGAGTCGTCTTCGTACGCCAGGATGTGGGTCGCGACGCGGTCAAGGAACCACCGATCGTGAGAGATCACAATGGCGGCGCCCGGGAAGTCCAGCAGGGCTTCTTCCAGGGAACGCAGGGTTTCAACGTCGAGGTCGTTGGACGGTTCGTCGAGCAGCAACACGTTGCCGCCTTCTTTCAAGGTCAGGGCCAGGTGCAAGCGACCGCGCTCACCACCGGACAGGTCCTTGACGAACTTCTGCTGATCGCCGCCTTTGAAGTTGAAACGGCCGACGTAGGTACGCGACGGGATTTCATAGTTACCGATGCGAATCTGATCGGAACCGTCGGAGATTTGCTGGAACACAGTCTTGCTGCCGTCCAGGTCTTCGCGGCTCTGATCAACGCAAGCAAGCTGCACGGTTTCGCCGACTTCGATGGTGCCCGAATCCGGGGTTTCCTTGCCCATCAGCATGCGGAACAGGGTGGATTTACCCGCACCGTTACCGCCGATAACGCCGACGATCGCGCCTTTTGGCATCGAGAACGACAGGTTGTCGATCAACACGCGATCGCCATAGCCTTTGGTGACGTTCTTGAACTCGATGACCTTGTCACCCAGGCGTGGGCCGGCCGGGATGTAGATCTCGTTGGTTTCGCTGCGCTTCTGGAATTCCTGCGACTGCATTTCTTCGAAGCGTTGCAGACGTGCCTTGGATTTGGACTGGCGGGCCTTGGCGCCTTTGCGCACCCACTCCAGTTCTTCCTTCATGGCTTTTTCGTGGGCCGATTGCTGCTTGGATTCAGCGGCCAGACGGTCGGACTTGGCTTCCAGCCAACCGGAGTAGTTGCCCTCGTAAGGGATACCGGCGCCACGGTCGAGCTCGAGGATCCAGCCGGCAACGTTGTCCAGGAAGTACCGGTCGTGCGTGATCGCAACCACGGTGCCCGGGAAATCGTGAAGGAAGTGTTCCAGCCAGGCGACGGAATCGGCGTCCAAGTGGTTGGTTGGTTCGTCGAGCAGCAGCATGTCGGGGGCCGACAGCAGCAGGCGGCACAGGGCCACCCGACGTTTTTCACCACCGGAGAGGAATTCGACCTTGGCGTCCCACGCCGGCAGGCGCAGCGCATCGGCGGCGACTTCCAGTTGGCGCTCCAGGTTGTGACCGTCGCCGGCCTGCAAGATGGCTTCGAGCTTGGCCTGTTCGGCGGCCAGCTTGTCGAAGTCGGCATCCGGTTCGGCGTAGGCAGCGTAGACCTCGTCCAGGCGCGCCTGGGCGTCCTTGATGACGCTGACAGCCTCTTCGACCACTTCACGCACGGTCTTGGTCGGGTCCAGGATCGGCTCTTGCGGCAGGTAGCCGATGTTCAGTTCCGGCATCGGGCGGGCTTCGCCTTCGAACTCGGTGTCGACGCCAGCCATGATTTTCAGCAGCGTGGACTTACCCGAACCGTTGAGGCCGAGCACGCCGATCTTGGCGCCGGGGAAGAAGGACAGCGAAATGTTTTTCAGGATTTCCCGCTTCGGCGGAACAACTTTTCCCAGCCGATGCATGGTGAAGACGTATTGAGCCATGGTGAACCTAGCGTCAGTGACTGATGAATTAAGCGGGCGAAGCCCGTGCAGGCCATGCGCCGCGCGGGCCGTTGACGGTGGTCAATGCCTTCGTGCGCAAAAAGCCTGAATGTCTGGGGCTGGAACGCCCCCGCGTAACCGGCAAAGCTACCTGAATGCGCTTGGTCAGTCCAGCCAGGCGGGGCTGGCACTTTGCCACAAGTCAAGGCATGCTAGCCGCCCTCCGGGCGTCCGGCTTATAGTGCACGTCGCGCGCCAGTCCAGCCAAACCGCAGGATCACAGCTTGTCCAAAGTCACGCCGCCCACTCCCCTGCGCGCCGCTCATATTGCGCCGGGAGCGCCCCTGCACGGCACCCTCAAAGGCGCATTGGCGACGCTTGTCCTGATGTTGCTCGCGTTATTGTTCTGGCAGTTGCTGGACCAACTGCAGCAAAACCAGAAAAACCAGCAGCAATACACCATCGACTACAGCGCTGACCTGGCTGAACAGATCAGCCTGAACATGGCCCTGAGCGCAAAAATCGCCCTGAATTTGCTGCCGATGGTCGAGCCACCGCGCAACGACGAACAGCAACAGGCCTTGATGCGCACCTTGCAGCGCTCGCTGCCGGAGCTGCGCAGTGTCGCCCTGCTCGCCCCCAGCGGCGCGATGATCAGTGACAGCGCCAAAGACAGCCAGGACAGCGCCTGGCTGGAAGAACTGGTGCAACGCAGCCATTCGCAACCTTATTACCTGAGCAACAACCCCGACGGCACCCTCATCTATTTGTTGCTGCACCAACCCAGCGGCGGCTCGCGGATGTACTGGGCGCTGCGCCTGGCGCCCAACTACCTGAGCAACCTGACCCGCCAGGACGGCCAGGGCCAGCGCCCGATGTGGGCCATCGAGAACCGCCTGAACCACCGCGTGGTCAGCCGTGACAGCGGCATGCCGGCACAGTGGGCCTCTGCGCTCACCCCAGACGAATTGAATAAAAGCGTGTTGGTCACGCCCCTGAGCAAAAGCGACTGGCAGTTGCGCGGGCTGTTTGACCGCAGCGCCGTGCTGGAGCAGTTGCTGCCGGCGTTTATCGGCAAATGCCTGTTGGGCCTGGCCTTCTCGCTGATCCCGGTGATCGTGCTGCTGAACATGCGCCGTCGCCAGCGCCAGGTGCATGAAGGCCGGCGGCGCTATCAGGACATTTTCGAAGGCACCGGCGTGGCGCTTTGCGTGCTTGACCTGTCGGGCCTGAAGGCGTTCTTCGACAAAGCCCACATGCAAACCCGCGAGCACTTGCAGGCCTGGCTGCACAACAACGCCCAAGAACGCCAGCAACTGCTCAAGGAATTGCGCGTCACCGAGGTCAACCAGGTGGCTGTGCGCCTGTTGAACGTCAGTTCTTGCGAGCAGGCCTGGGAGCGCCTGATCGATGACTGCCCGCGCAACGCCACGGCCATCGGCTACCAGGTATTGGAAGCGGTATTGACCCAGCAAAAACAGCTGGAACTGGAAATCCAGCTCAGCGACGTCGCCGGCAATGATCAATACCTGTGGCTGGTGATGCGCCTGCCCGAGCAGCACGATGACTTCAAGGCCGTGATCCTGAGCATCAGCGATATCACCAGCCGCAAGCTGATCGAACTGTCGCTGGTGGAGCGTGAGAGTTTCTGGTCGGACGTGGTGCGCACCGTGCCGGATCACCTGTATGTGCAGGACGTGATCAGCCAGCGGATGATTTTCAGCAACCACCATTTGGGCCACACCCTCGGCTACAACCGCGCCGAACTGCAGCAAATGGGCGAATACTTCTGGGAAATCCTGCTGCACCCCGAAGATGCCGAGTATTACCACGACTTGCGCCAGCAACAGCGCGAGGTCGGCTACACCACCCAGCTGCAATGCCAGCTGCGCTTTCGCCATCGCAATAACCAATGGCGGCGCTTCGATATCCGCGAGCAGGCCCTGGCCCGCGACAAGACGGCCGTGGTCACGCGAATCATCGGCGTGGCCAAGGACATCACCGACCAGATCGAAGCAAGCGAATCCCTGCGTGACAGCGAGCAACGCTACCGCATGCTGGCCGAAAGCATCAGCGACGTGATCTGCTCCACCGACAGCCAGCTTGCGCTTAATTACATCAGCCCGTCGGTCAACGCCGTGTTGGGTTACGACGTGGATTGGGTGTTCAAGAACGGCTGGCAGTCGATCATCGCCAACCCGCAACAACTGACCGGCATCTATAGCCTGGTGGAGCAAGTCAGCCGCTCGCTGGGCGACGCGACGGCGCTGAACACGCTGCGCGATGAAGTGCAGACGCAGTTGTTCCTGTTCGACTGCCTGCGTGCCGATGGCCGCAAAGTGCCGATCGAGTTGCGCCTGGTGCTGGTGTGGGATGAGCACGGCGCATTTGAGGGCATCCTGGGTGTAGGCCGCGATATCAGCCAGCAACGTCGCGCCGAGAAAGACCTGCGCATGGCGGCCACCGTATTCGAACACTCTACTTCAGCGATCCTGATCACTGACCCGGCGGGTTACATCGTGCAGGCCAACGAGGCGTTCAGCCGAGTCAGCGGCTATGCCGTGGCGGATGTGCTCGACCAGTTGCCGAACATGCTCACTGTCGACGAACAGCAGGAAGCCCACCTGCGTTATGTGCTCAAGCAACTGCACCAGCACAGCACTTGGGAAGGCGAAGTGTGGCTGAAACGGCGCAATGGCGAGCATTACCCGGCCTGGGTCGGCATTACCGCCGTGTTCGACGATGAAGGCGACCTGGCCAGCTACGTGTGTTTTTTCAGTGACATCAGTGAGCGCAAGGCCAGCGAACAGCGCATCCACCGCCTGGCGTATTACGACGCCCTGACCCACCTGCCCAACCGCACGCTGTTCCAGGACCGCCTGCACACCGCCTTGCAGGCGGCGGAACGGCAGAAGTCGTGGGTGGTGCTGATGTTCCTCGACCTCGACCGTTTCAAGCCGATCAACGACTCCCTCGGCCACGCCGCCGGCGACCGCATGCTCAAGGAAATGGCCACGCGCCTGCTGGGCTGCGTGGCCGAAGACGACACCGTGGCGCGCATGGGCGGCGACGAGTTCACCTTGCTCCTGCAACCGCGCGTCAGCCGTGAGATGGCGCTGAATCGCGCGATCACCGTGGCCGAGCAGATTCTGGCCAGCCTGGTGAAGCCGTTTGTGCTTGAGGGCCGCGAGTTCTTCGTGACCGCCAGTATCGGCATCGCCCTGAGCCCGCAGGACGGCAACGAGCTGAGCCAACTGATGAAAAACGCCGACACCGCGATGTACCACGCCAAGGAACGCGGCAAGAACAACTTCCAGTTCTATCAGGCGGACATGAACGCCAGTGCGCTTGAACGCCTGGAGCTGGAAAGCGACTTGCGCCACGCGCTGGAGCAGAACGAATTCGTGCTGTATTACCAGCCGCAGTTCAGCGGCGATGGCAAACGTTTGACCGGCGCCGAAGCCTTGCTGCGCTGGCGCCACCCGCGCCGTGGGCTGGTGCCACCGGGGGATTTCATTCCGGTGCTGGAAGAGTTGGGGCTGGTGGTGGACGTCGGCGATTGGGTACTCAGCGAAGCCTGCCGCCAACTCAAGACCTGGCACCAGAACAAGGTGCGCGTGCCGAAAGTCTCGGTGAACATCTCGGCGCGGCAGTTCTCGGACGGCCAGTTGGGCGAGCGTATCGCCACCATCCTGAGGGACACGGGCCTGCCGCCCGCGTGCCTGGAGTTGGAGTTGACCGAAAGTATCCTGATGCGCGAGGTCAACGAAGCCCTGCAAATTCTCGCCAGCCTGAAAAACCTCGGCCTGAGCATTGCGGTGGACGACTTCGGCACGGGCTATTCGTCGCTGAACTACCTCAAGCAGTTCCCTATCGACGTGCTGAAGATCGACCGCACGTTTGTCGACGGCCTGCCGTCCGGCGAGCAGGACGCGCAAATCGCCCGCGCCATTATCGCCATGGCCCACAGCCTCAACCTGGCGGTGATCGCCGAAGGCGTGGAAACCCATGAGCAGCTGGACTTCCTGCGCGAGCATCGGTGCGATGAGGTGCAGGGTTATCTGTTCGGGCGGCCGATGCCGGCGAATCGGTTTGAGGCGCAGTTCAGCAATGATGCGCTGTTCATGTTCGACTGAAGCCCTGTGGTGGGGCTGATGGCCTCATCGCAGGCAAGCCAGCTCCCACAGTTGAACTGTGAACGCCTTAAAGTGTGGGAGCTGGCTTGCCTGCGATAGGGCCAGTACAGGCACCGCCCATCCCTGGATGAGCCCCACTTGTCCGCGACATGATGTCCTTTCATATGCCATCTAAAACCCATTGGGTTAGAATGCCCTCCTTTTCTGCCCCCGATCCTTGAGGACCGCCATGTTCAGCCGTGATTTGACTATTGCCAAGTACGACGCCGATCTCTTTGCCGCCATGGAGCAAGAAGCCGTGCGCCAGGAAGAGCACATTGAGCTGATCGCTTCGGAAAACTACACCAGCCCTGCGGTCATGGAGGCTCAAGGTTCGGTTCTGACCAACAAGTACGCCGAAGGCTACCCAGGCAAGCGCTACTACGGCGGTTGCGAGTACGTCGACGTGGTTGAGCAACTGGCCATCGACCGTGCCAAGGAACTGTTCGGCGCCGATTACGCCAACGTCCAGCCGCACGCCGGTTCCCAAGCCAACAGCGCCGTGTACCTGGCCCTGCTGCAAGGCGGCGACACCATCCTGGGCATGAGCCTGGCCCACGGCGGTCACCTGACCCACGGCGCCAGCGTTTCCTCCTCCGGCAAGCTGTACAACGCCGTTCAATACGGTATCGATGCCAACGGCCTGATCGACTACGACGAAGTCGAGCGCCTGGCTGTTGAGCACAAGCCAAAAATGATCGTGGCCGGTTTCTCTGCCTACTCGCAGATCCTGGACTTCCCACGCTTCCGCGCTATCGCTGACAAAGTTGGCGCCTATCTCTTTGTTGATATGGCTCACGTTGCGGGGCTGGTCGCTGCTGGCGTTTACCCGAACCCGGTGCCTTACGCTGACGTGGTGACCACCACCACCCACAAAACCCTGCGCGGTCCACGTGGCGGCCTGATCCTGGCGCGCGCCAACGCCGAGATCGAGAAGAAGCTGAACTCCGCTGTGTTCCCAGGCGCCCAGGGTGGCCCGCTGGAGCACGTGATCGCCGCCAAAGCGATCTGCTTCAAAGAAGCCCTGCAGCCTGAGTTCAAGACTTACCAGCAACAAGTGGTGAAAAACGCCCAGACCATGGCCAGCGTGTTTATCGAGCGCGGCTTTGACGTGGTGTCCGGCGGTACTGAAAACCACCTGTTCCTGCTGTCGCTGATCAAGCAGGACATTTCCGGTAAAGATGCTGACGCTGCCCTGGGCAAAGCCTTCATCACCGTGAACAAAAACTCCGTGCCGAACGACCCACGTTCGCCGTTCGTCACCTCCGGCCTGCGCTTCGGCACCCCGGCTGTGACCACTCGCGGCTTCAAGGAAGCAGAGTGCAAAGAGCTGGCCGGCTGGATCTGCGACATCCTGGCAGACCTGAACAACGAAGCCGTGATCGACGCGGTGCGTGAGAAGGTCAAGGCCATCTGCAAAAAGCTGCCGGTATACGGCGCTTGATTGCAGTTGCTTGAATAAAAAGCCCGGCTCAAGAGCCGGGCTTTTTTATGGCCAAATTTCAACTCGATCGTTCCCACGCTCCGCGTGGGAACGCAGCCCAGGACGCTCCGCGTCCCAAAGCGTGACGCAGAGCGTCACAAGAGGCGTTCCCACGCGGAGCGTGGGAACGATCAACAGCAATCGCAGGCAAGCCAGCTCCCACAGTGGATTGTATTTCAAGTCAGGGTTGGTAAACCTTGGCAAAACCGTCGCGAATTTTCTGCTCCGGCAACTCATCGGCAATAAACACAATCACGCTTTCGCGCGCCTCGCCCTCGGCCCATTCGGTGTCCCAATCGAAGCCGTAGAGCTTGAGCACACCCTGAAACACCATCCGCCGGTCTTCCCCGGCAATGTTCAGCACGCCCTTGTAGCGCAGCAGTTGCTTGCCGTGGTCTTCCAGCAGCTCGTTCATAAACTCGCTGAGGCGGTCGATATCCAGCGGCTGGTCGGTGCGCAGCACCAGGCTGGAAATGCGGTCGATGGACGGCGCGGCGCTGACCGGGCGCAGGTTCATGCCGGCGTTGAGGTTGAAACCGCGCACATCGAGCAACTCCGCCAGGTCGATGGTGCCGTGGTCGACCACACGAATCGGCGCGCGGCGGTTGATGCGGGTCAGGCGCTGGCTGAGGGCGTCGAACGTCGCTTCGTCGACCAGGTCGCGCTTGCTCACCAGCAGGCGGTCGGCAAAACCGATCTGCGCCTGGGCGATGGTCTGGGTCAGGTGGTGTTCGGCGTGGGCCGCGTCGACCAAGGTGATGATGCCATCGAGGATGTAGCGCTCGCGCAGTTCTTCATCAATGAAAAAGGTCTGGGCCACGGGCGCAGGATCCGCCAGGCCGGTGCACTCGATCACCAGGCGGTCGAAGGCTATCTCGCCGCTGTCCAGGCGCTCAAGCAGCAGGTACAGGGCTTTGGTCAGGTCGGTGTGGATGGTGCAGCACACGCAACCGTTGGACAGGGTCATGACTTGCACGGGTTCTGCGCCCAGCAGCTGGGTGTCGATGCCGGCGTCACTGAATTCGTTTTCGATCACGGCGATTTTCAGGCCGTGCTCGGCTTTGAGCAGATGGCGCAGCAAGGTGGTTTTGCCGGCGCCGAGGAAGCCGCTGAGGATGGTGACGGGGATGGGAGAGGACAAAGACAATTCTCCTGAAAACTGACGGAACACAAAACAAATGTGGGAGCAGACCTATGTGGGAGCTGGCTTGCCTGCGATGCAGACAACTCGGTCTTTCTAGCAGACCAAGTTGATGCTATCGCAGGCAAGCCAGCTCCCACACAAGCCCGCTCCCACATGGGATCACCGCTAGCCCAACTTATCGGGCTAGCAGCATTTAGGCCCACCCTTGCCACCGTAACGGGCTTCCTGGCGTTCCCGGAAGAACGCCTTGTAGTCCATCATCGGTTTGTCCGGGTGTTTGGTTTGCATATGCTCGACGTACGTATCGTAGTCGGGCATGCCGACCATCAGGCGCGCGGCCTGACCGAGGTATTTACCGAGGCGACTGATGTCATTGAACATGCTTGCAATCCTCGATTACGCGTCCGGTACGGCCTGGAACGGGGCTTCTTTATCCGTACGTTCTTTGTTGCCCCAGGCGGCGACGCCGACCTTGAGCGCATAGAACAGGATGCTGAACACCACGAACAGGAACAGTGCCGTGAGCGTTGCGTTGGTGTAGGCGTTCCAGATCACGTGTTGCATCTGGTCGATGTTCTTGGCCGGCGCGAGGATCTGGCCGTTGGCCAGGGCGTCGCTGTACTTCTTGGCCAGCGACAGGAAGCCGATCGCCGGGTTGGCGTCGAACAGCTTGATGAAGCCCGCCGTGGTGGTGCAAATCAGCAGCCAGACGGCCGGCAGCATGGTCACCCAAATGTAGCGCTGGCGTTTCATTTTGATCAGCACAACGGTGGCGAGCATCAGCGCGATACCGGCCAGCATCTGGTTGGAGATACCGAACAGCGGCCACAAGGTGTTGATACCGCCCAGTGGGTCGATCACACCTTGGTACAGCAGATAACCCCACATCGCTACGCAACCTGCGGTTGCAATCAGGTTGGCGGTCCAGGACTCGGTGCGCTTGAGCGACGGCACGAAAGAGCCGAGCAAATCCTGGAGCATGAAGCGACCGGCACGGGTGCCGGCGTCGACGGCCGTCAGGATGAACAGCGCTTCAAACAGGATCGCAAAGTGGTACCAGAACGCCATGGTGTTTTCACCTGGCAGCACACTGTGCAGGATCTGCGCGATACCCACCGCCAAGGTCGGCGCACCGCCGGCACGCGCCAGGATGGTGGTTTCACCGATGTCATGGGCCACCGCCGTCAAGGCTTCCGGGGTAATGGCGAAGCCCCAGCTGCTGACGGTTTGCGCCACCGTCACCACGTCAGCACCGACCACCGCAGCCGGGCTGTTCATGGCGAAGTACACGCCGGGTTCGATCACCGAAGCGGCAACCATGGCCATGATCGCCACGAACGACTCCATCAGCATCGCGCCGTAACCGATGTAGCGCGAGTTGACTTCGTTATCCAGCAGCTTGGGCGTGGTGCCCGAGGAAATCAGCGCGTGGAAACCCGAGACCGCGCCGCAGGCAATGGTGATGAACAGGAACGGGAACAGGCCGCCCTTCCACACCGGGCCGGTGCCGTCGATGAATTGGGTCAGGGCCGGCATTTTCAACTCTGGCATGGTGACCAGGATGCCGATCGCCAGGGCGATGATGGTGCCGATTTTGAGGAAGGTGGAGAGGTAGTCACGCGGCGCCAGGATCAGCCACACCGGCAGTACTGCGGCAACGAAACCGTAGCCGATCAGCATCCAGGTGATCTGGATCCCGGTGAAGGAGAAGGCCTTGGCCCAGACCGGGTCGGCAGCAATCTGCCCGCCCAGCCAGATTGAACCGAGCAGCAACAGCACGCCGATGATCGAGATTTCGCCGATGCGGCCCGGGCGGATGTAGCGCATGTACACGCCCATGAACATCGCGATCGGAATGGTCGCCATCACCGTGAAGATGCCCCATGGGCTTTCGGCCAGGGCCTTGACCACAATGAGCGCCAGCACCGCGAGGATGATGATCATGATCAGGAAGCAGCCGAACAGCGCGATGGTCCCGGGGATGCGACCCATTTCTTCGCGCACCATGTCGCCCAGGGAGCGGCCATTGCGACGGGTGGACAGGAACAGGACCATGAAGTCTTGCACCGCACCGGCCAGCACCACGCCGGCAATCAGCCACAGCGTGCCTGGCAGGTAGCCCATTTGCGCCGCCAGTACCGGGCCGACCAGCGGGCCTGCACCGGCAATCGCCGCAAAGTGGTGACCAAAAAGAATGTGTTTGTTGGTCGGCACATAGTCCAGACCGTCATTGTTGAGCACTGCGGGGGTGGCCCGCCGTGGATCGAGTTGCATCACGTTGTTAGCGATGAACAGACTGTAGTAACGGTACGCAACCAGGTAGATGGCCACAGCAGCGACCACAATCCACAAGGCGTTGATCGCCTCGCCGCGGCGCAAGGCCACTACGCCCAGGGCGCACGCTCCTACGATTGCCAGCACCAGCCAGGGTAGGTGGCGTAGCAGGCTATTATTATTTTTCATTTTTATATTCCAGCCAGGGTGGACAGAAAGGACAGCCAGTCCGAGTTTAGCGCTACTGGCCTTAAAGGCCACCCCCCTACATTGGTCTAGAGCCTTGCAACGGTAAAAAAAGCAGAAATAAAAGCCCGATGATGGCGCAGGGCTACAATCCTCCTATCCACAGAGGAATCGACCATGAGCGAACAGCCGTCTGATCGCCGCCGTTTTCGGCGTATCGCCTTCGATGCACGCACGACTATTGCGCAAAACGGCTGGAATTGGCCGGTGCAATTGGTGGACTTGTCGCTGAAAGGATTGTTGGTGCAACGCCCGGACGACTGGCAGGGTAATCGCGCCGAGGCGTTCTACGTGGATATCCGCCTTGACCCCCAGGCGCATATCAAGATGCAGGTGAAGCTGGCCCATGATGAGCATGGGCAGCTGGGGTTTGAGTGCGAGCACATCGACCTGGAGTCGATCAGCCATTTGCGCAGGCTGATCGAGCTGAACCTCGGCGATGAGGAAGAACTTGAGCGCGAGCTCGGCGCGCTGCTGCAGGTGTAACGCTTTACGGAAACGCCGTACGTGCCGGGAATTCGTTTTCTGCGTCCCAGTAGCCCGCCTTTTGACTCGAGGTGGCCTGCCATTGGCCGTCGACAAACCGGTAGGTTTCAAACCGCGTGGCGAAATCATCATCGCCGTCACCGTCCATAAATGACGAGACTTGCAACAACTCATCTGCGCCGCCGTCGGCGGGCGTTGCGATCTGCCACGCGGCTTTGCCGGTCTGGGCCAGGGTCAATGGCTCGACCTTACCGTCGGCGCCCTTGTAGCTCACGGGTTTGAGTTGCTGTTTGGCTGGCAGCAGCAGTTGCGTCGCAGGGCCGCTGTAACTGCCCATCGGCGCCGTCTGATCAATGCTCAAAAAATACACAGGGTCCGGCAGCCCTTTGAGCGGGGCCTTCTCGACTTTGGCCAATGGGTAACCAAGCTCTTCGCTGGCCAGCACCTCGCCGGACGCCGACAGCAAACGCACGCGGGCTTTGAGCAACGGGTTTTCGACCAGGTCACCGGGCTCGTCAAACGAGTCCTCGTCCAGGCCATTGCCCCAGCTGTCTTTGTGCAATTGGGCGCTGATGCGCTGGTCTTCCAGCACTTGCAGCACGCTGCCGTCCTGGGTCGCCAACTTCTGCGCAGACCGGTAACCGGCCGGCAGCTTGGCCGACTCGGCCAAGGCGATGCCCGGCAAACCCACCAAGGCCATGAACAGGGCAACGGCTGCCCAGCGATTCGTGTTGTGCATTGCACTCATCCCTGACTGATCCATGAATTATTCGAACAGTGCATCCAACGCCTGCTCCAGGCGCGTGACGCCAATCACCTTTAACCCAGCGGGCATCTCTTTTGGCGCGTTGCCCTTGGGCACAATCGCACGCTTGAAGCCGTGTTTGGCGGCTTCTTTAAGGCGCTCCTGGCCACTCGGCACCGGGCGCACTTCGCCGGACAGGCCGACTTCACCAAACACCAGCAAATCATGGGGCAGCGGCTTATTGCGCAGGCTGGACATCACCGCCGCCATCAACGCCAGGTCGGAAGCGGTTTCCAACACCTTGACACCGCCGACCACGTTAAGGAACACGTCCTGATCGTGGGTGGGAATGCCGCCGTGACGGTGCAACACCGCCAGCAGCATCGCCAAGCGGTTCTGATCCAGCCCGAGGGTGACCCGGCGCGGGTTGGCCAGGTGGCTGTCATCCACCAGCGCCTGGACTTCCACCAGCATCGGCCGGGTGCCTTCCCACGTGGCCATCACCACACTGCCCGGGACTTCTTCCTGGGCACGCGTGAGAAAAATCGCCGATGGGTTGGAGACTTCTTTCAGGCCGCGGTCAGTCATGGCGAACACGCCCAATTCGTTGACCGCGCCAAAGCGGTTCTTCACCGCCCGCAGCAAGCGGAGCCGGCCATCGGATTCGCCTTCGAAATACAGCACGGTGTCGACCATATGCTCGAGCACTCGCGGCCCGGCCAACGCGCCTTCTTTGGTCACATGGCCGACCAGGAAGATCGCCGTACCGCTCTGCTTGGCATACCGCACCAGCAGCGCCGCACTCTCGCGCACCTGGGACACGCCGCCCGGTGCCGATTGCAGCTGCTCGGTGAAAATTGTCTGGATCGAGTCGATCACCATGACTTTGGGCTTTTCGATGCGGGCCGTGGCGATGATGCTTTCGATGCAGGTTTCGGTCATCACCCGCAGTTGGTCCTGGGGCAAGCCCAGGCGCCGGGCGCGCATGGCCACTTGCTGCTGGGATTCTTCGCCGGTGACGTACAGTGCCGGCATGCGGCTGGCGATGCTGCACAGGGTTTGCAGCAGGATGGTCGATTTGCCGATGCCGGGGTCACCGCCGATCAGCACCACCGAGCCATCCACCAGGCCGCCGCCGAGTACGCGGTCCAGCTCGCCGGAGGCGGTGGAGAAGCGCGGGATCTCTTCAACGCTGACTTCGGCCAGGGTTTTGATCTGCGCCTGTTGCCCGGTCCAGCCGGCACGGCCGGTGGGGGCCGCAGCGCCGCCGCTTTCAATCATGGTTTCCGTCAGGGTGTTCCACGCGCCGCACTCGGTGCACTGGCCGGCCCACTTGGGAAAGGTCGCGCCGCACTCGGTGCAGCCGTACATGCGCTTGGCCTTTGCCATTTGAGAACCTCCAACCGAAAAACCGCGATGATAGCTCAGCGCGGTGCCGGGGTCCGAATTTCACCACTGGCCAATCGTGAAGCGCTGTTGCCGATTGGGTCTTCGGCGTTGAGGTCGGCGCCTTTGGCTTTGAGTTCATCGAGCAGTTCGACACGTTTGAACAGCCCGGCGTACATGGCCGCCGTCTGCCCGGCGCCGTTGCGCTGGTCGGGGTTGCAGTCGGTGGCGAGCAGGCGCTGGGCAATTTTCAGTTCACCCTTGAAGATCGCGCCCATCAGCGCGGTGTTGCCGCGTTTGTCCTGCACACAGGCGTCGGCGCCGGCGTTGAGCAAGCGCTCCACAAAAGAGCCCTGGCCGTGATAGGCGGCGAGGATCAGCGCGGTGTAGCCCTTGTCGTCCTGAGTGTTGAGGCTGTAGCCGGATTCGATGAAGGTGTTGAGCATGTCGATATCGCCACGGCGGGCGGCGTCGAAGTAGTAGTCCTGCAATTGCGCCTTGAGCGCGACCGGGTCAGGCGACTCGGCATGGGCGACAAAAGCCAGCATCGCCATCAATAAACCAATCGAAATACGCATGGGGTGTTCTCCTGCCAGGAGTCGACGCCCGTGCAAGGGCGCCGACGGGAACGGACGTCAGTCGGTCAGTTTGTCTGCCAGCGCTTTCACGCGCGCCAGGTCACCTTTGGCGACTTTGGTCACGCCAGTGCCGTATTCAGGGTCCGCCTTGTAGAGGAACGACAGGATGATGTGCTTGCTCTCATCGTCAGTCGTCGCCAGCGAGCCGCCGAAGTTTTCGATCAAGTCCTGGCGCTCTTTCTTGCTGTAGGAACGATACAAATCACCGGCTTGCTTGAAGTTCTGCTCACGCTGGATCTTCGCTTGCTGGGTGCTGCCCGACAGCGCCGACTGGCTGTAGCGTGCGGTTTGCGGCTCTTCGCGTGGCAGCAGGCGGCTTGGCTGGTAGTTCACGCCGGTGGTGGTTTTGCCTGAGTTCATCGCACCGTCCTGGTTACCGTTGTTGACGGTCACCCGTGGAGCGTTGATCGGCAGTTGCAGGGCATTCGGCCCAAGGCGGTACATCTGTGTGTCGGCGTAGGAGAACACTCGGCCTTGCAGCAGGCGATCTTCCGACGGCTCGATGCCCGGCACGAGGTTGGCCGGGGCCATGGCCACTTGCTCGGTTTCCTGGAAGACATTCGCCGGGTTGCGGTTCAGCACCATCTGGCCAACTTTGCGTTCCGGCACATTCGGCCAGATTTTGGTGGCGTCCAATGGGTCGAAGTCAAACTTTGCCAAGTCTTCAGGTTTAAGGACTTGCACGTACAAGTCCCACTTGGGGAAGTCGCCTTTATTGATATGGGTGACCAAGTCGTTGGTCATATGGCTGTAGTCGCGCCCTTGCACGTCGGTGACTTGTTTGGGGTCGAGGTTCTTGATGCCTTGCAGGCTCTTCCAGTGGAACTTGACGTAGTGCACTTCGCCCTTGGCGTTAATCAACTTGTAGGCATGTACGCCGTTGCCGTCCATTTCACGGTAACTGGCCGGGGTGCCGGAGTCGGAATACAGCTCGGTCAGCGTGCGGGTGGACTCGGGCACATGGGAGAAGAAATCGAAACGGCGGGAATCGTCGTCCAGGTTAGTGCGCGGGTCGGGCTTGAACGCGTGGACCATGTCCGGGAACTTGATCGCATCGCGAATAAAGAACGTCGGGAAGTTATTGCCGACCAAGTCCCAGTTACCTTCAGCGGTATAGAACTTGGTGGCAAAGCCGCGTGGGTCGCGCAGGGTTTCCGGGGAATGGTTGCCGTGGACCACGGCGGAGAAACGCACAAACACCGGCGTGGCCTCACCGGCCGCGAACACTTTGGCTTTGGTCAGGTCGCTGAGGTTGTCGGTGACGGTGAAGGTGCCGTGGGCGCCGGTGCCACGGGCGTGCACCACGCGCTCGGGGATGCGTTCACGGTCAAAACGCTGCAATTTTTGAATCAGTTGCACGTCTTGCAGCAGCACCGGGCCGTTGGCACCGGCGGTTTGCGAGTTCTGGTTGTCGCCCACTGCGGCACCGTTATCGCGCGTGAGGTTGGCGGCGTGTACGGAGAGCGACAGCAGGCTGGCGCTTGCGAGCATCAGCGCATGTCGCGCGAGAACCGGGCCGCGCTTCATTGGATTGTTCATCGAGGTTTCCTCTGGTTTTTTTAGTGCACATTCAGTTGTGCTTGCCAGAGGCTAGTGACCCGCGAGTCAGAAGATAAATAGAAAAACCCCACCGGGCCGATTAGGAAAATACGGTGGTAAGCCACTGAAATAGCGAGTATTCCGCGCGCGATTGGTGGCACTTTGCAAACTATTTGCGATTTAATGTGTCGATAAAAATTGACAGTGTTAACGGTTGTGTCGCGCAAGCCTTCTGCGACTGACTTACACTGACTTCCACCCTTCTCATCTGTAACAAGGAATAACCTATGGGCGTGATCAGTGAGTTCAAGGCCTTCGCGGTCAAAGGCAATGTGGTCGACATGGCCGTCGGTATCATCATCGGCGCCGCTTTCGGCAAAATTGTTTCCTCGTTTGTGGGCGACGTGGTGATGCCGCCTATCGGTCTGCTGATCGGTGGCGTGGATTTCGGGGACTTGGCGATAACGCTCAAAGCCGCGCAGGGTAACGTGCCCGCCGTGGTGCTGGCGTACGGCAAGTTCATCCAGAGCGTGATCGACTTCGTGATCGTGGCCTTTGCAATCTTCATGGGCGTGAAGGCGATCAACCGCCTGAAGCGCGAAGAGGCTGTGGCCCCCAGCTTGCCGCCAACGCCAAGCAAGGAAGAAGTGTTACTGGGTGAGATCCGCGATCTGCTCAAGGCACAGAACGACAAGCCGCTTTAATCAGCTCGGGCTTGGCAAAAAAGGCGCCTGTTGCAGGCGCCTTTTTTTTCCTCGGCGGTTTACCAGTAGTTTTCCACTGCCACCTGGCCAGGACGGCGGCTCAGGCTCAGTTGCATGTCGCGTTGTTTGAGCAGTTGGCGGGTGTCATCGACCATCTGCGGGTTGCCGCAAATCAGTACGCGGGAGTGTTCCGGGGTCAGTTCAACGCCGGCAGCACGCTCCAACTCGCCATTCTCGATAAGGGTGGTAATACGCCCATTCAGCGCCCCCGGGTGCTGCTCACGGGTCACGGTAGGAATGTAGACGAGCTTGTGAGCGTGCTCGGCCAGGTACTCACGCTCGCCCAGTTCCTTGATCAGCGCCTGATACGCCAGCTCCTGGGCCTCCCGAGCGCTGTACACCAGCACAATGCGCTCGAATTTTTCCCACACCTCAAAGTCCTGCAGGATCGACAGGAATGGCGCCACGCCCGTCCCGGTGCCGAGCAACCACAAATCACGTCCGTCGACAAAGCGGTTGAGTGTCAGGAAGCCCGTGGCCTGACGCTCCACCAGCAGCGTATCGCCCACCTGCAGGCGACTCAGCTCACTGGTGAATTCGCCGCCCGGTACAACGATGGAAAAGAAGTCGAGGTGCTCGTCAAACGGCGAAGACACGATGGAATAGGCACGCCATACGGTGCTGCCATCCGCCTTGGCGACGCCCAAACGCACGAACTGGCCTGCCGTAAACCGAAAACCCGGGTCGCGCGTGGTGCGCAAGGTAAACAGGCTGGGGGTCAGCGATTGCACGTCGAGCAAGGTCTGGCGGGTAAATTTCTCAGCACTGGCCGTCATGAGGGGCTCCGTTTAACAGGTGCCCTAGTGTCCCTCAAAGTCGCGCAGGGAAACACCGCTGGTTTGTACTGGCATTGCGATTGTTCGACAGTCTTACAGGTAGGCATGAGATTAGGCTGCTCAGCTACTTGTAACAATTAAATACAAGGCAGCTGTCTAGTTCGAACTAATCATTTAGCTATTTCCCCGCTTTCTCCATGTCATTAGATGACGCCTTGAATTTAATTGCCAGCATTTTAACATCGCCGGCAAGTTGTTAAAAACAATGAATTTTTCCGGGCGGCTAGTCATCCTGTACAAAAATAAACCTCCTGCACACGTTAGGGAAAATGAAATGCGGATAACAGGCAAATTCTTTTCACACAAAATAAGTAGGACATGTCCTACACTAATTTTCGTGCCGCATTGGGGGCCAGGACGTACCCAAGTCACACTAACACCCATGGAGAGTTACCAATGGTTAACTGGCGCAATACAAGACTCCCCAAACTGGAGGGTGAGAACAAGATCACCACTGTTTATGACATGGTCATCAATCACACCTACCAGCTAGGGTTTGAATACTGTTCTTTCACAATGAGCTCACAACAATCCAACCATCAGACGAAACCGATCAATTTAAATAACTATCCGAATGAATGGAACACACTTTATAACCAAGCGCACTTTTTTGATGTAGACCCTGTCGTTGCTCACTGCAAACGTAGCGTGCTGCCGATTGTGTGGGAGCAGAAGACCTTCAACGCCTCACCGGATTTATGGGCGTTGGCCCAATCGTTTGGCGTGCACTTGGGCTGGACCCAGGCAGTGCATGACTTCCAAGGCGTGTTCAGCATGCTGACCCTGGGTCGAAGTACCGGCAAAGTCACCCCCGAAGAACTTTACGAGAAAGCCGGCCAGGTACTGTGGCTCTGCCATGCGATGCACGCAGTGGTAGCCCATAAATATGCCGACAAACCGGGCATCACGCCCCCTTGCAAGCTGACGCCACGGGAAACGGATATCCTCAGATGGTCAGCCATGGGCAAGACTGCATCAGACATCGCCACGATCCTGTGCTTGTCAGAGCGTACCGTGGGCTTTCATATCAGCAGTTGCCTCAGGAAACTGGGCGTCAATAACAAGATCGCCGCCGTACTCTGTGCCTCGAAAGCCTGGTTGTTTTAGCTGCTTTAGAAACACCGCATGTAATCCCATCGAAAAAAAAGTAACATTTACGGCCAATTCTGAGTGTTGACGCAGCTCCCGTTGCGGAAGTCGCCTCGCAGTTCACTCAGATGGTTGCGCCGGCTGCCCACAGCCGCCGAACACCCATTGATGACCCAGAGCCTCCCCCGCCATGCCCCTGCTTGACAGCCCCTTCGCCCAGCTCGACCTGATTCGCCAGCCTGAGCAACACAATGATCCGCTGCAGGCCTTCGACGCCGCCGACGAGTACCTGCTCAGCTATCTGGCCGAGCAGCAGCCCGGCGCTGCAACCCGTGTGCTGGTGCTCAATGACAGTTTCGGCGCTTTGGCGGCCAGCCTGGAAGGCCAGGTGCAGCTCACGTCCAGCGGCGATTCGTTTCTCGCAGCCCTTGGCCTTGAGAAAAACCTGGTGCGCAACGGCAAGGCATTTGACGCGGTGACGTTTGTGCCTGCCAGCCAGGTGCCAGTCGGGCCGTTCGACCGCGTGCTGATCCGCGTGCCCAAAACCCTGGCGCTGCTCGAAGAGCAATTGATCCGTCTGCAAGGGCAATTGGCACCGGGCGCCGAAGTGGTCGCCTCGGCAATGATCAAGCACTTGCCACGGGCCGCAGGCGAATTGCTGGAGCGTTACATCGGGCAGATGCACGCCTCTCTCGCGGTAAAAAAAGCGCGGCTGCTGATCGCGACCGCAGAGGCTCGCCCTAACGCCGTGTCGCCCTATCCCACCCGTTACAGCCTGGACACACCGAGCATCGAACTGCTCAACCACGCCAATGTATTCTGCCGCGAAGGCCTGGACATCGGCACCCGCGCCTTCCTCCCACACCTGCCGAAAAACCTCGGCAGCGCCCGCGTGGCGGACCTGGGCTGTGGCAACGGCGTATTGGCGATCGCCAGCGCGCTGCAAAACCCCGACGCGCAGTACACCTTGGTGGATGAGTCCTACATGGCCGTGCAGTCTGCGCTCGAGAACTGGCAGGCGGCTCTGGGTGCACGCGATGTGACGGTGCGCGCCGACGATGGCCTGGCCGGCCAGGAGCCAGACTCCCTGGACGTGGTGCTATGCAATCCACCCTTCCACCAACAGCAGGTAGTGGGCGATTTCCTCGCCTGGCGCATGTTCCAGCAAGCGCGATCATCACTGGTGGTTGGCGGCGCTCTTTATATAGTTGGCAACCGTCACTTGGGTTATCACACCAAACTGGCGCGGTTATTCCGTGGCGTCGAGCAAGTCGCTACCACACCAAAATTCGTGATCCTCAAAGCGCGCAAATAAAAAAACCCTGCCTTTCTTGCAAAAGGCAGGGCTGAAAGCCGGGCCGCGAGGCCCGGATTGGGATGTCAGTGGGTCGTCAGGCCGGCCGCGTTCATGAACATACGCATCAGGCTGGCGACGACGAACAGCGCCAGCACACTGCCAGTCCAGATCATCGCCAACCACCCCAGGCGCCGCCACAGCGGCTGTTTCTCGGCCTGTTCGATCTCTTGCAACGACGGTTTGCCGGACATGAAACAACCCTCCTAGTGATAGCCGTCTTCGTGGGTGACCTTGCCGCGGAACACGTAGTAGCTCCAGAAGGTGTAGCCCAGGATGAACGGGATGATGAACAGCGTGCCCACCAGCATGAAGCCCTGGCTCTGAGGCGGCGCGGCGGCGTCCCAGATCGAGACTGGCGGCGGAATGATGTTCGGCCACAGGCTGATGCCCAAGCCGCTGTAGCCGAGGAAGATCAGCACCAGCGTCAGCAAAAACGGTGTGTAGTGCGCATTGCGCGCCACGGCGCGGATCAGACCGTACATGGTCACCAGCACCAGGATCGGCACCGGCAGGAACCAGAACAGGTTCGGTAGAGTAAACCAGCGCGAAGCGATTTCCGGGTGCGCCAGTGGCGTCCACAGGCTGACGATGCCGATCACCGCCAACACCACGAACGCCAATGGCCGCGCCAGGTTGTGCATTTGCTCCTGCAACTTGCCTTCGGTCTTCATGATGAGCCAGGTGCAGCCGAGCAAGGCATAGGCGATGACCAAGGCAACGCCGCAGAACATCGTGAACGGCGTGAGCCAGTCCAGCGAACCACCGGCAAACTGACGGTCGACCACCGGGATGCCGTCGATAAACGCCCCCAGCGCCACGCCCTGGAAGAACGTCGCCGCAATCGAGCCGCCGATAAACGCCTTGTCCCACAGGTGACGCTTGTCGTCCTTGGCCTTGAAGCGGAACTCGAAGGCCACGCCCCGGAAGATCAGCCCGATCAGCATCAGGATCAGCGGCAAGTACAACGCCGACAACACCACCGAATAGGCCAGCGGGAACGCGCCGAACAGCGCCGCGCCACCGAGTACCAGCCAGGTTTCGTTACCGTCCCAGACCGGGGCGACCGTGTTCATCATCACGTCACGGTCGACTTTTCCCGGAATGAACGGGAAGAGGATGCCGATACCCAGGTCAAAACCGTCCATGACCACGTACATCATGATGCCGAAGATGATGATCACGGCCCAGATCAGCGGAAGATCAATACCCATCTCAATTCCCCTTGTGCTGGATGTGGGCGTGGTCGTGGTCGTCATCGCTGCCATCATCGGCGGCAGACAACGGACGCGCCGGTGTGCGTTTCTGGCCAGGGCCACCGTGGGTCGGCTCGCTGCCTTCGTGGGTCTGCGGCCCTTTGCGCACCAGGCGCATCATGTAGCCCAACCCTGCGCCGAACAGCGCGAAGTACACCACCACGAACAGCACCAGCGTAATCGTCATCTGCGCCAGGCTATGCCCGGACGATGCATCCGCCGTGCGCATCAGCCCATAGACCACCCACGGCTGGCGGCCGATTTCGGTAGTGAACCAACCGGCGAGAATCGCGATCAGGCCGGACGGGCCCATCCACAGCGCCAGGTACAGGAACGGCTTGGACGTGTACATCTTGTCGCCCCGGCGCAGCCAGAGGCTGAACAGGCCGGTGAAGATCATCAGGAAACCCAGGCCGACCATGACCCGGAACGACCAGAACACGATGGTCGAGTTGGGGCGGTCTTCAGGCGGGAAATCCTTGAGCGCCGGCACCTGTTTATCCAGCGAGTGCGTCAGGATCAGGCTGCCGAGGTACGGAATCTCGACCGCGTATTTGGTTTTCTCGGCCTTCATGTCGGGCCAACCGAACAGGATCAGCGGCGTCGGCTCGTTGCCGATATTTTCCCAGTGGCCTTCAATCGCGGCGATTTTCGCCGGTTGATGCTTGAGCGTGTTGAGGCCGTGGAAGTCACCGATCACCGCCTGGATAGGCGCCACGATCAGGGCCATCCACATCGCCATCGACAGCATGGTGCGGATCGCCGGGTTGTCCTTGCCGCGCAGCAAGTGCCAGGCCGCCGAAGAGCCGACGAAGAACGCGGTGGCCACAAAGGCCGCCGTGGCCATGTGCATCAGGCGGTAGGGGAACGACGGGTTGAAGATTACCGCCAGCCAGTCGGTCGGAATTACGCGACCGTCGATGATTTCAAAGCCTTGCGGCGTCTGCATCCAGCTGTTGGACGCGAGAATCCAGAAGGTCGAGATCAACGTACCCACGGCCACCATCACCGTGGCAAAGAAGTGCAATTTGCGCCCGACCTTGTTCCAGCCGAACAGCATCACCCCCAGGAACCCGGCCTCAAGGAAGAAGGCCGTCAGCACCTCATAGGTCAGCAATGGCCCGGTCACCGCGCCGGCGAAGTCCGAGAAACGGCTCCAGTTGGTGCCGAACTGGTAGGCCATGACCAACCCCGAGACCACACCCATGCCGAAGTTGACGGCAAAGATCTTCGACCAGAAATGGTAGAGGTCACGGTAGGTGTCGTTATGGGTCTTGAGCCACAAGCCTTCCAGCACCGCAAGGTAACTGGCCAGGCCGATGGTGATCGCCGGGAACAGGATGTGGAATGAGATGGTGAACGCGAATTGAATTCGGGCGAGATCTAGCGCCTCCAAACCGAACATAAGTCTTCCTCTGTCAGGTAATACCGGCTGCTGGCTGGGAGCCTGCACCCACTGCCCCCACGGATATGGAGTGTGGCGAATTTCAATTCGTTTCTTTTTTTAACCAACCACGCAGGGAGTCTGGCCTTTCGGCCGCCAGAACAATCCCGGGGCAGGGTTTGATCTGGATCAAGCATTGATGAAAGAGTAGTCCCATTTTGGCTGTAGGACTGTGTGGTCTTTTGCCGCGTGACAGGCTGCCTCAGTCGACTTCTCGCAACTATTTGTTACAGCTTGGTGCTAATCTCGGCATTCCCTCCGCTCCCGACCTGAATTCCCGATGCCTACCCGTGAACCTGCGTTGCTATTGCGTCACCATCGCCCTTTCATCGCGTTCTGGCTGGCACGAATCTTCACCGCCAGCGGCTTCCAGATGCTCACCGTGGCCATCGGCTGGAACCTCTACCAACTGACCGGTAACGTGCTGGACCTGGGTTTGGTCGGCCTTGTGGAATTCGTACCACGTGTACTGTTCATGCTGCACACCGGCCATGTGGCCGACCGCTATGACCGGCGCAAGGTCGCTGCGATCTGCCAGACCGTGCAGGCGCTGATCGCCTTATCCCTGGCCATCGGCGGCCTGACCGGCAATGTGACCCGCGAGATGATCTTCATCCTCGCCTTCCTGCTCGGCGCTGCGCGCTCGTTCGAGATGCCGACCACCCAGGCGCTGCTGCCGAGCATCGTGCCCAGCGCGCTGTTCCCGCGCGCCGTGGCATCGTCGCAATCGGCGCAGCAACTGGCGACCATCGTCGCGCCGGCCCTCGGCGGTTTGCTGTATGCGTTTGGCAGCGTGTGGGTGTATGGCCCGACAGTGGCGTTGTACCTGATCGCCTGCGTATTGACCCTCAACCTGCCCGCCCGCCAGACCCCATTGAATAAAGCCAAGGCCACCATGGACTCGTTGCTGGCCGGGATTCGCTTTATCCGCAGCCGCCCGGACATCCTCGGCGCCATCTCACTCGACCTGTTCGCCGTGCTGCTGGGCGGCGCGACCGCATTGCTGCCGGTGTTTGCCAAGGACATCCTGCTGACCGGCGCCTGGGGCCTGGGCCTGCTGCGCTCGGCACCCGCGGTGGGCGCCTTGTTGATGTCGCTGTGGCTGGCGCGGTTCTCGGTGGACCGGCAAGTCGGGCGGGTGATGTTTACGGCTGTCGGCGTGTTCGGCGTGGCGACTATTGCCTTTGGCCTGTCGACCTCGTTCTGGTTTTCGCTGGCGGTGCTGGTGGTGCTCGGCGCGGCGGACATGATCAGCATGGTGATCCGCGCCTCGTTCGTGCAGTTGGAGACGCCGGATGAAATGCGCGGCCGCGTGAGTGCGGTCAACGGCCTGTTTATCGGCGCTTCCAATCAACTCGGCGAATTTGAATCGGGGATTACCGCCCACTGGTTCGGCACTGTGCCTGCCGTTGTGATGGGCGGGATTGGCACGCTGGTGGTGACGGGGGTGTGGATAAAACTGTTCCCGACCCTGGCCAACCGCGACCGTATGCATGTGCCGGTGGAAGAGACAAAGGTCTAAGCCCCGCCGCCTGATCTGATGTTGGAATACAGAAAATGTGGGAGCGGGCTTGCTCGCGAATGCGGTGTGTCAGTTAAGGAATAGGTGACTGACACTCCGTATTCGCGAGCAAGCCCGCTCCCACATTTTGATCTTCGGCGGGTTTAAGGTTTGCGCTACAGCACCTTATCCAGGGTGATGGGAAAGTCCCGCACGCGCTTGCCGGTGGCGTGATAAATCGCATTCGCCACCGCCGCCGCGACCCCGACGATACCAATCTCACCGACACCCTTGGACCCGAGGGCGTTGACGACTTCGTCGTGTTCTTCGACAAAAATCACGTCAATTTCGCCAATATCGGCGTTCACCGGGATGTGGTATTCGGCCAGGCTGTGGTTCATGTGGCGACCCAGTTGATGATCCGTCTGGGTTTCCTCATGCAACGCCATGCCAATGCCCCACACCACGCCGCCGAGGATCTGGCTGCGGGCCATCTTCGGATTAACCACGCGCCCGGCCGCAATCGCGCTGACCACCCGGCGGACCTTGATGGTGCCCAGGTCTTCATCGACCCGAACCTCGACAAACACCGCCGAATGGGTGGCCGTGGCGTAGCCTTCACGTTTTTTGTCCGGCTCGCTGTCGACCTGTACCTCCAATGCCTCTTCGCCGCTGTCCTTGATCAGTTGGGCCAACGACACACTCACATCCCCCGTGTGCAACTGGCCGTCTTCAAAGCGCACGACCTCTGCGTCCTTGAACACCGGGTAAGTCTGCCGGGCAATCTTCAGCAATTTGGCATTCAGCGCTTCGCACGCCTGCTGCACGGCGGTGCCGACGGACGACACGGTGAACGAGCCGCCCTGCAAAGGCGCGGTGGGCAAGGACGAGTCGCCGAGCAAAAACTGGATATCGCCCATTGGCACGCCGCTGGCCTGGGCGGCAATCTGGGTCATGACCGTGTAGGTGCCGGTGCCGATATCGGTAGTGGCGCTGCTCACCGTCAGTTTGCCCTCGGTGTCGATGCGCGCCTTGGCGCTGGCCTTCATTTGCATGGCTTCCCACACGCCGCCGGCCATGCCCCAGCCGATCAACTGGTTGCCATCACGCATACTGCGCGGCTCCGGGTTGCGCTGGCTCCAGCCGAAGCGTTCGGCGCCTTCGCTGTAGCATTCGCGCAGGGCTTTGCTCGACCAGGGTTTGTCTTCGGCCTGGTTGCGCTCGGCGTAGTTGATCAGGCGCAGTTGCACCGGGTCCATGCCCAGCGCACACGCCAGTTCATCCATGGCGCATTCCAGGCCGATCACGCCCAGCGCGGCGCCGGGCGCGCGCATGTCCATTGGCGTGTACACATCCAGTGGCACCAGTTTGTAGGTCAGTTGCACGTTGTCACACTGGTAGAGCATGCCGCTCCATTCCACCACGTGTTCGCTGAAATCTTCGAAGCGCGACGTCTGGCCAATCGCGGTATGCCCCAGCGCGAGCAGGCGGCCGTTGGCGGCGGCGCCCATCTGCAAACGCTGCAAGGTGCGCGGGCGGTAGCCGAAGGTGAACATTTGTTGGCGTGTCAGGGTGACGCGCACCGATCGCTTGAGTGCCAGCGCGCCCATCACCGCCAACGGCAGTTGATATTGCGGGCGCAGGCCCGAGCCAAAGGCGCCGCCGACAAACGCGGCAAAAATCCGCACCTGGCTTTTATCCAAGCCGAAGACTTTTTGCACGTAGGCCTGGCAGTTCTGCGGGCCTTGGGTCTTGTCGTGGATATGCAGGGTGCCGTCCGCTTGGTACAGCACGGTGCTGGCGTGGGGCTCCATCGGGTTGTGGTGTTCGATCGGCGTGCTGTAGTGCATGTCGAGGCTGACGGCGGCCGCGGCCCACTCGGCCTGGAAGTTGCCGCGTGGCGCAGGTGGCGTTTGCGGCGAAGGGTACGCCTGCTCCTGCAGGGCCAACAGGTCGGTTTCGAAGGTTTCGCTGGCGTACTCGATCTCGACCAGCGAGCCAGCATGCCGCGCCAGCTCCAGGTTATCCGCAATCACCAGCGCCAACGGCTGGCCGCTGTACAGCACACGGTCGTTATACAGCGGGCGAAATGGCGAGCCATCCGCCGCATCGGCGTCGGCGAAAGCCTCATCGTAGCTGGCGAGTTTGGGCCGGTTGAGGTGATCAAGCACCATGACCACGCCCGGCAGCGCCAAGGCTTTGGACGCATCGATCCTGACGACCCGGCCTTTGGCGATGGTGCTGGAGACCACACTGCCATGCAGCAAGCCTTTTTCGGGATACTCACCGGCATAGCGTGCCTGGCCCGTCACTTTGAGCAGACCGTCGACGCGGTCCAAGGGTTTGCCGACAGCGGTCATGGGCGTTCTCCTGCGACAGCGGCATCGCTCAGGGCGCGAATAATTGCGCGGCGCGCCAGCTTGATCTTGAAGCCGTTGTGTTCCAAGGGCTCGGCGTCTTGCAGCAAGGCGTCGGCGGCGGCGCTGAAGGTTTCGCGGCTGACGGTCTGGCCAATCAGTGCGGCCTCCACCGCGCGGTCACGCCACGGTTTGTGCGCCACGCCGCCGAGGGCCAGGCGTGCATCGACGATGCGGTCGCCGTCCAACTCAAGGGCGGCGGCGACGGAAACCAAAGCGAAGGCATAGGAGGCCCGGTCGCGAATTTTCAGGTAATGGCTGTGATTGGCCAGATGGTCGGCAGGCAACTCGATGGCAGTAATCAACTCATCGTCAGCCAGCAGGTTGTCGCGCTGCGGCGTATCGCCGGGCAGTCGATGGAAGTCGGCAAACTCGATAATCCGCGCACCACCACGGCCCTCTACGTGTACCCGCGCGTCCAGCGCGGCCAAGGCCACACACATGTCCGAGGGATGCGTGGCCACGCAGTGCTCGCTGGCGCCGAGGATCGCGTGGATGCGGTTCAAGCCGGTGCGCGCCGGGCAGCCGCTGCCAGGCTCACGCTTGTTGCACGGCACATTGGCGTCATAGAAGTAGTAACAACGGGTGCGCTGCAACAGGTTGCCACCGGTGCTGGCCATATTGCGCAATTGCGGCGAGGCGCCGGCCAGGATGGCCTGGGACAGCAACGGGTAACGCTGCTCGATCAACGGGTGCCAGGCCAGGTCGGCGTTGCTCACCAGCGCGCCGATGCGCAAGCCACCGTCGGCGGTTTCTTCAACCTCATGCAACGGCAGGCCGGTGATATCGATCAAGTGTTCGGGGCGGCTGATGTTTTCTTTCATCAGGTCCAGCAGGTTGGTGCCACCGGCGATAAAGCGCGACGCGGCGCTGCTCAGGTGCACGGCCTCGTGCACATCGGCGGGTTTGCTGTACTGGAAGGGGTTCATTGCTCACCTCCCTGGGCGCGACAGGCCGGCAAGGCGTCTTCGATGGCATCACGGATGTTGTTGTAGGCGCCGCAGCGGCACAGGTTGCCGCTCATCAGTTCCTGGATCTGCGCGGTGTCGTGGGCACGGCCTTCATTGGCCAGGCCGACGGCGGAGCAGATTTGGCCGGGGGTGCAGTAGCCGCACTGGAAGGCGTCATGCTTGATAAAGGCCTGCTGCATCGGGTGCAACACGTCGCCCTGGGCCAAGCCTTCGATGGTGGTCAGCTCGGCGCCATCGCACATCACCGCCAGGGTCAGGCAGGCGTTCACGCGTTTGCCATCGCGCAATACGGTGCAGGCGCCACATTGGCCGTGGTCGCAGCCCTTTTTGCTGCCGACCAGGTCGAGTTGCTCACGCAACAGGTCGAGCAAAGTGGTCCAGGGCAACACGTCCAGTTGGCGACTCTGACCGTTCAGAGTCAGGCGTATCGGGTGGCTGACGAACGGCTTGGCCGCCGCGCCATTGGGGGTTGCGCTCATAAACACCTCACGGGTTGGTATCCATCCGCGGCGTTCAGGAAAGTCGCCGTCTCAGGGGTACGACTTCCCGGGGTTTTGAGCGTTCAAGGCAATTGATAGGTGGCGATCAGCGAATGCTGAGGGTGGTCACCAATTGATTGCGCGGCGGGTTGATCGAGGTGTTGCTGTACTGGAAGGTGCCGCCAGCTTGGATATTCAACTGGAACGTATAGATGTAGCCCATCAACGTGCCCGCGCCGCTGCACGCCTGGCTGACCGAGCCCACCTGGCAGATGGCGGTGCTGGTGCCGGACACTGGCGCGCCATCGAAGAACGCCTGGGAGCTATTGCCCAGCCCGACTTCCATCACGTACACCAGCGTTTGCCCACGATGTGTGCACATTTGGGTGCTGACCGCGCGTTCAGGGATGGTTTCGGTGCAACTGGCCGACTGCACCTTGAACACCCGCACCTCGCTCAACGCCGGTGCAGACGCGCCCCACGCCGGTGCTGCACCGAGCCACAGGCCGAGAATGGCGATCAGAGCTAGACTGCTGGCGTTGGCTTTTTTCATGCTGTTAACGACCCTGGATTAAACGTCGGCGCAGTATGCCTCAAGGCCATGAACCCACAAAACCAAGCCTATACGCCATTGGCCTTCGGCTGCTGGTATGATGCGCCGCTTTTTCCGATCCTCTCTGAAACCACAGGCGCTTGGCGCAGTTTGTGCTTTGACTTAGAGGTCAACAAATAACGACGCAAAATAGCGTCACAGGGAGCCGGCATGCTGGAAAAGCTGTTTCAACTCAAGGCACACAACACCAATGTGCGCACCGAGATTCTCGCGGGGATCACGACCTTTCTGGCCATGGCCTACATTCTGTTCGTGAACCCGAGCATCCTCGGCGAGACCGGCATGGACAAGGGCGCGGTGTTCGTCGCGACCTGCCTGGCCGCCGCCATCGGTTCGACCGTAATGGGCCTGATCGCCAACTACCCGATCGCACTGGCGCCGGGCATGGGCCTCAACGCCTTCTTTACCTACACCGTGGTCCTGCACATGGGCCACACCTGGCAAGTAGCGCTGGGTGCGGTGTTCATTTCGGCGGTGCTGTTCTTCCTGCTGTCGATCTTTCGCATCCGTGAATGGATCATCAACAGCATCCCACTGCCCCTGCGTTCGGCGATTGCGGCCGGTATCGGCCTGTTCCTGGCACTGATCGCCCTGCATAACGCCGGCATCGTGGTCGGCAACCCGAATACCCTGGTGGGCTTGGGCGACCTGAAACAACCCGCGCCGATCCTGGCCACCTTTGGTTTTATCCTCATCGTGGCCCTGGAAGCCCTGGCCGTGCGCGGTGCGGTGCTGATCGGCATCCTGGCAGTGACCATTGTTTCGATCCTGTTGAATGTCACCCCGTTCGGCGGCGTGATCTCGGTGCCGCCATCCCTGGCCCCGACCTTCCTGCAACTGGATATCAAAGGCGCGCTGGATATTGGCCTGGTCAGCGTGATCTTCGCGTTCCTGTTCGTTGACCTGTTCGACAACTCCGGCACTCTGATCGGCGTCGCCAAGCGCGCCGGCCTGATGGGCAAGGACGGCCACATGCCGAAAATGGGCCGTGCCCTGATCGCCGACAGCACCGCGGCCATGGCCGGTTCGCTGCTGGGTACGTCGACCACCACCAGCTACATCGAGTCCGCTGCGGGCGTGAGTGCTGGTGGCCGTACCGGTTTGACCGCCATCGTGGTCGCCATCCTGTTCCTGCTGGCGCTGTTCTTCTCGCCGCTGGCTGCCAGTGTGCCTGCCTTCGCCACCGCACCGGCGCTGCTGTTCGTGGCCGTGCTGATGACCTCCGGCCTGGCCGAAATCGACTGGGACGACATTACTGTTGCAGCGCCGGTGGTGATCACCGCCCTGGCAATGCCCTTCACTTACTCCATCGCCAACGGCATCGCCTTCGGTTTCATCGCCTGGACCGCCATCAAGCTGCTTTCGGGCCGCTACCGTGAGCTGAACCCGGCACTGGTGATTCTGTCGATTCTGTTTGTGATCAAGCTGGGCTGGTTCAACGCATGACTTTTGACGCCGCAAGCTACACCGCTCAACTGCAAGACAAGGTCACGCGCCTGCGTGACCTGCTGGCACCGTTCGACGCCCCCGAGCCGCAGGTCTTCGATTCGCCGCTGCAGAACTTCCGCCTGCGCGCGGAGTTCCGCCTGTGGCGCGAAGGCGGCGAGCGCCACTACGCGATGTTTTCCCAGGACGACAAGCGCACGCCGATCCTGATCGAAGAATTCCCCATCGCCAGCCAGCGCATCAACCAGTTGATGCCGCAACTCAAGGCCGCCTGGCAAGCCAGCGCGGCGCTGAGCCACAAGCTGTTCCAGGTGGAGTTCCTCACCACCTTGGCCGGCGACGCGATGATCACCCTGTGTTATCACCGCCCGCTGGACGAGCACTGGCACACAGCCGCGAACAAGCTCGCGGCCGACTTGAATGTGAGCATCATCGGCCGCTCCAAGGGCAAGCGCGATGTGATCGGCCACGATTACGTGGTGGAAAAACTCGAAGTCGGCGGGCGCACGTTTAGCTATCGCCAACCCGAAGGCGCGTTCACCCAGCCCAACGGCACGGTGAACCAGAAGATGCTCAATTGGGCTTACGCAGCCTTGGGCGATCGCCCGGATGACTTGCTGGAGCTGTACTGCGGCAACGGTAACTTCACCCTGCCGTTGGCGACCCGCGTGCGCAAAGTGCTGGCCACCGAGATCAGCAAGACCTCAGTGAATGCGGCCCTGAGCAACCTCGATGAAAACGCTGTGGATAACGTTACCTTGGTGCGCCTGTCTGCCGAAGAACTCACCGAGGCGCTCAACGAAGTGCGCCCATTCCGCCGCCTGCACGGCATCGACCTGAAAAGCTACGAATTCGGCAGCGTGTTCGTCGACCCGCCGCGCGCCGGCATGGACCCGGACACCTGCGAGCTGACCCGTCGCTTCGATAACATCCTGTACATCTCCTGCAACCCGGAGACATTGGCGGCGAACATTGCGCAACTGCATGACACGCACCGCATTACCCAGTGTGCGATGTTTGACCAGTTCCCGTGGACGCACCATATGGAGTCCGGGGTGTTACTGACCCGGCGGTAATTCAGCGCCATCCTCTTCTTTCTTGCGTGGACGACCGCCCTTCTTGCCATTGGCTCGGGCGGCTGCCGACTTGGCGGCGCTGCTTTTGCGACCGTTGCGCGAGGCAACCAGGCTCGTGGCCAGGTCCATCAAGGGCTGGCTGGTGGCGATGAGGCCGGTGATCGACACGTCCAGATCCTGCGCCTCACAGCACAACGCCTTGCCGCCAAAGCCGACCTCAAGTTGCTGAAAGTCCTCCTGGGAAAACCCTTCGAACTCCGGTAGCCCCGCCACAGGCAACATGACGCGACTGCCGTCGCTGAAGCCGATGGAAATGCACTCGCTTTCATAGCGCACGTCGCTGGCGTTGGCGTACAGACGTTTGAGCTTGCGCCCACGGGCGATTGCCTTGTCGACATCGGCCTCAGTGAGCGGTTTATAGGGCACGATTTTGGCTTTTACGATTTTTTTCATAAATCAATCTCCACAAAACCCGGTGCTCTGACCAGATTCAAAATTGTCTTCTGCCCCACGACATCGTGCCGGGCACGTGCAATCACATAAACACCGCGCTGAATGATCAGCCCTGGCAATACCTCATCGGCTTCCCAATCCCAGGAATGATTCTCCAGGCAAACCGTTTGCAGTTTCTCCCACCAGATCCTGCGTGCCCGCGCCAGGTAGTGCGGCTGCATGATCGCCTCGCGTATTTCCTTAAGGATCGCTGTGGGTGGTCGCCTTCGTTCAGGTTCCACATCCCACAACTCCACTTCCCCATCCAAAAAACTGAAACGAAACCGTGCATCCCATGCCTTGCCCCTGACATGCACGTGAGGCGGGCAATGCTCATCCCTGACGAACACCGAAATTACATATCCTTTGTAAGCACCTACTCTCATCGTAACCCATCCGTTAGGTTATTCTCCGTCGAGTTACACTTTTCCTCGTGCAGCCCGACAACCGGCTCCAAAATCCCGAAGCTGTTTCACAGATTAGTAACGACGAACAACCCGGCGAATGCCCGGTTGTAACCACTCATGCCGACGGCTGGAAATACCCCGCCAACGCCCGCAAGTCCTGCTCGTTCAGCAACCCCGCGTAATACTTCAGCTGAATCCGCGCCAGCAAATACGCATGCCGCGCATTCGCCAGATCACGGCGGGCGGTGAACAGTTGTTGCTCGGCGTCGAGCACATCGAGGTTGACCCGCTCGCCGCCGCTGACGCTTTTTTTCGTGGCCGTCACCAACGCCGTGGCAGAGCTGACGGCCATCTCATAGGCACGCACTTTCGCCGCGCCGCTGGTGTTGAGGTTGAATTGCTTGCGCAGCTCCACCAGTGTGGCGGCGGTTTGCGCGTCCAATTCATAGTGGGCCTGGGACAGCTGGTTCGCCGCCTGGCGCGTGGACGCCGACACCGAGCCACCGGCAAACAGCGGCAAGCTGACCTGGATGCCGACGCTGTTGGTGTCGTACTTCTGGTTGTAGCTGCTTTCCGAATCGGAGCTGGTTTTTCGGCTGCTGGCGTACAGGCTGACTTTGGGCAGATGCCCGGCGCGTTTGCGCTCCACTTCATAAGCGGCCACGTCCAGCGCGTGATGCTGGGACTTGAGTTCAGGGTTGTTGGCCATGGCCAATTCGCGCCAGGTGTCGAAGCGGTTCGGCTCCAACGGCGGGATCTCGAATTGACGGGCCAGTGGCGCCAGTTCCTCAATCTGCAACGGTTGGCCGACGATGGCTTCCAGCTCGCGCAGGGCGCTGTCCTGGGCATCCAGAGATTCGATCTCTTCGGCCTGGGCCAGGCTCAGCCGCGCCTGGGTTTCCAGCACATCCGTGCGCGTACCTTCGCCGCCCTTCAGCAAGCGGTCATTGAGCTGCAAACGTTCGACAAACGCACGCCTCTGCGCGCGGCTCAACTCGATGCGCTCCTGGGCCAGCAAGGCCTGGCTGTAGGCACTGAGCACACGCACGGCCAGCTCCTGGCTTTTGCCGCGAAAGCGCTCATCCGCCATCAGCGCCTGGGCAGTGCCCTGGCGAAAGCGCGCGTAGGCTTCGTAATCCAACAGCGGTTGCTGCAAGGTGAGGGTCGATGCGTAGCTGCGGTAGTCGCGGTCGCTGGTGACATCACCCGCCGTCACTTCGGACTCGTTGCGCGAGTTGTTGTAACTCCACGACAAATTCGGCAATAACCCAGCCCGCCCGATCACGCGATTTTCTTCACCGGCTTCGCGTTCCTGAATGGCCGCCTGAAACGTCGGATCGTTGCGCAGGGCCAGGTCATAAGCGTCCAGCAAACCCAAAGCGTTCGCCGCCGGGGCACAGCTCAAAAACACGCTAAACAACAGCGCCTTCATTCTTCCACCAGGGCCATGTGGGTGCGATCCAGCAAGGGTTTGAACAGATAGTTGAGCATCGAGCGCTCGCCGGTTTTGACGAAGGTTTCCACCGGCATGCCGGGGCGAACCTGCACGCCGTGCAGTTGCTGCATACCCGCCGCGCTGACCTGGGCGCGCAGCGTGTAATACGGCTCATCGGTGCGTTCATCGACCTGGCGGTCCGCCGAAACCATTGTCACTTCACCGGCCACCCGAGGCGTGGTGGCTTGGTTGAACGCCGAGAACAGCAACTCCACCGGCAAGCCAGGGTGCACCTTGTCGATCATCTGCACCGGCACGCGCGCTTCCACCAGCAGCGGTTCACCTTGCGGCACGATATCCAGCAACGCCTGGCCAGGCTTGATCACGCCGCCTTCGGTGTACACCTGCAGCCCTACGACGACGCCGGAAGCCGGCGCGCGCACCAAGCTGTTGGCCAACTCAAACTCAGCCGAGGCCAGGCGATTGCGCAGGTCGTCGCTGCGGGTGCGGGTGTCGGCCAACTGGCTGCGCAGGTCTTTCTGGAAGTCTTCACCGAGTTGGCGAATGCGCAGGCGCAGCTCGAGGACCTGGCGTTGCAGCTGGCCGATGCGGCCGAAATCCTCGGCGATGGTGCCGTCGATTTGCGCGTACAGGCGCTCGCTGTCGAGCAGGCGATTGCGCGGGATATAGCCGTCGCGCGCCAACTCGCGCAGGCCTTGCAGTTGCTCGTTCAGTGCGGCCCTTTGCTGGACTTTGCTCGCTTGCGAATCCCGTGTGCCACGCAACTGCGCCTCGGCCCCGGCAATGGTTTCGCGCAGGGCTTGCTGCTCGGTGGCCAGCGCCTGGGCGCGGCTAATGAACAATTGCCGCTGCAAATTCAGAAGGCTGGCGGCATCCCGTTCATTGAGCAGTTCGGGGCCAAAAGCGATGGCTGATAAACCTTCGCTTTCGGCAGTCAAGCGCGCTTCGCTGGCCAGTGAAGCCAGGTACTGGCTGCGCAAGGATTGCATCTGCCCGCGCAGCGGCGTTTCCTTCAAACGCAGCAGCACCTGGCCCGCCTTGACCGTTTCACCGTCGCGCACCTCGATGCGTTCAACGATGCCGCCGGTGGGGTGCTGCACGGTTTTGCGATGGCCCGAGACCATCACCTTTCCGGACACCGCCACGCCCTTGTCCAATGGCGCCAACGCCGCCCAGCCGAGAAACCCGGCAAAACCACCGAGCACCAGCAACCAGCCCAGGCGTGCGTATTTTTTGTCGTCCAGCGCCAGCACATTATTGGGCTGACCGCTGACCAGCAGCGGTTTGCTTTGGCTCATGCCGGTTTTCCTTCACCTAGGCGGTAACTCATGCTCATGCTCGACACCGGTTTGCTTGGCGCGGGTTTCTGCCGCGCCTCCAATACCCGCGCGGTCGGGCCGAAGGCCTGCAATTGGCCGTCCTTGAGGATCAGCAACTGATCGGTCAGGGTCAGCACGTTGGCTTTGTGGGTAATCAGAATCACGGTGCGCCGCTGCTGCTTGAGTTGCGCAATGGCCTGGAGCAACGCCTGTTCACCGACTTCGTCGAGATTGGCGTTGGGCTCATCCAGCACGATCAGCGCGGGCAGGCTGTACAACGCACGCGCCAGCGCCACACGTTGTTTCTGGCCGCCGGACAAACCGGCGCCGCCCTCGCCCAGTGGTGTGTCGTAGCCTTGGGGCAATTGCAGGATCAGTTCGTGTACACCCGCCATCTGTGCAGCGGCGAGGACCTTGTCAGCCTCCACCTCGGCAAACCGCGCGATGTTTTGCGCGATGCTGCCGGCGAACAGTTGGATGTCCTGCGGCAGGTAGCCGATGTGCGGGCCGAGTTGCTGCTTGTCCCACTGGCTCAGGTCGGCGCCGTCCAGGCGCACCTTGCCGGCCAGCGGTGCCCAGGCGCCGACCAGCACGCGCGCCAATGTGGATTTGCCGCAACCCGATGGTCCGATCACGCCCAGCACTTCGCCGGCCGGCAGGTCGAAACCAAGATTGGCCAACGCCGGCCGACGGCTGCCCGGCGCGCAGGCGCTGACGTGCTCGACGGTCAATTGGCCTTTGGGCACCGGCAAACTCATGCGCACCGGGCGCGCCGGGTTGTCCGCCAGCAGCTGCGACAACCGCTCATAGGCCAGGCGCGCCGAACCCCATTGCTTCCACACGCCGATCAACTGGTCGATAGGGCTGAGCACCCGGCCCATCAGGATCGAGCCGGCGATCATCATCCCCGGCGTGATATCACCCTGCACCGCCAGCAATGCGCCCAACCCCAGCACCAGTGATTGCAGCGCCAGGCGCACGCCCTTGGACCAGGCGGTGACGGCGGCGGTCTTTTCACTGGCCAGGTTTTGCTGGGCGAGAAACGCTTGATGCTGGCTGAACCAACGCCCGCGCAAAGTGCCGAGCATGCCCATGGCCTCGATGGTTTCAGCGTTACGCAAGTTGGCCGTGGCCTGCTGGCTGGCATTGATGGCGAGCTGGCTGGCCTGGGCCATTGGCGCCTGGCTGACATGATGGTTGACCCACGCCAACGCGATCAAAAACACCGCACCGCCCAACGCCAACAGGCCGAGCCAGGGATGGAACAGGAAGATCACCAGCAGGTACACCGGAAACCACGGCGCATCAAAAAATGCGAACAGTGCCTGGCCGGTGGCGAACTGGCGCAGGGTGGTCAAGTCTTGCAATGCCTGGCCTGCCGCCTGGGTACTGCCCTTGAGTTGCGCTTCGAACGCGGCGTCGTACACCCGCTGGTTCAAGCGCATGTCCATTTGTGTGCCGAGGCGGATCACCACCTGGCTGCGCACCCACTCCAACGCGCCCATCAGGCCGAACAGGCCGAGGATCATCAACGTCAGCATCAGCAGGGTCATCTGATTGCCCGAAGCCAGCACCCGGTCGTACACCTGCAACATGTAGAGCGCCGGGGCCAGCATCAGCAGGTTGATCACCGCCGAGAACAGGCCGATGTTGAAGAAGCCACTTTTATAGGCCGTGAGGGCGGCCAGGGTTTCGTTGCCGACGTGGCGCATCTGGGATTCTCAAAGGGTTAAGCGGGCAACGCCGCCGCGTTGACAGGCGATACGGCGCTGCGCAGAATTTGGCACTGCCGTCGCTTGAAGAAGTAGAAGGCTTTAGCGACGGCGGTGTGTCATGCGGCGAACGGGAGAGCGATCTCCCCTTCGCTTTTTTCATGCAGCAGTGATTCAGGCAGCGAGTGCCCAGTCCTGCGCCACATCTTGCACGCCGACCAGGGCGACATCGGCGCTGGCTGCGCTGGCGTGTGCCGCCAGGCCCGCCGACACTTCGTCGAAGGTGCTGGCGGTGGACAGGCCAAAGTCGTCGAGCACGTTGTTGAGCACGGTTTCCAGCGCAGTGGTGTTGCCCTGCATCAGGCCGAAGATCACGCTCTGTACCTCATTGCCCGCACGGCCGGCACCTTCGGCGGCGCTCAGGTCGAGGCCGTTGAATGCGACTTTGAAGTCGTTCAAGGTGAAGTCGCTGCCGCTACCGCCGCCTAGGCCGGTGCCCAGTTGCACGTTGTCCAGGTCGCCCCACAGGTAGTGGTTCAGGTTGTTGCCGGCAGGCAGCGAAGGGTTGAACACATAGTGCAGGCCATTGCTGGTGTCGCTGTCGGCGATAAACGCGTATTCGGAGCCGCTGGCGCCGTGGGTCGAATACTGATCGCCGCTGAGGGTGCCGTTGCTGAAACCACCGGTGTTGCTGGCGCCGTGGCCAGCCGTGTTGAACCCAACAGCCCAAGCGCTCAGGTAGTCGGAGACCGACAGTGAACCCAGGCCCGAATCGTAGCTAACAGAAATAGTCATCGCTAAACCTCGTTAAACAACGTTGTTGATGAGCACGCCAAAGCGGCGCGCTTTTTTGCCCAGCCTTGGGCAAAACCTGTGATCGCGTGCCGTGGCACACGGATCAGAACTTGTATTCCAGCATCCCGCTCAGCGTCCGCCCGCGCGCCAGGCTGAGGTTGTTGGCATCGCCCATGGCGACGAAATAGGCTTCGTCGGTGGCGTTTTCCAACGCCAGTGCGATGTTCAGGTGATCGGTCATCCAGTAACTGGCGTACAGGTCATAGAGGGTGTATTGCGGCCACATCGCCTGGTCCATCAGCTCGTAGCCTTGCTGATTGAGGTTTTCGCCGTTACCCGCGCTGTAACGCACACGCACGCCGGTATCCAGGCGCTTTTCCAGGAAGCGCGCGCCCAGCGTCAGCGAGCCGCGATCGGCAGGCATGTAGGTGGCGTTGCCCATGATTCGGCCGCAGCTTTCCTTGTTGTTGGCGACGTTGTCGTCCAGCACTTCGTAGGTTGTGACCGGCCGCAGGCTGATGCGCCCGTTCGGCAGCGTGAAGCGTTCCAGGCGCGTGGTTCTTGGCCCGGTGGTCTTGGCCCCGCCCATGTAATAGTTCTTCGAGCAGAACTCATTACTGCCGATCATGTGCGTGTAGCTGAGGTTGGCGTATGCGCGGCCCATGTCGTAATTGAGCTGGTATTCCAAACCGCGAAAGCGCGTCGGGTTGGTGTTGTTGACGTAGGCCATGGTCCCGAGAAAGCCGCCTACTTGGGTCTCGGGCAAGCTGACGCTGGTGTTGAGGAAGGAGAAGTTTTCAATCCGGGTATCGAAGTACGCCACCTTCATGCCGAGGCGGTCGTCATTGAAGAACAAGCCCTCCTTGAACACGTTCGTGCCCACTTCCCAATCCCGCGATTCTTCAGGCTTGAGGTACGGGTTGGGGAACACCCGCTCCCCGGAACCGCCGCCGTGGGGGCGGCCGGTCATGAAGGTCTCGGTGACCGCCGGCGGGCGCCAGCCCTTGCCCCAACGGGTATAGAGTTGCAGCCAGTCAACGCCCGGCTTGACCGCGATACCGAAGGTGGGGGAGAACTTTCCTTCTTCACGGTCCACATCGATCACTTCCGACACACGCTTTGCGCCCACCAGGCTATTGAAGAAGCGGTCGCGCCGGTACAAGGTCATGCCGGTCTGGCCTTCGAGCCGATAGCGGTCGTAACGCAGGCCTGCATCCAGGGTCAGCCAATCGCCGTATTCGTATTGCAGGTTGTTGAACAGGCTGGCGATGGTGCGCTTGCCACTCGGCGTACTGCCTTCGGCATAGGGCAGCAGTGCGAGGTCGTTGGCGGCCTCAACTTTGTTGGTGCGTGGCTTGAACTCGTCCTGGTACATCTCCAGGCCGTAGTTCCAGCTCAGATGGCCGCGCTCACCGAAATCAAAGCGCGAGGTGTTGTCACCCTGCAGCCCCCAGGTGTCGGTCTGGAAGTGGTCGGTGTAGGCGCCCACGTAGTTCCCCGTGCCTGGCGTGGACAGCGTGGGGGTATTGGCGCGACCCAGTTGGGTGGTGACGTAGTAGACCTTGGCTTTCAGGTCGATCAGCGGGTTATCCGGCGTGTAGCTGTAGTCCAGCGCGAAGTTCTTGGCGTTGAGGTTGTTCTTGCTCACGCGATGGTAGTAGACGCTCTGCAGGTCATCGGCGATGTAAGCCCAGGCATCATTGCTGTCGCTGTCGCTTTCCAGGTAGCTCAGCTGCACGCGCTGGTCATTGGGCAGGTTCAGACCGAACTTGACGATCTGCGAACGGGTGACACTGCCCATATCGCCAACTTCGCTGTTCAACCAATCATCAAAGGCCGCCGGCGCGTATTTACGCGCGCGCATATGGGTGCCTAGCTTTTGATCGTTATGGGTGCCCGCGCGGTAGTTGCCGAAATGCCGCTCGCTGTAACCCAGCAGCACATCGCCGCGCTCATCCCCAAAGGCAACCACCCCGCTGCCGTTGAAGTAGGTGCCGTTACCCAGTTCGCCGATGCCGCTGCCGGCGCGAAAACGCCCGCCGATCTCTTTGCCATCTTTAAGAAATTCGCTGGCGTCCAAGGTCTTGAACGAAGCAATCCCGCCCAGCACTGCCGCCCCGCCCTGGCCCGACTGGCTGCCCTTGTCGATCTCGATGCTGGAGATGAATTCCGGGTCGATCAACATCGTGCCGTTGCGCTGCTGGTGGCCGTTGACGTTGAAGTTCTGGCGCATGCCGTCGATGTTCATGTTCACCCGGCCATAGTCCTGCACGCCGCGAATGTTCACAGAGAGGCCAGGGTCGCGCTGATTGACGGCGGTGTAGACGCCGGCGGTTTCTTCGAGCATGTCGGCGGCGTGACGGGGCGGGCGTTTGTCGATCATGTCACGGCTGATCACGGCCACCGACTTTGGGCTCTGATACACCCAATCGCCGGCCTGGCCGTTGGTGTTGCCGGTGATGGTGGTGGTGCCGACGGTCATGGCGCCGTCGTGGGTGTCAGCGACGCGATTGAGGGTGACCTGCCGCTCGCCGGTAAAGCGATACTCCACCGGTGCGCCGCCGAGCAAACGGCCAAGGCCTTCCTGCACGCTGAAGCTGCCCTTCAGTGCCGTACTGCTCAAGCCTTGCAGACGCTGGCTGTCGAACAGCACTTGCAGGCCGGCTTGATCAGCAAACGCCAGCACGGCGCTGCCCAAAGGTTGCGCCGGAATATCGAACATCTGCACCGCAGTCTGGGTGGCGCCCGCTTGGGGTTGCGCGGCATACACCGGCGCTGTTATGGCGAACAGGCCCAAGTGAATGGCCAGGGCTAACCGGCTACCGGTGACACGCCCCTTGGTGAGTGCTGACATTTCTGGGTTCCCTGCGCTGAGCGTTTTTTGTTTATGCGAATGCTTCTCACCTAGCAAGACGTACGAGGCCCAGGAAGTCAGTAAGTGTTTTGGGAAAGTTTTTCAGGAAGGTGTGTCGCGCACGGCGGGAGGCAGGTCTCCCACCGGCTTATCAATAGATCAGGCTGAGGCCCGCCAGGTCCAAGCGTTGCACTTGGAGTTCCTGGGTCAAGGTGCCCAGCGCGGTGTCGAGCATGTCGAGGCGGAACACGCCGCTGACTTCGCGATCGCCCAAGGCCGGGTTGGTCAACACCACGTGGCCTGGGCGATAGCGGTTGAGTTGCTCGATGACCTTGGCCAGTGGCAACCGGTCAAAGATCAACACACCGCGCCGCCAACTGGTGGCGCGTTCTACATCGAATCGATCAAGCGCCACCACGCCGTCCCGGGGACTGTAGCGCGCGACCTGGCCCTCCTTGAGCACGGATTCGCTCGGGCCGTTTTTGGGTGCGGTTTGCAGAGACACTTCAACGCTGTGCTGTAGCACGCCAACCCAGGCCTGGCTGGCCCCTTCACGCTCGACCACAAACCGCGTGCCCAACGCACGCGTCTGCCCGGCGGCACTTTGCACCACGAACGGCCGCGTTTCCTGCCCGGTCATGGGCGCCACATCAAAAATCGCCGAGCCCTGAATCAGGCTGATGCGCCGCTGTACGCCGTCGTAGTCCAAGCGGATGGCGCTGGCAGAATCCAGCACGACAGCGCTGCCGTCGGCCAGGTGCACCGTACGCACTTCGCCTTTCTGGGTGACATAGTCAGCCTGCAGGCGCAGCAAGGCATCCGGCCCACGCACCCAGCCAACGCCCGCCACCAGCACAACCACCGCGACGGCCGCCACGCGCTGCCAGAGTCTGCGCCGTTTGGGCCGGCGCACCGGCAACGGTGCTGAAGATGGGCGCTGGCGATGCACCGGTTCGTCCTTGTGCAACTCGCCCAAGGCGGCCCACGTCTGCTCGGCAAAACGCAGTGCGGCCTCATGGCGACTGTCGCAGGCGATCCAATGCCGCAGCTCGGCCTGCTCCTGTTCGGTCAGGGCACCGGCGTGCAGGCGCACCGTCCACTCGGCGGCCGCCTCGGTAATGCTGTGCTGTTGCGGACCCTGGCTATTCACGTGTGAATCTCGAATTTTCGTTATATAAACGCTGTGACGTCTGGCCCGGCGCTTTTCGGTAATTCATTCGTCGGATGGCTTCACCTCGCCTTCCTGCAAGCGTTGCATCACATACGCCAAGGCCTTGGCCAGATGCTTCTGCACAGAGCTGTCGGAGATCTCCAGGCGCCGGGCCACCTGGGCATGGGTCATGCCTTCGATGCGGTTCAGACGGAAAACCTGCTGGGTGCGTTCCGGCAACTCCGCCAGTGCCTGCTTCAATGCCTGTCGCTGCTGCTGCGCCATTGCCTGCGCCTCCAAGCCGGCCACGTCATCTTCAATCTCGGCCAGCGCCTCGTGGGGCACGGAGTCTGTCTTGCGCCGCGCCTCCTGGCGAATATGGTCGATCAGCAGATTGCTCGCCGTTCGATAGAGATAGCCCTGGGAGTTGTCGATGCGCTCGCCGGCCGGTTTTTCCGCCAGGCGCAGGAAACTCTCCTGCACCAGGTCTGCGGCCAATTGCGGGTCCCGCACCTTGCGCGCCAGATACCCGCGCAGGGTATCGGCGTGCTTGAGAAACAGGCCTTTGAGATCCACGTCCGACAAACCGACTCCCTGGAATGTGATGGAAACAGACCGGCATCTTAAGCGTTGTCGAGAATGATTTTCAATTGATATCTAATCCGATTATCCGGTGCGAACGTGCTGAATAACGGTTCGATAATCGAACACATCCGCCGCCATCAATTGACCAAATTAACCATCCAGTACATTTTATCTTCACAACCTATAAGAACTGTGGAGAACCCCTAAATGCCGCCTATCGTGCTGGTGCTCAACGGCCCCAACCTCAACCTGCTCGGCACTCGCGAGCCCGCCACCTATGGCCATGAAACCCTGGCCGACATCGCCGCCCTGTGCGGCCGCAGCGCGGAAAAACTCGGGCTGAAAATTGAGTTCCGCCAGACCAACCATGAAGGTGAATTACTCGACTGGATCCACGGCGCCCGCGCCCGGTGCGCCGGCATCGTGATCAACCCCGCGGCCTGGACCCACACTTCGGTAGCGATTCGCGACGCCCTCGTCGCCAGTGAAGTGCCGGTGATCGAAGTGCATTTATCCAACGTGCACGCACGTGAGGCGTTTCGGCATCACTCCTTTGTCTCACCCATTGCCAAGGCAGTGCTCGCAGGCTTCGGCAGCCACGGCTACCACCTGGCCCTGGAACATTTCAGCCACACGTTGAAAGGGTGACCTTGATGAAACCGCGCATCCTCGCCGGCCTGATCGGCTCGGGCATCCAAGCCTCCCGCACCCCTGCCCTGCATGAACAAGAAGGTGACGCCCAGGGCCTGCGTTATCTGTACCGCCTGATTGATCTGGAACCGCTGCAACTGAACATCAACGCCCTGCCCGACCTGCTGGACGCCGCCGAGCGGATGCAGTTCACCGGGTTGAACATTACCTACCCGTGCAAGCAAGCGATCCTACCGTTACTCGATGAGTTATCCGACGAAGCTCGAGGCATTGGCGCGGTCAACACCGTGGTGTTCAGGAACGGCAAACGCATCGGTCACAACACCGACTGCCTGGGTTTCGCCGAAGGGTTTCGGCGCAATTTAAGTGATGTTGCGCGTCAACGCGTGGTGCAGATGGGCGCCGGCGGTGCAGGTGCGGCGGTGGCCCATGCGTTGCTGGCGGAAGGCGTGGAACAGTTGAGCATTTTCGACGTAGACAAGGCTCGCGCCCACGACCTTGTGGATAACCTCACGCAGCATTTCGGCAGCGGCCGCGCTCAGGTCGGCAACCATTTGGAAAGCGCCATCGCCGAGGCGGATGGCCTGGTCAATACCACGCCGATGGGCATGGCCAAACTGCCCGGCACGCCGGTGCCGAGCAGCCTGTTGCGGGCGCAATTATGGGTGGCGGAAATAGTGTACTTTCCGCTGGAAACCGAGCTGCTGCGCGACGCCCGCGCCTTGGGTTGCCGCACGCTGGATGGCGGCAACATGGCGGTGTTTCAGGCCGTGAAGGCGTTCGAGTTGTTCAGTGGCGAAGCGCCGGATGCGCAGAGGATGTTGGCGCACTTTCAGAGCATGAATACCTGACTGACAAAAACCGAATCGCAAAAATGTGGGAGCTGGCTTGCCGGCGATAGCGGTGTGTCAGACAGCTGATTTATAGCTGATAGACCGCCATCGCGGGCAAGCCCGGCTCCCACATTGGTTGCATCCAGGTTTGCGCAAGGAGAGATTTCAGACCTGGAGATAACGCATCACCGAGTCACAAATCATCTCGCGGTGCCGTTGTTTAACCGCTTCGTCCGCCAGCTCGATCTGAAAAATCTCGCTGAATGTATGACGGTTGGACACCCGGTAGAAACTGAATGAGTTGATCAGCAGGTGCACGTCCAACGGGTCCAACCCCTGGCGGAACAACCCCATCTCGGCGCCCCGCCGCAACGTTGCCCCCAGCCCCTCGAGAATATTGCTGTTCATCGCCTTGATCGAGTCCGAGCGCTTTACGTATTCGGCGTTGTTGATATTTTCGATGCTGACGATCCGCACGAAATCCACGTTCTGGTCATGGTGATCAAAGGTGAATTCCACCAGCCGCCGTATCGCTTCGCGCGGTTCCAGGGCCGTGAGGTTCATGCGGGTTTCGGTGTTGCGAATATCGCCGTAGAGTTTCTCCAGCACTTCGACGTACAACTGCTCCTTGCTGCCGAAGTAGTAATAGATCATGCGCTTGGAGGTGTGGATACGCTCGGCGATGGCATCCACGCGAGCGCCGGACAGGCCCTGCTGAACAAACTCGACAATGGCTTCCTGAAGGATATTTTCGCGGGTCTTTTCCGGGTTGTTCTTACGACTCTTGCGCGGTGCGTCTGACACAGCGGAGAGGTCGGGGGTCAGGGTCATGGTGCGCTCACGGCCATTTTTGTTGTGCAGGCCGCGATTATGGGCCGAGGCGCTCCCCGAAGGAAGCACCCGGCCGTCAGTCATAACCGTGCTTGGCGCACCGCGCCGCTGCGGGATTTGGCCATCGCCGCCAGGCGCACCGCCACGTTGGCCGCGCCGTACCCGGCGTAGCCGTTTTTGCGTTGGATGATCTCGAAGAAAAACCGCCCCTCGAAAGGCTCGGTGTACACGTGAAACAGCTCACCACCTTGGGCGTCACGGTCGTACAGCACGTTGTAGTACGCCAACTCGCTGAGGAACTCATCGTCGAAATCAAACCGCGCGGCCAAGTCGTCGTAGTAATTGAGCGGGATGTCCAGCAACGGCACACCTGCCTCTTTAGCCCGGCTTACCTCGGCGAAAATGTCCGCGCAGTCGAAGGCAATATGGTGCACACCCGAGCCACGATAGCTCGACAGCGCGTGGGAAATGGCGGTGTTGCGGTTCTCGGAAATATTCAACGGCAGGCGGATCGAGCTGCAGCGGCTGCGTAGCGCGCGGCTTTTCACCAGGCCATAAGGGTCGGGCAGTACCACCTCGTCGTCGGCTTCGAAATCCAGCAGGCTCTTGTAGAACAGCACCCAGCTGTCGAGGCTGTCGGCCGGCAGCGCCATGGCCATATGGTCAATGCGCAGCAGCCCGCCGCTTGAGGCCGTATTCGCTTGCAGGTTGAAGTCGGTGTCATACAGCCCGCCTTCGCTTGGGTCTACCAGGTAAATCAGGCTGCCGTCCGGCGCGCGCACGGCGGCCAGCTCAAGCTCATTTGGCCCCACGAGACCGCGATAAGGCTGGCCCTTGTAGGCCACCGCCCGCTGCAACGCCTTGGCGCTGTCCTTGACCCGAATGGCCGTGGCGCACAGCGACGGCCCATGGGCTTCAAAAAAGTTGTGGGCAAAGGAATAGGGTTCGCAGTTGAGGATCAGGTTGATGTCACCCTGGCGCAACAGGCTCACACTCTTGGAACGGTGCTGCCCGGCTTTGACGAACCCCAGGCGCTCCAGCCACTGCGTGAGCTTGGCGCCGAGGTTTTCATCCACGGCAAATTCGAGGAATTCGATGCCGTCGTATTCACTGGCGGCCGGGGTTTCAAACAGAATATCGACCGGCTTGGCAGGCTGTTCCTGCGCCAGGCGCTGACGGGTTTTCTCTTCAAGGTACAGCAGCGAACGCAAGCCATCCGCCGCATTGGCCCGGGTCGGGGCCGCACGGAAACCGTCATTGAAAATTTCCAGGGACAGCGGTCCGGTGTAGCCACTCTTGATGATTGGCGCGAGAAAGCCCGCCAGGTCGAACTCGCCCTGCCCCGGGAAGCAGCGGAAATGCCGGCTCCACTCCAGCACATCCATGGCCAGGATCGGCGCATCGGCCATTTGCACAAAGAAGATTTTGTCACCGGGAATATCGGCGATTCCACTCGGGTCGCCCTTGAGTGACAGGGTGTGAAAACTGTCGAGCAACACGCCGAGGCTCGGGTGGTCGACCTGCCGCACCAGGTTCCACACCTGCTGCCAGGTGTTCACATGCTTGCCCCAGGCCAGGGCTTCATAGCCGATGCGCAGACCACGGCGGCCGGCGTGTTCGGCGAGCAGGCTGAGGTCGTCGAGCAAAATACGTTCATCGCCGACGCAATCGGCGGAAGCATTGCTGCACACCAAGACCAGGTCAGTGCCCAGTTCCTGCATCAAGTCGAACTTGCGTTCGGCGCGTTCCAGGTTGCGCGCCAGGCGGTCGCGGCGGCAGCCTTCAAAGTCGCGGAACGGCTGGAACAAGGTGATGGCGATGCCAAGGTCGGCGCACATCTGCCTAACTTCCCGTGGGCTGCCATCGTAATACAACAAATCGTTTTCGAAGACTTCGACCCCATCAAAACCGGCGGCGGAAATGGCTTCGAGCTTTTCCGGCAGGGTGCCGCTCAAGGAAACGGTGGCAATGGAACGTTGCATGGGGCGACTCCCGGCAATTGTTGTTTGCGACAAATTATTCGCCCCTAGCCTACACGCAGCAATTAAAATGTACGAACCAGTTAGTTTTTCGGGCGATTACCGAACACTATGCCGGTTTGGCGAATTGACGATGTTTTAACCGCTGCGCACCATCGAACCTGCACCAAGACCCAGAACACACCATAAAAATTTCAAAAAACGGGTACGACCTCATGCCTCTGCAAAATCCCGCCCTGGCCGCGCGCCCGGGCAACCCGCAAGCCGGTATCGGCGACAAAATCCGCGGCGCCATGGCCGTGGGTAAAACGCGCTGGGGCATGCTGGCCCTGGTGTTCTTCGCCACCACGCTTAACTACATCGACCGCGCCGCGCTCGGCGTGATGCAGCCGATCCTGGCCAAGGAGATGAGCTGGACGGCGATGGACTACGCCAACATCAACTTCTGGTTCCAGGTCGGCTACGCCATCGGCTTTGTGTTGCAAGGCCGGCTGATTGACCGAGTCGGCGTGAAGCGCGTGTTCTTCTGCGCGGTGCTGCTGTGGAGCCTGGCCACCGGCGCCCACGGCCTGGCCACCTCGGCCGTAGGGTTTATGGTCTGCCGCTTTATTCTCGGGCTGACCGAGGCCGCCAACTACCCCGCCTGCGTCAAGACCACCCGCCTGTGGTTTCCGGCCGGTGAGCGTGCGGTGGCCACGGGTATCTTCAACGCGGGCACTAACGTTGGCGCAATGATGACGCCGATGCTGCTGCCGCTGATCCTGCACGTGTGGGGCTGGCAGGCGGCGTTCCTGTGCATGGCATCGTTGGGGGGTATCTGGCTGGTGTTCTGGGGCTTGAAGTACTACAACCCGGAAGACCATCCGACGGCCAAACAATCCGAATTGGACTACGTGCAACAGGAAGTCGAACCCGAACAACCCAGCGTGCCTTTCAGCCGCATCCTGCGCATGCGTGGCACCTGGGCCTTCGCCCTCGCCTACGCGATGACCGCGCCGGTGTTCTGGTTCTACCTGTACTGGCTGCCGCCGTTTTTGAACCAGCAATACAACCTGGGCATCAACGTGACCCAAATGGGCATCCCGCTGATCATCATCTACCTGACCGCCGACTTCGGCAGCGTGGGTGGAGGGATTCTGTCCTCGTTCCTGATCGGCCGCGGGATGAACCCGATCAAGGCGCGGCTGTTGTCGATGCTGCTGTTTGCCTGCTGCATCGTCGGCGTCATCATGGCCGCCGGCTCCAGCCAGCTGTGGGTTGCCGTGTTCGCCATCTCCCTGGCCATCGGCGCGCACCAGGCCTGGACCGCCAACATCTGGAGCCTGGTGATGGACTACACGCCCAAGCACATGATGAGCACGGTGTTCGGTTTCGGTGGTATGTGCGCGGCCATTGGCGGCATGTTCATGACCCAGATCGTCGGTCATATCCTCACGGTCACGAACAACAACTACACCGTACTGTTCACGCTGATCCCGGCGATGTACTTCATTGCGCTGACGTGGATGTACTTCATGGCACCGCGCAAAATTCCAAAAGTCGACGTTTGAGTCAACGCCGCCGCTGCTGCCAGGCAGCGGCCAACCCGCTCATGCAGATCACCCCGATGCCGACCACCGTGGTCATGTCGGGGGTATGCTTGAACACCAGCCAGCCCAACAACCCCGCAAACACGATCTGGCAATAGCCGAACGGCGCCAGCAAAGCCGGCGCCGCAAAGCGGAAGGCCTGGGTCAACATCAAGTGGGCGGTCATCCCGCACGTGCCCAGCGCCAACATCAGCACGCCGTGCCACAGCGTCGGCAGATGCCAGAAGAACGGCACCAGCGCACTCATCACCAAGGTATTGCACAGCCCGGCAAAAAAGTTGCTGGTGGTCGGCGTGTCGTACTGGCTGAGGATGCGCGTAAGCAGTTGGTAGAAGCAGAAGAACAGCGCCGAACACAGCGGCAGCAACACCGCCGGCGTAAACAGCTCACCGCCGGGATGGATGATGATCAGCACGCCGACAAACCCACAGATCACCGCCAGCCATTGGCCGCGTGTCACGTGCTCCCCGAGCAGCGGCACCGACAGCGCCGTCACCAGGATCGGCGCGAGGAAGTTCACCGCCGTGGCTTCCGCCAACGGGATGTAATGCAACGCAGCGGTAAAAAACAGGCTAGTGCCCAACAGGCACAACGCCCGTACCACCTGCATGCCGGGGCGTTTGCTGCGCAGCACGCGCAAGCCCGATTGCGGCAGGAAGATGCCGGCCATCAACAAGGTGTGCACCAGGTAACGCGCCCACACCACCATCACAATCGGATAGAACCCGGCCAGGTATTTGGACAGGGCGTCGTGGCTGGAAAACAGAAACGTCGCCACCACAATCAACAAGATGCCTTTGAAAGGATGGTTGACGCCGGAAAGGGGTGTACTGACAGTCATTGAATTCTCTTGCGTGGCGGGCTGATCGCTGAGCACTGAACGCAACAGCACTCAACCCGGCAATCTAGCAGGCGGGCCGTAGTCCGCCCCAAGAGCATAACCAAACACCGTGCGAACAGCGCACTAAATCACGGGATTTGAGTCCAACGCTGCACGTTTCCCCGCGCGTTGCACACTTTTTAACCAAGGCCTTGCCGCTATGAAAAAAACACTCTTCGTTCTTTCTGCCTTCGCCCTGCTCACTGCTTGTAACCAAGAGTCCAAGGAAGCCCCCAAACCCGCACCGGCGTCGGTGCAAGCCACCTTGGTGCCGGCTACCCCGCCCACCGACAAATGGGTCGGCAAATGGATTGGCGTCGAAGGCTTGAACCTGACCATCGCCAAGGACGACAGCATCGGCCGTGGTCATTACATTCTGACCATGAAGTATGGCCTCGACGCCGACGACGAAGGCACCTTCAAGGGTGAGGCTAACGAAGACGGCATCGCCTTTACCCGCCCGGACGGCCCGCAACAGCTAAGCGCCGGCGACGGTGAAGCCACCGGCCTGAAATGGCTGGCGGATAAAAAAGACTGCCTGATTGTCGATACCGGCGAAGGCTACTGCCGCGACTGACCCCGCGCAGCTGACACAACTTTCATCTGGCGCCCCTGCCTGCACGGCCTGACAGCAGCGATACTAGGCAACTCTCGTCTCTTGTCGGACAGCCGGGCTGGCGCCATTCATTCGCACCAACAACACTGCTCTTAGAAAAGTGTTCGACAGGTTCATCGAGAGGATTGCCCCATGCTATGGAAAAAAGGCCGACGCAGCGACAACGTGGTAGATGCCCGCGATGACAGTGGCGGCGGCGGTGGCGGCATACGCTTTGGCGGCGGCAAGGGCCTGAGTTTGACGGCGATCGTGCTGATCGTCGGGATCGGCTGGCTGACCGGCCAGGACCCGCTGCAGATCCTCGGCCAGTTGACCGGCCAGGTCGAGCAAGCGCCGTCGGTGAGCACGCAATCGCGCCAGGCACCGCCGGCCAACGACGAGCAAGCCGATTTTGTCCGCGCGGTACTGGGCGATACCGAAGACACCTGGGGCCAGGTGTTCAAGGAAAATGGGTTGGTCTACAAGAACCCGAAACTGATTCTGTTCCGTGGCCGGGTAAATTCCGCCTGCGGTGGCGCGACCTCAGCCAGCGGCCCGTTCTACTGCCCGGCTGACCAGCAAGTGTATCTGGACCTCGATTTCTTCCGGGAAATGTCGCAACGCTTCAAGGCCGCCGGTGATTTCGCCCAGGCCTACGTGATCGCCCACGAAGTCGGGCACCACGTGCAAACGCTGTTGGGCATCTCGGCCAAGATTCAAGCCGCACGCCAACAGGGCCGGCAGATGCAAGGCGACGGCGGCCTGCTGGTACGCCAGGAACTGCAAGCCGACTGTTTCGCCGGTGTGTGGGCCAACCGTGCGCAAAAGCGCCTGAACTGGCTGGAGCCCGGCGATATTGAAGAAGCACTGAATGCGGCCAACGCCATCGGCGATGACCGTTTACAGCAACAGGGTCAAGGGCGCGTAGTGCCGGACTCGTTTACCCACGGCACCTCGGCACAGCGGGTTCGCTGGTTCAAGACCGGCTTCGCCCAGGGCCAGATCACTCAATGCGACACTTTTACCGCGAAGAGTCTTTAGATGAATAAACGATTGGGTCTAGTGCTGAGTTTGATGATTGCCTGCTCTTCCTCCACCTGGGCTGCCGAAAAAGAACACGGCGTCAAAGTGGTCAGTCCCGATCGTTTTCAACTGGATGCCGGCGCCCTCAGCATGGGCCTGAGCCAGGACTGGAGCCAGCCGCTGCCCAATGTCACTCGCGCACTGATCATCGTGCACGGTCGCCTGCGTAATGCGCAGACCTACCTGCAAAGCGGTGAAGACGCGGCCAGCGCTGCCGGGGTTGCTGCCAACACCCTGGTGATTGCGCCGCAGTTTCTCAATGAGTCGGACATAAAGCGCAACCACCTCGACAACCAGGTGCTGCGCTGGAACGGCAATGACTGGATGGCCGGCGATCCCTCCACCGGGCCAGGCCAGATCAGCTCCTACGGCGCCCTCGACCAGATCATCAAGCACCTGGGCAACCACAAGCTGTTCCCGGCACTCAAAGAAATCGTAGTGGCTGGCCATTCCGGCGGCGGCCAGGTGGTGCAGCGTTTCGCCCTCACCGGCCACGACCACCCGATACTGCAAACCGAAGGCATCAGCCTGCGTTACGTGGTGGCCAACCCGTCGTCCTACGCCTACTTCAGCCCACAGCGCCCGGTCAAATTCGACGCGGCCAGTTGCCCAGGCTTCAACGACTGGAAATACGGCATGCAAAACCTGCCGGACTACGCCAAGGGCCAGAGCGCACAACAGCTTGAACAGGCCTACGTGTCACGCAACATCACTTACCTGCTGGGCCAGCAAGACACCGACGCGAACCACCCGGCGCTGGATAAAAGCTGCGAAGCCGAAACCCAGGGCGCGTATCGCCTGATTCGTGGGCACAACTACTTTGATTACCTCAAGGCGCGCCATCCGCAACTGACCCAGAAGCTGGTGGAAGTGCCGGGGGTTGGGCACGATGGGGACAAGATGTTTACTTCACCTGAGGGTGAGAAGGTGTTGTTTCCTAGTAACTGACACGACCGGGTTAAAAAGGTTGGAGCTGGCTTGTGTGGGAGCTGGCTTGCCTGCGATGCAAACACCTCGGTCTACCAGACATACCGAGGTGTTCCTATCGCGGGCAAGCCCGGCTCCCACACAGGCCTGCTCCCACCTTTGATCTTCATTGTCTGGGTTAGATCATCCGGCGCAAAACCGCGCAATCCGCCGCATGCCAATCCGCCAACTCCGGCCACGGGTTCTCCGGCAAGTTCACCAACACCGTCCTGGTCCCCGCCGCCCGCCCGCAATCCAGGTCAAAGCGGTAATCCCCGACCATCACCATCTCACTGGGCGATACAGCCCACGCCGCCGCCAACTTCAGCAACCCACCCGGATCCGGCTTGGGCGGCGCATCATCACGCCCCAACACATCCTCGACGGCAAAGCAGTCCGCCAGGCCAATCGCCTCCAGGGTGATATGCGCCAACTCCCGCGCATTGCGCGTCAGGATGCCGAGGCGATAACCGCGCCCGGCCAATTCGCGTACCAGTTCCACCGCGCCATCGGCCGCAATAGAACCCAGCGCCAGTTCGCGCTCATGCTCCAGCAGCCAGGCATGCTTGGCTGCCGCAACGTCTGCCGGCAAGGCCGCCAGATGGGTGAGGATGTCATCCTCGGGCGGAATCTCCAGCGCCACGCGAATCGCAGCAAAATCATGCACGGCCACCGTGAGGGTGCCGTCCATGTCAAACACCCAATGCTTAACGTCCGACAGGCTCATGCCCAATCCTTGCGATGGCGAATCAAGCCTTCCTGGGTCACCGACGCCACCAGTTGCCCGGCGCGGTTGTACACGCTGCCACGCGAGAAACCCCGCGAGTTGCCGGCCCACGGGCTGTCCATCGCATACAGCAACCAGTCATCGGCGCGCAGGTCAGCGTGGAACCACAGCGCATGGTCGAGGCTGGCGACCTGCATATCTTTCTGCCAAACGGTCTTGCCGTGGGGCAGCAACGAGGTGGTCAACAGGCCGAAATCCGAGGCGTAGGCCAGCAGGTATTTATGCAGCGCCGGCGCATCAGCCAAGGCGCCGTCAGCCCTGAACCACACGTATTTGACCGGGTCGGACGGCTGCGGGTTGTACGGGTCTTTTTCCGTGACCGGGCGCACTTCGATCGGCTTGGGGCACAGCAACTTGTCGCGCATGTGCTCAGGAATCAGGTGCGCACGCTGCTTGGTCAGCTCCAGCTCCGACGGCAGGTTTTCCGGGCCGACTACCACGGGCATGGTGGTCTGGTGCTCAAAGCCTTGCTCGTCGTACTGGAACGAGGTGGTGCAGGTGAAAATCGGGTTGCCCTTCTGGATCGCCGTGACGCGGCGGGTGCTGAAGCTGCCGCCATCGCGCACACGGTCCACGGAGTACACCACCGGCAACGATGCATCGCCGGGGCGCAGGAAATAACCGTGCAGGGAATGCACATGCCGCGCTTCTTCTACGGTCTGGCTGGCCGCCGACAGCGACTGGCCGAGCACTTGGCCGCCGAACAGCTGGCGAAAACCCAGGTCCTGGCTGCGGCCGCGAAAGAGGTTTTCCTCGATCGGCTCCAGGGTCAGCAAGTCCACCAGATCTTCCAATACTTGGCTCATAGAGCAACTCCTACAACAATCGATAGGGCATTCCGGGCTGCTTATCCGTGCAGCGTGTCCAACCATTGGGCGCGGGTGATGCGGTACAAAACATGATGGCGCAGCGGGTCATCGGCTGCGACCTTGGGGTGTTCAAAATCTGCCAGGGGATCGTAATGCATACCGATGGCCTGCATGACTTTTTGTGATGGCAGATTGGTTTCGGTGGTAAAGGCGAGAATTTCATCCAATTGCAGCCGGTCGAAACCACAGCGCAGCGCGGTCCAGGCCGCTTCGCTGGCGTAACCCAGGCCCCAATGCTCGCGAGCCAGGCGCCAGCCAATTTCTACCGCCGGGGTAAAGTCCGCTTCAAAGTTGACGTTTTGCAGCCCGGTCAGGCCGATAAAGTCGCCGGTGTCCTTGCGCTGCAAGGCCCAAAAGCCAAAGCCATATTCGGCGAAATGCCCGCGAATCCGGCCGATCAACGCGGCGCTTTCCAGGTGGCTCAGCTTGGCCGGGAAATAACGCATCACCTGCGGGTCGGCGCACATCTGCGCAAATTCCGGTAAGTCGCTGTCACGCCATTGGCGCAGCACCAGCCGTGCGCTTTCCAATTCCAGTATCGGCTCCATGGGTCCCCTCCCTTGCCATGTGCGTGAGTGTACAGCGCTGGTAAGATCCTTCGCAGGTTCCCGTCAGAAAATCCCATGCCCTTGCCATTGATCTACCACGATGATTACAGCCCGGAGTTTCCGGCGGACCACCGGTTCCCAATGGACAAGTTTCGCCTGTTGCGCGATCACCTGGTGGACAGCGGCCTGACCGAGGACCGCCAACTGCTGCGCCCCGAACTGTGCCCGCCCGAGATTCTGGCCCTGGCCCATGACGCTGGGTATATCGAACGCTACATGGGCGGCGAGTTGTCCCGCGAAGACCAGCGGCGCCTCGGCCTTCCGTGGAACGAAGCCCTGGCGCGGCGCACCGTGCGTGCGGTCGGCGGCTCGATACTCGCCGCCGAACAAGCACTGGAACACGGCCTGGCCTGCCACTTGGCGGGGGGCACCCACCACGCCCACTACGATTACCCGGCCGGCTTTTGCATCTTCAATGACCTCGCGGTGATCAGCCATTACTTGCTGGCCAGCGGCCGAGTTAACCGCGTGCTGATCTTCGACTGCGACGTGCACCAGGGCGACGGCACCGCGCGCATCCTCCACGACACGCCGGACGCCATCACCGTGTCGCTGCATTGCGAAAAGAACTTCCCCGCGCGCAAGGCCCAGAGTGACTGGGACATCCCACTGCCCATGGGCATGGGCGACGCCGATTACCTCAAGGTGGTCGACGACGCGCTCAACTACTTGCTGCCGCTGTACCAGCCCGACCTGGTGCTGTACGACGCCGGCGTTGATGTGCATAAAGATGACGCCCTCGGTTACCTCAAGCTGACAGACGCAGGCGTCGCCGCCCGTGATGAAAGTGTGATGCGCCACTGCCTGGGCCGCGACATTCCGGTGATGGGCGTGATCGGCGGCGGCTACAGCAAGGACCGCCCGGCCCTGGCCCGCCGCCACGGCATCCTGCACCACAGCGCCCAACGGGTGTGGACGTCATCAGGTTGTCATTGAAGTGTGCGCGTTACCCACAATGCCTGTGGAACGGCCTGTGGATAACTTGAGCGTAAGGGCCTGAAAGCGAGTAGCCGTATGGCCTGTAGGAAAGTGTACGTTTTTTGATCAGGCAGCTACGTCGCCGTCGGGTAGAATGCTCGGCCTATTCAGCGACCGCAGCCTTGCCCATGCCTCAGACCTCTTCTCAACACGTCACTATCATCGGCGGCGGCCCCGCCGGGCTGATGGCCGCTGAAGTCTTGAGCCAGGCGGGCGTGCGGGTGGACCTGTATGACGGCATGCCGTCGGTGGGGCGCAAGTTCCTGCTGGCGGGCGTGGGCGGTATGAACATCACCCACTCAGAGGCATACCCGGCGTTTCTGTCGCGCTATGCCGAACGCGCGCCGCACATGGCGCCGTTGTTGCGGGGGTTTGGTGCCGACGCCTTGTGCGAGTGGATTCATGGCCTGGGCATTCAAACCTTTATCGGCACCTCCGGCCGCGTGTTTCCTACCGACATGAAAGCCGCCCCACTGCTGCGCGCCTGGCTCAAGCGCCTGCGCGACCAAGGCGTGGTTATCCACACCCGACATCGCTGGCTGGGCTGGGCTGCCGACGGCGGCTTACTTATCCACAGCCCGGACGGCGAGAAAACTGTCCACAGCGATGCGGTGCTGCTGGCCCTGGGCGGCGGCAGCTGGTCGCGCCTGGGCTCCGACGGTGCCTGGCTCAAGTTGCTGGAAGACAAAGGCGTGCCTTACGCCGCACTGCAACCGAGCAATTGCGGCTTCGAGGTGTCAGCCTGGAGTGAATTGATGGTGAGCAAATTCGCCGGCGCGCCGTTGAAAAACGTCGCCATCGGCCTGGCGGATGACAAGCCTCGGCTGGGCGAATGCGTGGTCACGGCCACCGGCATCGAGGGCAGTTTGATCTACGCGCTGTCGGCGTCGATTCGTGAAGCCATCAATCGCGACGGCTCGGCCACGGTGCACATCGACCTGCTGCCGAGCAAGCCGCTGGACAAGGTGCAGGCGGCCTTGGCCAAGCCGCGTGGTTCGCGCTCGATGAGCAAGCATTTGCACAGCCAGTTGGGCCTGGACGGGGTCAAGGCTGCGCTGCTGCGCGAGTTGGCGCCTGCGGAACACTTCAATGACCCGGCGCAGCTGGCGGTGGCGATCAAGGCGCTGCCCCTGACCTTGGTGAAGACGCGGCCGCTGGATGAGGCGATCAGCACGGCGGGTGGGGTGCCGTTTGAGGCGCTGGATGAGCGGTTGATGCTCAAGCAATTGCCGGGGGTATTTTGTGCCGGGGAGATGCTGGATTGGGAAGCGCCGACCGGCGGGTATCTGCTGACAGGCTGTTTTGCCAGCGGGCGGGCGGCCGGGCGAGGCGTTCTAGAGTGGCTGGCCTTGCCCCACTCAACAACAGAACGCCGCGTAGTGGGGATACCGGTTCAGGAATGACCCACACCTGGTTTTACTGCAAGGGTTGTCTCAGGCCACCACGGTACAACGGCAAATCTGCTTTTTGTTCCGCGCGTAATGCCATAACGGCTGCGCGCAGACTCTCATTACCTTGCTGCCAAACGTTGAGCAGATGCTCATTCATCGGAAATCGTTCTATCGCCTCCTCCGAAGCCGGTTGAGTGGGTGGCCGATAGACAGGCTCTAACGCTTCACGCTCCAAGTCGTCCAAATACGGTTTTCTCACCTTATACACCCTCCGCTACAGCACTATTCCACCTGCACGATCAATTGGTAATGGGGTATTTATAAGCCTTGTAACTAGCACCAAACTTGTTCTCCCACTCTTTAACCTTAGGTGCGTCCGGCCCCAGTAACTTTATCAATTTATCGATAAACTTACTCTGCACCTCGTAGGGCTCATCGCCGCTTTTGTAAAGGGGGGCAACTGCCTTGTCGTATTCACTGAGCAGTGTTTGGTAAGCCTTTACCGCAGTTTTTCTCATACCATCATATATATCTTCACCCTTCTTCTTTTCTTCGGGCGAGATATTAAAGTGGCTTGCCATATGATCCAGGTAGTTCCTGTATTCTCGAAAAGCGGGATACAGAGCCCCATTCTCCTGATGCGTATTCGCTCTGGCCAGCAGCTCTTCGCCTTTTTTTTCAGCCTTTGCGTATGCAACGATCTCCGCGGCTTTTTTTCCGCGGCATCCGCTGCCTTACTCTTTCCAGACTCAATAACCCCTATGCCGGCGCCTGTAACTAGCAGGGCCCCTGCCACAGCTGCCCCAATCGGAACCAAAAAAACAGGCATACTCACCTCTCTATTTTAATTTGATATTTACAATAGATCAGTGGCGAGTAAGAAATCTAAGTTCCAAACACGTACAGGGCAGTTGATGACAAAAAGTTTCTACACAGGAAGAAATACACAAATAAATTTATACAATTATTAACCTGTCGTTTCGACACCTTGCAGGGCGTCGAGTGAGCGGCATTGCACCGCTCACTTAATTCACCAAGCCTTCGTTAATCACCCAAAAGACTTACTTCTTCTTGCGCGGCCCCGTGTTAAAAACAGGCACTTTACGCACCGGCTTAATAGAAGGCTCCGACGGCGCCACGTCCCCACTGTCCACCCACTTGCCCAAATTGCGTTTACCACCGCCACCACCCGAAGCCTTGGGCTTCTTCGGTTTCTTCGGCTTCTTCACCACCTGGCCACTGGCATCGGTGTCCGGCACACGGTGCTCCGGTTCGAAGTCCGGCTCCATCTTGCGGGTCAAGGTCTGACGCGTCAGCATCTCGATGGCCGACAGCATGTTCACCTCATCGGCACACACAAGCGAAATCGCCTCGCCGGTATTGCCCGCCCGGCCGGTGCGGCCGATACGGTGGATGTAATCCTCGGCCACGATCGGCAGGTCAAAGTTGACCACCAACGGCAGGTCTTCGATATCCAGGCCACGCGCCGCCACGTCGGTGGCCACCAGAATCTGCACGTCGCTGGACTTGAAGCGGTCCAGCGCACGTTGCCGAGTGGCTTGGGGTTTGTCGCCGTGGATGCCGTCGGCATTGATGCCCAGGCCCTGCAACTTATCCACCAGCGCATCCACGCCGTTACGGGTTTTGGCGAACACCAGCACCTGCTTCCAGCGGCCTTTGCGCATCAGGTGCACAAACAGCTCCGGCTTGCGCTTCTTGTCCACCGGCACCACCCATTGCTTGACGGTGTTGGCAGCGACGTTGCGCGGGCTCACTTCGATGCTCAGCGGGTCGTTGAGCATCTGCCCGGCGAGCAGGCGGATGTCATCGGAGAAGGTCGCGGAGAACAGCAAGGTCTGGCGCTTTTTCGGCAGCATGCGGTAGATGTTCGCCAGCTCTTCGGAGAAACCCAAATCGAGCATGCGGTCGGCTTCATCCAGCACCAGGGTTTGCAGCTGGTTGAGCTTCAGCGCGTTCTGGCGGAACAGATCGATCAGGCGGCCCGGCGTGGCGACCAGAATGTCGACGCCCTTGCGCAGCTTCATCATCTGCGGGTTGATGCTCACGCCGCCGTATACCGCGTACGTGGTCAGCGGCAGGTGCTGGGCGTATTCGGCGACGCTGGCGTGAACCTGCTCGGCCAGCTCGCGGGTCGGGCACAGGATCAGCGCGCGCGCCGAGTTGGCGGCAACTTTCGGCCCTTCCATGGTCAGCAGTTGCAGGAGCGGCAGGGCGAAACCTGCGGTCTTGCCGGTGCCGGTCTGGGCCGCGGCCATCAGGTCGCGACCGGCCAGCACCGCCGGAATGGCTTGCGCCTGCACCGGCGTCGGGGTCTGGTAGCCAAGCGTCTCAAGGGCGCGCAGCAAGGGTTCGATCAGGCCAAGTGTGGCGAAAGTCATGTGTTTACCGTAGGAAAAATTCAGCGCATAAGCGTAATGCGCGCAAGTTTACCTTATTTCCGGCTTGGGCTTGCGCCACTGGGGCAGGCTGATCAACAGCACGGCGCTGATGATCACCAGCATCGCCAGGGCTTCTTCCATGCCGATGGTCTCGCCGACAAACACAATGCCCAGCAACACCGCCACGGCTGGGTTCACGTAGGCATAGCTGGTCGCGGCCGCCGGGCGTACGTGCTTGAGCAGGTACATATAAGCATTGAAGGCGATGATCGAGCCGAACACGGCCAAGTACGCCAAGGCCAGCCAACCTTCAATCGGCGGGATTGAATGCAGGCGCTCACCGGTCAGCGCGCTGCCCACCAGCAGTAAGGCACCGGCGATAATCATCTCGGCCGCACTGGCCATGGCGCCCGCCGGCAACGGCAAGTGCCTGCTCCACACCGAGCCGAAGGCCCAGGAGGCCGCAGCAAACAGCAACAGCATCGCCCCGGTCGGGCTCGATTGCAGGTTGGAGCCCATGTTGAGCATGGCAATGCCGATAATCCCCAGCACCACGCCGGCCCATTCCAGGCGGGTATTGCGCGCGCCCCAGAAATACCCGCACAGCAACGTGAACAACGGCACCGTCGCCACCGCCAACGCGGCCACGCCGGAGGCAACGCCCGTGTGCTCGGCCACCGTCACCGCACCATTACCAAAAGTCAGCAGCAAAATGCCGATCTTGGCGGCGGCCTTCCACTGCACCCACGTCGGCGCAGGCGCCCCACGCCAGCGCAAATAGCCATACATCGCCAGCCCCGCCACCAAAAAGCGAATCCCGCCGAGCATCAACGGCGGCCAGTACTCCACGCCGATTCGAATCACCAGGTAGGTGGAACCCCAAATCACATACAGCGCAAAAAAAGCGGCGATCAACGGTAAGGGAAAACGACGTGGGCCAGGCATTGGGTAGCTCTGCGGCAGAAGAAGGGAGGCTTATTCTAGAAAGGCAGCACGCTAAACATAAGTTACAAAACCTGTTTAAACCGCCCATACACTTTTCAAAACATGGTTATGAAGGCTATAAACCGTGTATTCGAAAGCCAGGCATCACCGGAGCCTTATCATGGACAAATACGACCGCATGCTCCTCAGCGCTTTGCTCGAAGACGGCCGCGCTTCCTACGCGCAACTGGCCCGCACGGTAAACCTCTCCGCCCCCGCCGTGGCCGAGCGGGTGGCCAAGCTGGAAGCCAGTGGCGTGATCACCGGGTATCAGGCCAAGGTGGACTTGTCCAAAATCGGCCTGCCGATCCAATGCACGATCGAACTGCGCCTGACCAACAACGGCAGCCAGAAGGTGTACGACGCCCTCGCTGAAATCCCCGAGCTGACCGAATGTCATCGGGTAACAGGCGACCCGTGCGTGATCATGCAAGCGGCGGTGGGCTCGATGCCGGAGTTGGAAAACCTGATCAATCGAGTGGCGAAGTTCGGGTTCAGCAAAACCTCGATCATTTTGTCGAGCGCGATAGCGCGGCGGGTGCCGTTGGGGCAGTTGGAAGGGAAAGCCACCTGACACCGATCGTTCCCACGCTCTGCGTGGGAATGCCGCCAAGGACGCTCTGCTTCCGCTCTCGGGGTCGTGACGCAGAGCGTCACAGGATGCGTTACCACGCGGAGCGTGGGAACGATCGAACAACGATCAAACAGGCAATTTACTGTGGGAGCTGGCTTGCCTGCGATGGCGTCAGTTGCCTCACAATCAAGTCGACAATCTGCTTGATGGTCGTGATGTGATCCCAGTCTTCCTGAGTCGCCTGCAGGTTGAATTGCCATTTAATCTGCATGACAAAGCACGTCAAATCCTCATCAATGATCGTGAAGTCATGGATGAAATCCGTTTGCTCAGTCACTTGGCTTCGGTCGATAAAACCAATGATATCGACGAACAGCTGAATCACTTTTTGAGTGATCTCATTTCTCATAAAACCAAATTCCTTTTCGCTACTAACGAGCAGGATCTTAATTGTTTGGAAGAAGTCAGCGTTTGGCGAAAGAGAAACCAGAAGAATCCGACATTGCAACAAGACTCAACCTACTGACTGTTCCGATATGTCGCAAAAGCCCCCTCCAAGGCGTGATGTTTCAGTGGCCAGCAAGACCGATCCCTTTCATTTGCGGGACGTTTCCTAGCGACGTTTCATGCCTTGTCCCGGTTAAATTCCACCGCTAGTCTTCCCCACGTCATCGGCCCTTCGGTGACCGGAAGTGCAAGCCGAAATTGACGAAGGAGAGAGTTACAAGTCCCGGAGACTCAACATGGTCAAAACAACCTCTACTTCAACTGATAACCAGACAAACTTCCTCAGCGAAGACGCCCTGCTCAACCGCCGAGCCATCGACTACTACCTCAAAGCATCCGCCCCGGATGCGCCCAACTTTGTTCTGAACGACAACCTGAGCTTCGAAGACGCCCTGGCCCATGCGGCGGATTTGCTGCATTGCGCGGTGGAGACGGCGCAGGTGGCGGGTGAGACGATCAGCGCGCAGCAGCGAGCGGTGATGCATTTGGTGGGGATGGCGAAGGAGGTGGTGGAGCGGGCGTTGGCGTGTGTGCAGCCTCGATAGGCAACCACCGATCGTTCCCACGCTCTGCGTGGGCATGCAGCCCAGGACGCTCTGCGTCCGCTCTTGAGGTCGTGACGCAGAGCGTCACAGGATGCGTTACCACGCGGAGCGTGGGAACGATCAAAAGAAGTGGTGGGTCGGGCGTTGGCGTGTGTGCAGCCTCGATAGGCAACCGCCGATCGTTCCCCACGCTCTGCGTGGGAATGCAGCCAAGGACGCTCTGCGTCCGCTCTTGAGGTCGTGACGCGGAGCGTCACAGGAGGCGTTACCACGCAGAGCGTAGGAACGATCATCGCAAGATTTAGAACCCGCGATGCTTCTTCAAATGCTCATTGATCTTCGCCGCCGGCACTTTCTGCAAGGTGCACAGCAGCTCATGAGACAGTTCGCGCAAACCGTGGGTACGGCGCAATTCTTCAGCCAGATGCGCCGTGAGGTTCGCCGCCATCTCCGCATCCGCCATCGCCCGGTGAGCCTTGCCGGTGTGGGGCAGTTGGGCGAACGAATTCAGCGTGCCGAGCTTGTGGTTCGGCGCCGAAGGCATCAAACGGCGCGCGAGCAGCAGCGAGCAGGCGAATTTTTGCAGGCGGGTGCGGCGGATCAGGCCCAGTTCGAAGTCCCAGAACTTCTGGTCGAACGCGGCGTTGTGCGCCAGCAGGGGCGTGGTGCCGACGAACTCATTTACTTCGTTCATCACCCGCTCGGCCGGCGGCGCGCTGCGCAGCATGGCGTTGCTGATCCCGGTGAGCTGTTCGATAAACCCCGGCACGCGCACGCCAGCATTCATCAGGCTCTGGTAGCGGTCCACGATTTGGCCGCGTTCAAGGATGACCACCGCAATTTCCGTGGCCCGGCAGTGGCTGCTCGGGGTGATGCCGGTGGTTTCAAAGTCGATGACCGCTATACGTTCCAAACCTGTTCCAACTCCGTCTCACAATTGACTTATTTGAGCAGCAACGCGCCTTCGATCGGCACGTAGCGGCTGGCGGCGCGTATCAGTGAATTGGCCGTCAGCCCCGGCACGCCGTAGGCCACGGCTTCGACGCCGTGCTTTTGGATGATGCGTTCGAGCAGCATGTCGAAATCACCGTCGCCGGAGGCCAGCACCACTTCGTCGACGTGGTCGGCGGCGTCCATGATGTCCAGGGTGATGCCCACGTCCCAGTCGCCCTTGGCCGAGCCGTCAGCACGCTGGATGTAAGGCTTGAGTTTTACTGTAAAGCCCAGGTTGCGCAGGATCTGCTGGAATTGCTGCTGCTTGCTGTCGCCACGGTCGATGGCATACGCATACGCTTCGACGATCTGCCCGCGCGAACTGATGTCCGCCCACAGGGCCGCATAGTTGAAGTGGCAGCCGTAGGCCTGGCGCACGGTGTAGTAGAGGTTTTGTACATCGGCGAACACCGCAATTTTCTTCACCGCACTTCCTCATGACAGCCAGGCGCCAGCGCCCGGAAAGGCGCCAGTATGCCAGCCATGGGGAAGTTTCAGCGAAAAATCAGCCCGGGGCGACGAAGCGCCCCGGTTGAGTGCGGGTCAGACGAAGGAGTCGTCGTCGCCAAAAGACGAGGAATCGTCGGAATAGTCGTTGTCAGCGAAGCTGTCCGAGGAATTGTCGTTGCCCCAGCTGTCATTGCCGGCGAACTTCTGGTCGTCGTTGCCCCAGTTGCCGTTGTCACTGGCTGGCGCCGGTTCTTCGCGGATGATTTCTTCCACGACTTGTGGCTGTTGCGAGTTGTGACTGAACAGGCTGCTGATGCCTTCAGCCAGCATCACACCACCGGCCACGCCGGCAGCGGTTTTCAGCGCGCCACCGAGGAAGCCGCTGCCAATCGGCGCGGCGGGCGCTTGCTGGGGCTGCTGGTAATTTTGCTGCGGCGCGCCGTAGTTTTGCTGGGGTGCAGGCTGACCGAAAGACGGCCGCGCCGGTTCACGCCAGCCACCGGAGGATGGCGCAGCGCTTTGTGCCGGCTGCGAGTCACGGGAACCGCCGCCAAAGATGCTCGACAGGAAACCACCGCTGCTCGGCGCAGGTTGTGCCGCCTGGGAACGGGCCTGTTGCAACTCATCCTGCAATTGCTGGATCTGCTGCGCCTGCTGCTTGTTCTGCGCGTCGAGGCTTTTGATCGCGTGTTCTTGCACCAGGATCGACTGGGTCATGTAGTACCCGGCGGCCGGTTGGCGAGTCATGTGCTCCTTGATCCGCGCTTCAGCCAGGGCGTCGCGGGGGGCTGAGTCCGTTTCGGCTTGTTGCAACCGTGAAAACAGTCCATCGATCAGGGTTTGCTCTTCGCTGTTCATGGCGACCTCGTTAGATTGCCGGTAGAAATCATGGGCCTGCCTGTAATCAAGCAAGCTACGCCCTAGTTATGGGGCTCTTGACCGACGTTTCAATGGTCTTTACGCAAGGTTTACGTTTGCTTACGGCCGGCCATGATCGGTTAAAGTGTGGGCCTTGCTTTTAGGCCTGTGATTAACCTGATGAATCCGTTAGACGTATTGCGCGACTCCTTCCGTTTCACCCTGCGCAACCTGGGCGCCATCGTCCAGTTGTGCCTGCCGTTGGTGATTCTCGAAGCCTTCCTGCAACAGTTGCTCGACCACACGCTGGGCCCGAATACGTTCCCCGGTTCCCCCATGGTGGCGAGCTTGTTGGTGTACCCGCTGTACACCGGCGCCTTGATCCTGTTTCTTGACGCGCGTACCCGTGGCGAGTCGCCGCGCACTAAAGATGTGTGGGCGATGGCGCTGACCCTGTGGCCACGTTTGGCCCTGCTGACAGCCATCAGCTCGCTGCTGCTCATGTATGCGTTTTCGTTGTATTACCTGCCGGGCCTGGCCCTGATGGTCATCCTGGCGTTTGCCGAATACGTGCTGGTGTTACGCGGCATGTCGACGCTGGAAGCGATAAAGGAAAGTGTGCGCCTGAGCCGAGGGCACTTCTGGCGAATTCTGGTGTGCCTGCTGTGCGTAATGACGCCGCTATTGCTGCTCAAGGGCGCCAGCGAGGCCGCCTATCCTGATCCCGCGCCGCTGCTGGGCCTGTTGATCGACAGCGCCCAAAGCTTCCTGCAACTGTTTACCTGCGTGGTGATGTTTCGTTTATTCATGCTGATCGGTGGCGATGCCGACGCGCGGTGATATGCTCCGTGCCATTCCTGGAACGCTATAAGCCGAGCCGATGACCCGTTTAGTGCGCATCACCCTGTTGAGCCTGTTGATCATCGCGGGCCTGCTCGCCGCCCTGATCTACAGCCTGACCTGGCGCCCTGCCGACAAAGAAACCCTGCCCGTGAGCTGCGTCGCGCCCCGTGCGCCGACCTTGCTGCCGGGGCAGGCGCTCAAGGTCATGAGCTGGAACGTGCAATACCTGGCCGGCAAAAACTACGTGTTCTGGTACGACACCGCCGACGGCAGCGGCCCGGACGACCGTCCGACCGTGGAAGACATGGCCTCCAGCCTCGACGAAGTCGCGCGGGTGATCCGCGATGAACAACCCGACATTCTGTTGTTGCAGGAGCTCGACGAAAACGCCAAGCCGTCGCACTACCAGGATCAAATCGCGCTGCTGCAAGAACGCCTGGTCGACCTCTACCCGTGCAGCGCCCAGGCCTTCGACTGGAAAGCCGACTTTGTGCCCAACCTGCATATCTTCGGCAGCGTCGGCCGCAAACTGGTGACCCTCAGCCGCTACCAGATCGAACACGCCGAACGCCTGCAACTGCCGGTGTCCCCGGCCAACTTCATCAGCCGCCAGTTCCAACCCAAACCCGCGTTATTGCTGACCTACCTGCCGCTGAGCGATGGCGGCCAACTGGCCGTGCTCAATACCCGCCTGGATGGCGACAGGCCTGGGCGTTCGGCCGTGCAGGAGCAAGCTAAAGCCACGGTGAAATTGCTGGATAAGTTCGAAGGCCGTGGCACACCCTGGCTGATCGGCGGGGATTTCAACTTGCTGCCACTGGGGCAGTTTCTGCGCCTGGATGCCGACAAGCGCGGCCAGTATTCGCCGGACAGCGAGCTGCATCTGCTGTGGGATAAATACCCGATGATCCCGAGCAACAGCGAATCCAGCGGCATTGACCGTGAGAAATGGCTGACACACTTCCCGAATGACCCGAACGTGGATGGCCCGGATCGTACGTTGGATTATTTGTTTTACAGCCCACGGATCAAGCGGGTGGAGGCAAAAGTGCGGCAGGAAGATACGCTGCGTATTTCCAATCACCTGCCGGTGATAGCACGCTTCCTGTTGCCTGCCGCGCAATAGACTTTCCTAGCCTCACGTTTTTTTAAGCGCTGCGTTTGTACCACAACTTGGGAGCGCTCCTTGGACCTGCTCCCAACCGACAAGCACCCCACCTCGGTTGAGTGATGGGCTGTGATTTGCCGTAGAACGAATATCACCACTAAAGCAGTCGGCCCCTGGGCTCGTATCCCAGTCACCTACCGCCCAATGACTGTTCATATGCGCTGTAACCGAGCTGATGGTCGGATGCTGACATGCACGAAATCTATTATCTGGCCCGAAAGAATAAATCAACCGTCTATACTGACTTACTTTCGAAGGCGGAGGAACAATACTGGTCGGCTTAATAGATGCACCATGATGGGGCGCCAATAACACTACGGGATCGGGAAATGTCAGCCCTGTTGGAAAGTATCTATATTCATAATCCCCCGTTAACACCCAACTCGCCGGATAATTAGCATCATTATTTTCGACCACCAGCACAAACCCGGAACTATTTTTAGTATTCCCTACGCCTCTAGTCACGCTAAATCCGGAGCCATCCACCAACTTAAAACTGACAATTTGATTAGGACTGAGGTCAAGAACCTTAACGCTTCCACCTGCTGCGATGATCTCGAACGCAAACGTCTTGTGCACCGGATCCAATTGCTGCCTAGGGACGATCCATCTAAGATTCAATGCTGGCGCAGTCACACCACTCTTAATTAGAGCTCCCGCCCAATGATCTTTATCCCAATGCGACAAAATAATTAACGGGCTATTACAAAGGCAAAACGTCAACCCCATAGGCATGGTCTTTAGGTTGCTGCCTATGCCAGCACCCAAATCATAATAGAGACTGGGGCAAGCACTATTTTGACTGGTTATAAATGCATTAGCGTTTCCCTGACCGACATCATAAACCGCTAAATATTCAGCACTTTTTAGTCGACTCCGCACTGATTGCTCAAATCTATTCTCTCTGATAGTGCTGGCGGTATCTAACGAAAACTCTCGATTAAGTGGCGACACATATCTCTCTGACACAAGTGCATATCTAATATCAGCATCGACAGGGGCCCGAAAGAGCTTTGAATATAACTTTGCATCGCCTGATTGCGCGCCATAACCATTTACCGTGACAGTGAACCAGCGCCCCCAATGATCACCTTCAAACTCCTCAATATTGGAATATCCTGCCCCCTTTATATCAACCTCGATCTCCACACGAAAAATAACTGCACTTTCATAGGGGTTTACCTTCATCTCCTTGAGTGGTTTTTTTACGAGCTGCCTATCCCCCCGTTGCAATCCACACTGCTCCAAAGATTCCTTTTTCATTACATTCAATGCTAATAAAACCTTAAAACCTTCCGGATCAAGAGGTTCAATATCATCCACCCGCCCGTAACCACTTACCCCTATAAAGTTTGCCCCATCGCCTTCTGCGTCGCGATCAAAAAAATAATTCATACCTGACTCCATCCCTAGATAAAATAAACTTATAAAAACAATATTGAGTAAAATCGAAAAACCGGGTCACCGAAACAAACAACCAGTAACTATCGCCTACTTTCGCGGTTTTACTCGGGCCGTCGCTTCCGCCACCAACGGATCATCCGGCCAGTAATGCTTCGGATACCGCCCCTTCAAATCCTTCTTCACCTCGGCATAGGTACTGCGCCAGAAATTCGCCAAGTCCTGGGTCACCTGCACCGGCCGGCGCGCCGGGGACAGCAGGTGCAGCTTGACCACCTGGCGCCCACCGGCAATGCGCGGCGTGTCCGCCAGCCCGAACAACTCCTGCAGGCGCACCGCCAGAATCGGCGGTTGTTCGCTGTAGTCCAAACGCACCGATGAGCCCGAGGGCACTTTCACATGCTGCGGCGCCAGCTCGTCCAGGCGTTGCGGCAGCGGCCAGGGCAGCAGGTTGTGCAGGAAGCTTGCAATATCCAGGTTGGCGAAATGGCTCAGGCGCGAGACTTTGCCCAGGTAGGGCATCAGCCAGTGTTCCAGGCTGGCGAGCAGCGCCTTGTCGCTGATATCCGGCCATTCGCTGGTTTTGCCGGCGTCCAGCTGGCGCAGCAGCATGACGCGGGCCTGCCATTGGCGCAGCTCGGGCGTCCACGGCAGCAGTTCCAGGCCTTTGCGGCGCACGAGGTTGACCAGTGCCTGGCTACGCGCGGACTCGTCGAGACCGGTCAGCGGTTCGCGGCTGAGCACCAGTTCGCCGACTTTGCGCTGGCGTTCGGCGCGCAACACGCCTTCGCGTTCGTCCCAGTCCAGCTGGTCGACATTGCGCACTTGCTCGGCAAGGACCGTGTCGAACAATGCCGGATCAAAATCGGCGGCCAGGTAGATGCGTTCTTCGCGCTGGCCCTGGCGGCTGCCGAGGTCGGCAATCACCAGCCAGGGTTGTTTCATCAAGCTGTCCGCCTCGGCGAACAGCGCGGCGCGGCCGTTGGCCAGGCGGTATTCGGCGCCGCCGGGGCGGCGTTGCTGGGCGACGCGGTCCGGGTAGGCCAGCGCCAGCAAGGCGCCGAGCCAGCGCGGGTGATCGGGGTCGGCCACGGCTTGCGTCGCCTGGCCTCTTAAAAAGCCGCGGTATTGCCGCGCCAGTTGCTTGGCTCGCTGCACGCCGCCTTGGGTGCCGCGCGCGCGTTCTTCGCCGGACATCAGCGCCAAGCGGCTGTGCAAATCCGCGCCGCCGCCACGCAGGATGTCGCGCTCACCCAACAACGCGGCGACATCACAGGCAGTGGCCGCCAGCCCGAGGTCCTGCCCACGCAACAACAAATGGGCGATACGCGGATGCGCCGGCAACTCGGCCATCTTCTGGCCGTGGGCGGTGAGTTTGTCGTCGTTCAAGGCGCCCAGGCGTACCAGCAAATCCTGGGCTTGGGCATACGCGGCGGTCGGCGGCACATCCAGCCACACCAACTGCGTCGGCGTGACGCCCCAACGCGCCAGTTGCAAGGCCAACCCGGCAAGGTCGGCGGCGAGGATTTCCGCGCTGCCATACGCTGCCAAGCCTTCATGCTGGTCTTCGGACCACAGCCGATAACACACGCCCGGTTCCAACCGCCCTGCCCGGCCGGCACGCTGGGTGGCGCTGGCGCGGGAGATGCGTTGGGTGTCGAGGCGAGTCATGCCGCTGCCGGGGTCGAAACGCGGCACCCGCGCCAACCCGGCGTCGATCACCACGCGCACGCCATTGATGGTCAGGCTGGTCTCGGCAATGTTGGTGGCCAGCACCACTTTGCGTTTGCCGGCCGGTGCCGGGTCGATTGCGGCACGCTGGGCGTTGAGGTCGAGTTCACCGTGCAGCGGGCACAGCAGCACATCGGGGCGATCACCCAGAGCGTCGGCCAGTTGCTGATTAACGCGGCGAATCTCGGCCTGGCCCGGCAGAAACACCAGGATGCTGCCGGTCTCGTCATGCACAGCCTCGAGAATGGTCTGCACCACACGCGGCTCAATAAATTCACCGGCCTGATACGGCCGGCCCCAGCGCATCTGCACCGGGAACATACGCCCTTCGCTGCGCAGGATCGGCGCGTCGTCCAGCAGCCCGGCCAGGCGTTCGCCTTCAAGGGTGGCGGACATCAACAGGATTTTCAGCGGCTGCTCATCGCGGAACAAATCGCGGCCGTTCAGGCTCAGGGCCAGCGCCAGGTCGGCGTCGAGGCTGCGCTCGTGGAATTCGTCGAAGATCAACAGGCCCACGCCCTCCAGCGCCGGGTCGTCCTGCAAACGCCGAGTGAGGATGCCTTCGGTGACCACTTCGATGCGCGTGTTGGGGCCGACTTTGCTGTCCAGACGAATGCGATAGCCGACGGTTTCGCCGACCTTTTCCCCCAGCTCACTGGCCAGGCGTTCGGCGGCGGCGCGTGCGGCCAGGCGGCGGGGTTCGAGCATCAGGATGGTTTGCCCGGCCAGCCACGGTTCGTTCAACAATGCCAGGGGCACGCGGGTGGTTTTACCGGCGCCGGGCGGCGCTTCCAGCACGGCTTCATGGCGAATCGCCAAGGCGTCACGCAGGGCGGGTAAAACATCATCGATCGGCAACGAATTCATACTGGCTCCAAAGCAGAGCGGCGAGTATAACGGCGAACTGCCGGATGCCGGTGGTGGTCTCAAAAACACCGCTGGCTTGCGATGTGAATGCAGTCAAAAGTGGGAGCTGGCTTGCCTGCGATAGCGGTGGGTCAGCCAGCCCATATGGCACACACATACCGCTATCGCAGGCAAGCCAGCTCCCACATTGGATCATCGCCGTCTGATAGATCTGGCTTATAGTCACCCTTAAATGTGTTCAGGAGAGTCTTCATGCGTATCGCTTCCCGTGTTATCGGCGGTGTCCTCGCCGTCACCCTGCTGAGCCAATTGACGGCCTGCGGTTCGATCTTCTACCCGGACCGCCGTGGCCAGATCGACGGCAAAATCGACCCGGCCATTGCCGTGCTCGACGCCGTGGGCTTGCTGTTCTATGTAATCCCGGGCCTGATCGCGTTCGGCGTCGACTTCGCCACCGGCGCGATCTACTTCGAGCCGGGCAAGACCGCCCAGGTCGCCCCGGAAAAACTGCGCGAAGCCATCGGCGCCGACGGAAAGGTCGACAACGCCAAGCTGCAAACCATCATCCAGAAAGAAACCGGCCGCACCTTGCCGCTGGATGACCCGCGCATGATCCAGTTCAAGGGCAGCGTGCAACAGCTGGCTTCCCTGGGCCTGCAACCCGCTGCTTAAGGACCTTTCATGACCAGCAGTCCCGAACACGCCAGGCTCTTGCGCCTGGCCACACGCGCGTCGGTGGGCGTGGCGTGTGCGTTGATTATCACCAAGGCCATCGCCTGGTGGTTCAGTGGCTCGGTGAGCATGCTCGCCGGGTTGACCGACTCACTGCTCGACGGCGTGACCTCGCTGCTGAATCTGCTCGCGGTGCATTACGCGCTGCGCCCGGCCGATGATGATCATCGCTATGGGCATGGCAAGGCCGAGTCGCTGTCGGGCATGGCCCAGGCGCTGTTTATCGCCGGCAGTGCGGTGTTGATCGCGTTCCAGGCGTACCAGCGCTTGCAGCATCCGGAACCGGTCGGCGCGCCGTGGCTGAGCATTGGCGTGATCGTGTTTTCGCTGGTGATGACGGTGGCGCTGCTGATGCTGCAACACCGGGTGATCCGCGAAACAGGCTCCAACGCCGTGCGCGCAGATTCGCTGCACTATCGCTCGGACTTGATGCTCAACGGCAGCATCCTGGTGGCGTTGGTGTTGGCAGGCCTGGGCTTTCATCAGGTCGACGCGTGGTTCGGCCTGGGGATCGCCGCGTACATCTTGTGGAGTGCAATCCAGATCGCCCGAGAAAGTTTTGCGGTGTTGATGGACGAAGAGCTGCCGCCGGATGTGAGCCAGCACATGCTGGAGCTGGCGCGGGGTGTGCCGGGTGTGTTGGGTGCGCATGACCTGCGCACGCGGATTTCCGGCAGCCACTGGTTTGTGCAGCTGCACCTGGAATTGCCGGGGGAATTGACGCTGTCAGTGGCCCACGGCATCAGCGACCAGGCCGCCGATGCCATTCACGCCGCCTACCCGCGCGCCGAAGTGCTGGTGCACGCCGACCCGCGGGAAGTGGTCACCGGTAACAAGGCCTAGTACTGCACCTGATAGCCACGGCTGGTCAGGCAGTTGCCCTGGGCCTGGCGGTAGGTTTGCACCACCGCCGGGTCCGGAGCGTAAGTGACGGTGCGTGGGTCGAAGCCGCTTTGCTGCACGGCCCAGCGATAACAATCGTAACCGTCCTGCTGCACCTGAGCCGGTGATTGGCCGTTGGCCGGGTAGGCCGTCACGTCATACCCGTTGCCCTGCGGCGCGGGTTGCGGCGCCGGCACTTCGGTCGGCGGCTGCACCACCACGTATTGCTGGGTGGCGCTTTCGTAGGTGTAGTAGGAACCGGCTGCAAGGAAAAACAGCGCGCTGCCCACCCACACTTCCCGCGCGTAGTCCGGCAGGTATTGCACGCGAATGCCGTACGGCGGCGTCACCACCACGTAGCGCGGGCCTTGCGGGCGATACCAGTAGCCGCCGGAGAAGAAGTAATCCTGGCCACGGTAAGGCACGCGGTAATTGCGGTCGGGGAAACGGTCGACGATGTAGCCCGGACGGTATTGCGGGCCTGGGCCCCAGCCGTTGCCGTGCCCATTCGGGCGGCCCGGCCAGCGGTTGTCATTCGGGTGGCCATTGTTGAAGCCGCCACCAGGGCGCGGGCCGGGGCCATTGCCGCCCTGCCAATGCGGGTTGCCATCGTTGCGACGTGGGATGTCCTGGTAATAGCCCTGGCGCGGTTCCTGGGTTTGCCGAACCGTGTCCGGACGCCCCTGGATCGGCAGGTTATTCGCAGGCTGCGGCGCTGGCCGAGGCTGCTCGGCATTTTGCGGGCGACCTTGCCACTGCCCGCCGCCATGGGGCTTTTGCTCGGCGCGGTCGAAATGCTGGTTTTGCGGACGCGGCTGGTTGTTTTCCGGGCGCGGTTGATTGTTCTGCGGGCGTGGCTGGTTATTTTGCGGGCGCGGCTGTTCGTTGCCTTGCCGCCCGCCTTCCGGACCTCTTTCATGCTGACCGCCGCCCTCAAAGCGCGGGTCGTCGGCCATCACTTGCGTGCCGACGGTGACCATCAGCAAACCTACACCTGCCATACGCCAGATGCGCTTCATGCTATTCCTCACTGCGGATAAGGGCCTAGAACGTCCGGCCTCATAGATGAGACTGGAAAAGCCTCGCCCGGTTCTGAGACAGGTTATCAGTCACGAGAAGTATTTTTTCGGCTAAACGCGCAGGCAAAGAAAAAGGGGTGACCCGTCGGCCACCCCTTGAGAATTTCGTCCTTGCTCAACGCTTTTGACGTTGGCTCACCTCGCGCCGTCTTGTGGACAGTGTGCAGCCTGGAGGCCGGCTCAACCCTGCTGGGGCGGCGGCCGCAACGGGCCTGATTGGGCTCGCTGCAAGTGGACTGTTGTCCAGGCGGTGATTCTGTTGGTAATCATAGGCTCGCCGCGCCGGCAGATGATTGCGAAGATTGCGTCAATAAACAGTGCTTGCGCAATTTTTAACCCTTCATAGATAATTCGCCGCAATAGTTACGACAAAGGCCAACCCAATGAGCAAGCTTGACCGATACGACCTGAGTATTTTGGCGGAATTGCAGCGCGACGCGAGGATCTCCAACCAGGAGTTGGCCGAACGCATCGGCTTGTCGCCTTCGCCCTGCTCGCGCCGGGTCAAGCAGCTTGAAGACGATGGCTACATCGCGCGCCAGGTCGCGCTGCTCGACCGCAAGATGCTTGGCTTGAGCCTCACGGCCTATGTGCTGATCGGCATGGACCGTCATACACCCGAGCGTTTCGAAAACTTCGAAGCGGCGATCCGCACCCTGCCGCAGGTACTGGAATGCAGCTTGGTGACCGGGATGGATGCTGACTATCAGTTGAAAGTGGTGGTGCCGGACATGGATCACTACCAGAAACTGCTGCTGGGGCATTTGACCCGTATTGAAGGCGTGACCAGCGTGCGCTCAAGTTTTGTGCTCAACCAGGTATTGAACAGCACCGAGCTGCCGCTGACGCACCTGCGTACCTGATCTCAACCACAATGAAGATCCCCTGTGGGAGCGGGCTTGCTCGCGAAAGCGATCTGTCAGTCGACGAATATGTTTCTGATATACCGCATTCGCGAGCAAGCCCGCTCCCACATTTGGGCTGCACTTCGATTCAGGTCAATATTGCGTCTGTAACGCTGCCGTATACTTGCCCGCCTGCCCTGTCGGAAGAAGCCCATGAACAACATCGACCCCGCCCTGTTCGAAGAATGGATGATGACCGGCCTGGTCACAATCCTGATCATTTTCATGGGCTTTATCGTCTGGGACCTGGCGAAGAAATCCAAGGCCGGGCGCTTTGGCTCGTTCATCCTGTTCTTCGTATTGGGCCTGGGCGTGGCCGCGTTCATCATCAAGAGCGTAGTGATCGGCCTGATCGAGTCCGGCGCCTTATAAACGCGCCGGTACTTCCTTCCATTGGCCCTGGTCCAGGCCATCAATCGACCAGTCACCAATGCGCACGCGCACCAGACGCAAGGTCGGCAAGCCCACCGCCGCGGTCATGCGCCGCACCTGGCGGTTACGCCCTTCACGAATCACCAGCTCCAGCCAGTGCGTGGGCACACTTTTGCGAAAACGCACGGGTGGGTTACGCGGCCACAGTTCAGGCTCATCCAACGGGCGTGCCTCGGCAGGCAAGGTCATGCCGTCGTTAAGCTCCACACCGTCGCGCAGGCGTTGCAGTTGCTCCTCGGTGGGCTCGCCTTCGACTTGCACCCAGTAGGTTTTTGCCAGCTTGTGCTTGGGGTCGGCAATCCGCGCCTGTAACTGGCCGTCGTTGGTCAGCAGCAGCAGGCCTTCGCTGTCTCGGTCCAGGCGCCCGGCCGGGTAGATGCCGGGGATGTCGATAAAATCCTTGAGCGTCGCGCGCCCGCCTTCGTCGCTGAACTGGGTCAGCACGTCGAAGGGTTTATTGAACAGGATTAACTTCGGCTCGGCCGGTGGCGCCTTGGCGACGCGACGTGCAGCGGAGTACGGAGGTTTCACGCCAGGGCGGCGCGCATCGGGACGGGTGGGACGGGTGGGACGGGTGGGACGGGACATGGCAAAGGAACATCTAACGGTCAGGACCGACAATGCTAGTGGCCTGACCGTTAAATGACCATCCCAACCGCTTAGCGGAACGGCGGCTCGTCGAAGCTGCGCAGTTTGCGCGAGTGCAGCGAGTTGAGTTCGGTGCGCAACAGGTCGACCGCCTCGATGCCGATCTTCAAGTGCTGGCTGACCGCACGTTCATAGAACGCGTTGGCCGAACCCGGCAGCTTGATTTCACTGTGCAGCGGTTTGTCCGACACGCACAGCAACGTGCCATACGGCACCCGCAAACGGTAACCCTGGGCGGCGATGGTGCCGCTTTCCATGTCCACGGCCACCGCGCGGGACAGGTTGATCAGCGGCCGTTCCTGGGCCCAACGCAGCTCCCAGTTGCGGTCGTCGTAGGTCAGCACGGTGCCGGTACGCAGGCGTTTTTTCAGCTCTTCGCCTTTCTCGCCGGTGACGTTGGCCGCCGCTTGTTGCAACGCCATCTGCACTTCGGCCAGGGCCGGAATCGGGATGTTCGGCGGCACTACGCGGTCGAGAATGCCGTCGCGGCGCATATAGGCGTGGGCCAGTACGTAGTCGCCGATGGTCTGGGATTGGCGCAGGCCGCCGCAGTGACCGATCATCAGCCAGCAGTGCGGGCGCAGCACGGCCAGGTGGTCGGTGATGTTCTTCGCGTTGGACGGGCCGACGCCGATGTTCACCAGGGTCACGCCGTGGCCGTCGCTGGCTTGCAGGTGGTAGGCCGGCATCTGGTAACGGTGCCAGACCACGCCCGCGGCAATGGCCGAGGCTTCGCCGTGGTCCATGCTCTTGTCGATGATCACGTTGCCCGGCAACACCATGCGGATAAACCGTGGGTCGCTGCGCAATTGCTCCAGGCCATGCAGGATGAACTGGTCGACGTAGCGGTGGTAGTTGGTCAGCAGGATCCACGGCTGCACATGGCGCCAGTCGCTGCCGGTGTAATGCACCAGGCGGCGCAGGGAGAAGTCCACGCGGGCGGCATCGAACAGCGCCAGGGGCAACGGGTCGGTGTTTTCCCAGTCGTAGAGGCCATCGGCAATGCCGTCGGTGGCGGCGGACAGGTCGGTGCTGGGGAACACGCGCGCCAGAGTCGCGGCGGTGACGCCGGAGCCGGCCAGTTCATCGCCCTGCTCGACTACGTACGGGTACGGAATGTTCTGTTGGCTCACGCCGACTTCGACCGTGACGGTGAAGTCGTGCATCAGCGGCACCAGTTGTTCCAGCAGGTATTTACGGAATGCTGCCGGATGGGTGACGGTGACGCTGTAGGTGCCCGGCAGTTGGACCTTGGCATACGCGCGGGTGGTCTGTGGGACTTCGCCGTGGCAGTGGTAGGTCAGGCGCAGTTCCGGGTAGCGGAACAGTGCGCGTTGTTCGGCGTCGGGCTCGACGCGGTCCTTGAGGTATTGCTTGAGGGCTTGATTGAGCGCGCCGGTAGCACGCTCATGAAGAGCCGCCAGCCGATCCACGGCTTCTTCGGCGGTTTGAACGACAACAAAAGCTTCGGTCACGGTAAGCATCCTGTGTTCTGACTTGCAGGCCTTTATCTTGCCTGTATCCCAGCCTCACTGAAACAGTCGGATTGGAGTTTAGTCAGAGGCTCGGGGTTGAGCGGGCGACAATCGCCTCAACATCCACGCCACGCGGCAAGGTGCCATACACCCGGCCGGACGACTCACCCAAGCGGCTGGCAATAAACCCATCACTGATCGCCGCATTCCCGGCCTCCAGCAACAGCTTGGCCTGCAGCGCCACGGCAATGTCCTCGGTCAGTTGCCGCGCACGGTATTGAATATCCTGGGTATCCATAAACGCCGACTTGAGCTGCTCGATATGCCGCGCCAACGGCTTGTCGCCATGCCCGTCACCCAGTTCGACAAACAGCGTCTCCAGCACGCCCGGCTCTTTCGACAGCGCCCGCAGCACGTCCAGGCACTGCACATTGCCGGAACCTTCCCACGTCGAATTCACCGGCGCCTCACGGTACAGGCGCGGCAGGATACTGTCTTCGACATAGCCGGCACCGCCCATGCACTCGGCGGCCTCGTTGATCATCGCCGGCGCGCGCTTGCAGATCCAATACTTGCCCACCGCCGTCACCAGCCGGGCGAATTTGGCCTCCTGCTCGTTATCGAGGTGGTCCAGCGCGCGGCCCATGCGCATGCTCAAGGCCAGCGCAGCCTCGCTTTCCAGCGCGAGGTCGGCCAACACGTTTTGCATCAGCGGCTGTTCGTTGAGAATGCGACCACCGACCATACGGTGCGCGCAATAGTGGCTGGCCTGGGTCAGCGCCTGACGCATCAAGGCGCTGGAGCCGACCATGCAGTCGAAGCGGGTCATGGCCACCATTTCAATAATGGTCGGCACACCACGGCCCTCTTCGCCGATCATCCAGGCCAGGGCGCCGCGAAACTCCACTTCGCTGGAGGCGTTGGAGCAATTGCCGAGTTTGTTTTTCAAGCGCTGGATGTAGAACTCGTTGCGCGTGTCGTCCGGGCGGTGCCGAGGCAGCAGGAAACAGGTCAGGCCTTTGTCGGTCTGCGCCAGGGTGAGGAATGCATCGCACATCGGCGCCGAGCAGAACCACTTGTGCCCCACTAACTCATAGGCTTGCCCGGGGCCGCCCGCGCCTACCGGATACGCACGGGTGGTGTTGGCGCGCACGTCGGTCCCGCCCTGCTTTTCGGTCATGGCCATGCCGATAGTGGCGCCAGCCTTGTGGGCGATGCCGACATTGCGCGGGTCGTATTCGGTATTGAGGATTTTCGGCAGCCAGGTCTGCGCCAGGTCCGGTTGCAGGCGCAAGGCCGGTACGCAGGCGAAGGTCATGGTCAGCGGGCAACCGGTGCCAGCTTCGGCCTGGCTGTGCAGGTAGGTCATGGCGGCGCGGGCCACGTGGGCGCCGGACTGCGGATGCGCCCACGGCAGCGACGGCAGGCCCTGTTCGACGGCGGTGCGCATCAGCTCGTGATACGCCGGGTGAAACTCCACCAGGTCAATGCGATGGCCATAACGGTCATGGCTGTTGAACACCGGTTTATTCTGGTTCGCCAGGAACCCGGCTTCCATCAACAGCCCGCCTGCCAGCGCGCCATAGGCATCGATACGCGCCTCGGCCCAGCCGGCGCCAAAGCGGCGCGACCACTCTTGCAGCGGCAAGTCGATGCGGTACAGGTTGGTGCCGTCCAGGGACGGTGGCTGGTTGGTGACGTCGTGGGTTTCGGCGAACAGGTGCAGGTTCATGGCAGGCCTCCTGGAAAAAAGGCCACGTACAGTTGAGGCCAGAATTTCAGTTAAGCACCGTCACAGGGCTTAAAAAAGTGGCATACCTGCCTAATGTTCGGCGCTTTCGCCCTCTAACGGGCACAGTAAACGGCGCTCCAGTACGGCCTGCAACGCGTCAAAACGCACGGGTTTGGCGAGCCGGTCGGTGATTCCGATGCCATGGCAGCGCTCACGGTCCGACACATTCAGTGACGCACTCAGGGCGATCACCGGCAGTTCACCGCAACCGGGCAAAGCACGAATCTGACAACACAACGAGAAACCGCCTTCAGGCACATCCAGCAGTACCGCGTCGAAGGTTTCATTCTGCAAGAGCGCCAACGCGGAGGGGCCGTTGTCCACCGTTTTCACCCGGTAGCCCAACTTGAGCAGCATGCCGCGCACCGCCAGTTGGCCCACGCTGTTGTCGTCTACCAGCAGCACCGTGCATTCATGGGGCGCGCGTTGCGTGAGGGGGTCATGGGGCTGCGCTTTTGGCTCGGGCGGCAGCGGATTCACGCTCACATCCAGCTGAAAACGGCTGCCCTTGCGTGGCTCGGAATGATGAGTCAGGCGCCCACCCAACAGCTCGATCAGTTGTCGGCAAATCGCCAGGCCGATGCCCAGGCCGCCGTATTCGCGGGTCGTCGAGCCGTCCACCTGGAAGAAGCGCTGGTACAGCGTGGCCTCGTCGAGGAAAGCGAAACCGATACCGCTGTCGGTCACGATAAAGCTCAGGCGCAGGCTGCCGTCGCTGTGTGGAACACCGACCACACGCACGCGTACGGACCCGTCGTGGGTGAACTTGAAGGCGTTGTCGAGCAGGCAGTCGAGGCACTGGATCAGTTTGCCGGCGTCGCCGATCACGCGGTCCGGCAGCTCATCCGCGACGTCGATGGAAAACTCCAACCCTTTGCTCTGCGCACTGGCGTTGAACTGCTGGCGCAAGGTGTCGAGGGCGCCGCGCAAGCTGAACACCTGCGGCTGGGCTGTCAGGCGCCCGGCTTGCAGTTCGGTCAGGGTGAGAATGCCGTTGACCATGCGCATCATGTCCCGCGCCGAGCCGGCGGCGGTTTGCTGGTACTGCGCAAGGTCGTCGTCCAGCGGCACGGTTTGCATCAACTCCAGCGAGCCGATTACGCCGTTCATCGGCGTGCGCAATTCGTGGGTCAGGGTGGCGAGGAATTCGTCCTTGAGGCGGTTACTGCGCGCCAGCTGCTGGTTGAGCACTTCGAGTTTCTGGCTGGCGTCGAACAGGATCTGCGCCTGCTGCTCACGCATGCCATTGATGCGGTCTGCCAGGGCCAGGGACAGCAGCGCCACTTCGATGGCCGAGCCGAGCTGGCTGGCGTACATGGTGAGGAACATATTCGGCAGGTAGCCCAGCACCATCATCGTGTTGACCACCCCGCCCAACAGGAATGCCGACCAGGCGATGATGAAATAGCGCGCCATGCGCTGGCCGCAATACCAGGCCTTGATGGCGGCAATAAAGATGGTCACGGTGAACACCAGCGCCAAGCCGGTGGCCAGGCGCAGGGCCACGGCATAGCTGGTCAGCAGCGCCAGCACCATCACCACCGCGCCGCAGGCCGCCAGCGCAAGCAATAGGCGGTCGAGCCAACGGCTGTGTTGCGCCGTGTGCAGGAAGCTGCGCGCAAACAGGCTGCCGAACAGCGCCGCCGACCCGATCAGGAACGGCACCGCCGCATTCGCCCACCACGGGTTGTTAGGCCAGAAGTACTCCACGGCCACGCCATTGACGGATAGCTGATAAAGGCCGAACGAGGCGATATAGAGGATGTAATAGAGGTAACTGGTGTCGCGCACGCTCAGGTAGATGAACAGGTTGTAGACCAGCATCCCCAGCAGTACGCCATAGATGGCCCCCAACACATACAGGCGCAGCGGTTGCTCTTCCAGATAGGCAGTGCCGGCCCAGAGCGTCAGCGGCGCCTGGATCGAGCCTTCGCTTTGCAGGCGCAGGTACACTGTTTGTTGCTGGTCGGGCACAAAGTTGAGCTTGAACAGGTAGTTGCTCTGGCGCACTTCGCGGCTGGCAAAAGGCAGTGCGCTGCCGGTGCGCGTGGTCAGCCGGTAATTGCCGGTGCCGTCGTTCTGGTACAGGTCGAGGCGGTTCAGCGGCGGGTACGCCAACTCCAGGAACCAGGTGCGCGGCGCGCGCGCGTCAGTGGCGGTGTAATGCAGGTCGACCTTGAGCCAGAACACCGAGCGTGAATAACCGGCATTGAGGGTGGCTTGGTCGTGGGTCTTGAATTGGGCGGCGTAGGCGGGGGAGCTGACTTGGGCGATGGTGAGGGCGTCGGTGGGGTCTTCGAGCACTTGCATGACGCGGCCCAGCGGCAGGCTTCGAGTGCTCTGATTGAACTCGACGGCGCCGGCGAACATCGGCAGCCCGCACAATAATAAAATCAGCAAATAGCGCATAGAGCCCCAGCGTGGCCTGTCCGGTTAGGTCAAAAGCCCCCCATTCCTTTTGAGTAGACGTAAACCGGCGATATCGTAAGTTGTTTGGATCCACTCTAGCATAGCCGCTAGAGGCCATTAGACACCATTGATAAAATTTTTTGAAAGGCTCTGGGACGAGGCTTTCAGCGAATTTTCGAGCACCGCTCGATGCTAGCAAACCGCCACAATTCCACGTAAACATTGACGCAATTGAACCTGCGCCAGACGGCCACGCAAAAAGCGTTTGGTGGTAAGCTCGCGCACCATGAATATCTACAGCTCTCGCCCTGTTGTTCTCTGTCTCTCCGGCCATGATCCCAGTGGTGGCGCCGGCTTGCAGGCAGATATCGAAGCCCTGCTCGCCCAAGGTTGTCATGCGGCTCCGGCCGTTACCGCCTTGACCGTGCAGAACACCGTCAATGTCAGCGATTTCCGCGTGCTCGACCGCGAGTGGGTACTGGCCCAGGCCAATGCCGTGCTCAGCGATTCCGAAGTGGCCGCGGTCAAGCTCGGCATGCTCGGCTCCACTGCGATGGTCGACACCGTGGTCGAGCTGCTGCAGGCGCACCCGCACCTGCCGGTGGTCTGCGACCCGGTGCTGCGCGCCGGTGGCGGCGGCAGCCTGGGCAAGGACGAGGTCGGCTATGCGATGCGCGAGCGGCTGTTGCCGTTGTCGCTGATCGCCACGCCCAACCTGCCTGAAGCGCGCATCCTCGCCGAACTGCCTGAAGGCACGGCGGACGAATGTGCCGAGAAGCTGCTGCCGTTTATCAAGCACCTGCTGATCACCGGCGGCCATGGCGACGAGCACCAAGTGCACAATCGCCTGTACAGCCGCGACGGCACGCGCCAGACCTTTACCTGCCAGCGCCTGCCCGGCAGCTATCATGGTTCGGGCTGCACGCTGGCGAGCGCACTGGCCGGTCGTATCGCCCAGGGCGAAGGCCTGGTCAGCGCTGTGCAATCGGCGCTCAACTACACTTGGCGCACGTTGCGTGACGCCGAACAACTCGGCCAGGGCCAGTTCGTGCCGCGCCGTTTGCCGCTGGATTTCTGCTCTTAAAGCAAAAGAGGCCTGCCCGATGAAACTACGTGGCCTGTATGCCATTACCGACAGCCAACTGTTGGCCGGCAAATTCCTCGCTTACGTCGAAGCGGCGTTGGACGGCGGCGTGACCCTGCTGCAGTACCGCGACAAAAGCAGCGATGAAGCCCGCCGCCTGCGTGAAGCCGAGAAGCTGCGAGAGCTGTGCTCGCGCTACAAGACCCAGCTGATTATCAATGACGACGCCGAACTGGCCGCGCGCCTGGGCGTCGGCGTGCACCTTGGGCAAACCGACGGCCCGCTGACCCCGGCCCGTGCGTTGCTCGGTTCCAAAGCGATCATCGGCGCCACCTGCCATAGCCAGATCGAACTGGCCGAACAGGCCGCCAAAGAGGGCGCCAGCTACGTCGCTTTCGGGCGCTTCTTCAATTCCAACACCAAGCCCGGCGCACCCGCCGCCACCGTTGAAATGCTGGCCCAGGCCCGCGCGCGTTTGCAGCTGCCGATCTGCGTGATCGGCGGCGTCACCCTGGAGAACGCCGAACCCCTGGTGGCCCACGGTGCCGACCTGCTCGCCGTGGTGCACGGCCTGTTTGGTGCCGACAGCACCCAGGAAGTCACGCGCCGCGCCCGCGCCTTCAACGATCTTCTTAAAATTTCAGTTTAGAGAGCCCGACCATGTCCCGTTCCGAAACCCTGTTTGCCAATGCCCAAAAACACATTCCCGGCGGTGTGAACTCCCCCGTGCGTGCGTTCAAGAGCGTGGGCGGCACGCCGTTGTTCTTCAAGCATGCCGAAGGCGCCTACGTCACCGACGAAGATGACAAGCGCTACGTCGATTACGTCGGTTCGTGGGGCCCGATGATCCTCGGCCATAGCCACCCGGACGTGCTCGACGCAGTACGCCAGCAGCTGCAACACGGCTTGTCCTACGGCGCCCCGACCGCCATGGAAACCGAGATGGCGGACCTGGTGTGCTCGATCGTGCCGTCGATGGAAATGGTGCGCATGGTCAGCTCCGGCACCGAAGCCACCATGAGCGCGATTCGCCTGGCCCGTGGTTTCACCGGCCGCGACAGCATCATCAAGTTCGAAGGCTGCTACCACGGCCACTCCGACAGCCTGCTGGTGAAAGCCGGTTCCGGCGCGCTGACCCAAGGCGTACCAAGCTCGGCCGGTGTACCGGCGGCCTTCGCCAAGCACACCCTGACCCTGCCGTTCAACGACATCGCCGCCGTCGAGCAGATGCTCAGCGAAGTGGGCCAGGAAGTCGCGTGCATCATCGTCGAGCCGGTCGCCGGCAACATGAACTGCGTGCCGCCGGCGCCGGGCTTCCTCGAAGGCCTGCGCGAGCAGTGCGACAAGCACGGCGTGGTGTTGATTTTTGATGAAGTAATGACCGGTTTCCGTGTCGCCCTCGGCGGCGCCCAGGCTCACTACGGCGTTACACCGGACCTGAGCACCTTCGGCAAGATTATCGGTGGCGGCATGCCGGTGGGCTGCTTCGGCGGCAAGCGCGAAATCATGCAACACATCGCGCCACTGGGCCCGGTGTACCAGGCGGGCACCTTGTCGGGTAACCCGCTGGCCATGGCTGCCGGTTTGACCACGCTGCGCCTGATCAGCCGCCCGGGCTTCCACGCCGAGCTGACCGACTACACCACTCGCCTGCTGGACGGCCTGCAACAGCGTGCCGATGCGGCCGGCATCCCGTTCGTGACGACCCAGGCGGGCGGTATGTTTGGCCTGTACTTCAGCGGCGCCGACGACATCGTCACCTTCGATGACGTGATGGGCAGCGATGCCGACCTGTTCAAGCGCTTCTTCCACCTGATGCTGGACGGCGGTGTTTACCTGGCACCGAGCGCTTTCGAAGCCGGTTTTACCTCGATCGCCCATGGTGACGCAGAGCTGAAACTGACCCTGGATGCTGCCGAGCGCGCCTTCGCGGCCCTGAAATAAACGGCCAATCCGTCTGACGTTGCCCTTGGTGGCGTCAGATTTGCTACTTTGCTTACAGAGACTTCCTAAGTTTTACGAGAAATTACCTGCAATTGGGCAGATAACTTGCCCACGCAGCAGAAAAACGAGTAAAGACTTTGTAAGCAGAGGCCTGCTTATTTCATAATGCGCGCTTATTGGACCCCCGAGGGTCCGCGCGCCCCGTCAGAGGTAAGTCGATTCCCATGAAACGCACCGGCCGCACCCTGGTTCTGGGCTGCCTGTTGCTCCTTCAGCCGCTGCTGGCACATGCACAAGCAGGCGGCAACTCGTTGTTAATCCCAGCGATGGGTCGTTGCACCCTCAATACCCAGCCAGACAGCCAGGCCGAAGCCCTGAGCGCGTGCCAGAAACAGGCCGATGGCGGGGATGCGCAGGCGCAATACGAGTTGGGCGAGTACTACCACGACGACAAAAACCCCGCCCGTGACCTCAACAAAGCCTTGAGCTACTTCGAGAAAGCCTCGTTGCAGGGCCACGCCCGGGCGCAATTCGAACTGGGCAACATGTTCTTCAAAGGCGAAGGCGTGCCAGCCAATAACGTCCAGGCCTACATCGTGCTGAAAATGGCTGCGGTCAACGGCGCCGAAGACGCGCTGGACACCGCCGACGAAGTCGCCGAACACATGCAGCGCGATGAATTGGAAGTGGCGACCCAGGTGCTGGGCCAGATCTTCCGCAATTACCTGCAGGAATTGCAGAGTGCCGATGGGCGCTCGCCGTTCTCGCCCCTTCCCTGATTTCAGCTTCTACCGCTATCGCAGGCAAGCCAGCTCCCACACCAAGATTGGAATGCAGTCGAATGTGGGAGCTGGCTTGCCTGCGATGGGCACACCTCGGTCTAACGCCCTACTTTTCCGGCATAGGCATCGGAAACGGCATCACATTGCTGGTGCCACGCGCTTCACTGATCTTCGGCGTGCCCAGGCGCTCGACTTCATCGATGCGCACAATCGAATGCATCGGCACAAAGCTGCGCACCACGCCTTCAAACTGCGCCTTGAGCTTTTCTTCGCCCGGATCGACGACCAACTGGGTGCGCTCGCCAAAGACGAACTCTTCCACTTCCAGGAAACCCCACAGATCACTTTGATAGATCTGCTTGGCGTACATTTCGAACACCTGGCCCTGGTTAAGGAAAATCACCTTATAGATTGGAGCTTCACGTTTGGTCATGGTGGGCGGATAACACATCAGGGATATAAAAGAGGGCGCGAACTATAGCATGGCACCCGATGCACAACGCTAGGAACCAATGGACATGCCCCCTATAATGCGCGGTTCTTTACCACCAGTTGACGATTCCCATGGCCAAGAAGCTTTACATCGAAACCCACGGTTGCCAGATGAACGAGTACGACAGCTCGCGCATGGTCGATCTGCTGGGCGAACACCAGGCCCTGGAAGTCACCGCCCGCGCCGAAGATGCCGACGTAATCCTGCTCAATACCTGCTCGATCCGTGAGCGGGCCCAGGACCGTGTCTACTCGCAGCTGGGCCGCTGGCGTGAATTGAAACTGGCCAACCCGGACATGGTGATCGCCGTCGGCGGTTGCGTGGCCAGCCAGGAAGGCGCCGCGATCCGCGACCGCGCGCCGTATGTCGATGTGGTCTTCGGCCCGCAAACCCTGCACCGTCTGCCGGAAATGATCGACGCCGCGCGCATCACCAAGCTGCCGCAGGTGGACGTTTCGTTCCCGGAAATCGAAAAATTCGACCACTTGCCCGAGCCGCGCATCGATGGCCCAAGCGCTTATGTGTCGGTGATGGAAGGTTGCAGCAAGTACTGCACGTTCTGCGTGGTGCCCTATACCCGTGGTGAAGAAGTCAGCCGGCCATTTGACGACGTGCTGTCGGAAATCATCCACCTGGCCGAAAACGGTGTGCGCGAAGTGACGCTGCTGGGCCAGAACGTCAACGGCTATCGCGGGCAGACCCACGACGGGCGCCTGGCTGACCTCGCGGAGTTGATTCGCGTGGTGGCCGCCGTTGATGGCATCGAACGCATTCGCTACACCACCTCGCACCCGCTGGAGTTCTCCGACAGCCTGATCCAGGCCCACGCCGAGGTGCCGGAGCTGGTCAAACACCTGCATTTGCCGGTGCAATCGGGTTCGGACCGCATTCTGTCGGCGATGAAGCGCAACCACACTGCCCTGGAATACAAATCCAAACTGCGCAAATTGCGCGCGGCGGTGCCGGGTATCTGCATCAGCTCGGACTTTATCGTCGGTTTTCCTGGCGAGACCGAGAAAGACTTCGAACAGACCATGAAGCTGATCGAGGACGTCGGTTTCGACTTCTCCTACTCGTTTGTCTACAGCCAACGCCCAGGCACGCCGGCAGCCGACCTGGCGGATGACACGCCCGAAGCGCTGAAAAAAGAGCGCCTGAATGCGCTGCAGCATCGTCTGAACCAGCAAGGCTTCGAGATCAGCCGACAAATGGTCGGTTCGATCCAGCGCATCCTGGTCACCGACTATTCGAAAAAAGACCCGGGGGAGCTGCAAGGCCGTACCGAGAACAACCGGATCGTCAACTTCCGCTGCGACACGCCCACCCTGATCGGCCAGTTCGCCGATGTGCACATTGATGCGGCGCAACCGCACTCGTTGCGCGGGTCGCTGGTCAACTGATCGCTGTGACCTGATGAAGATCGAAATGTGGGAGCTGGCTTGCCTGCGATGACGGTGAGTCAGCCAATACAACTGGCACTGATACACCGCTATCGCAGGCAAGCCAGCTCCCACAGTGGATCTTCAGGGTTCTTGAGATCGAAACCAGCCCATTTAAGTGCTTTCGCACCTCGGCCACTGGCGTTATCCTCTCTTTCACCTCAACAGCCAAAGGGCGGCTAAAAGCGACCTTGAACGCACCCATAGAACCCCATCGTTTTCTCCTCGAGCCGTTTGAGGCTCGCCGTTTCGCCAACCTGTGCGGACAGTTCGACGAGCACCTGCGCCTGATCGAACAACGCCTGAGCATCGAGATCCGCAACCGCGGCAATCAGTTCGAGCTTATTGGTGAACCCCAACACACCACGTCTGCAGAAAACCTGCTCCGCCGCCTCTACCGCGAAACCAAGGGTAGTGAGCTGTCGCCGGAGACCGTACACCTGTACCTGCAGGAATCGGCGGTGGAAGATTTGGCCAACAACCCGGTGGCTGAAGCCAGCGTGGCCCTGCGTACCAAAAAAGGCATGATTCGCCCACGCGGCTTGAATCAGCAGAAGTACGTCAAGGAAATCCTTGGTAACGACATCAACTTCGGTATCGGCCCTGCCGGCACCGGCAAGACCTACCTGGCCGTGGCCTGTGCGGTGGACGCCCTGGAGCGCGAGCAAGTACGCCGCATCCTGCTGGTGCGCCCGGCGGTCGAGGCCGGTGAGAAGCTCGGTTTCCTGCCCGGCGACCTGGCCCAGAAGATCGACCCGTACCTGCGCCCGCTCTACGACGCGCTGTACGAGATGCTCGGCTTTGAATACGTGGCCAAATTGATCGAGCGCCAGGTGATCGAGATCGCCCCGCTGGCCTACATGCGTGGCCGTACGCTGAACAACAGCTTCATCATCCTCGACGAAAGCCAGAACACCACCGTCGAGCAGATGAAGATGTTCCTGACCCGTATCGGTTTCGGCTCCACCGCCGTGATCACTGGCGACGTCACCCAGGTCGACCTGCCCAAGGGCACCAAATCCGGGCTGGCGCAGGTGATTGAAGTGCTCAAGGACGTGCCGGGCATCAGCTTTACGCACTTCATGCCCAAGGACGTGGTGCGCCACCCGCTGGTGCAGCGCATCGTCGAGGCCTACGAGCGTTTCGACCACAAAGACGACGCACCCGCCAAGGACGTTCGCCGCGATGCTTGAGCTTGACCTGCAGTTGGCCACCGAAGCGCCCGCCCCCAGCGAAGCACAGTTCCGTCAATGGTGTGCCCTGGCCCTGCGCCAGCGCACCGCCGACTCGGAGCTGACCATCCGTCTGGTGGACGAGCCCGAAGGCCGTGAACTGAATCACACCTGGCGCCAAAAGGATTACGCGACCAACGTGCTGTCCTTCCCCGCCGACGTACCGGATGAGTTACTGGATATCCCGTTGCTGGGCGATCTGGTCATCTGTGTCGAAGTGGTGGAACGCGAAGCCAGGGAACAAGGCAAGGAACTTGAGGCGCATTGGGCCCATCTAGTCATCCACGGCTGCTTGCATCTCTTGGGTTACGACCATATAGACGATGACGAAGCCTTGGAAATGGAAACACTGGAACAAACGTTGCTTGCTGAATTGGGTCACCGCGACCCGTATGCAGACGACGAAAACTGAAACTACACCTTACTGACACAACAAAGGATTTAGAGTAATCGCTATGAGCGAAGACCGATCGAGCAACGGGCAGAAGTCATGGCTGGGTAAACTGACCCAGGCTTTTGCCCACGAGCCGAAAAACCGCCAGGAGCTGCTTGAGCTGCTGCGCGAGGCCCATCAAAACAAGTTGCTGGACAGCGAAGCGCTGGCCATCGTCGAAGGCGCCATCCAGGTGGCTGACCTGCAAGTTCGGGACATCATGGTCCCGCGTTCGCAGATGATCAGCATCAAGGCGACCCAGACCCCACGGGAATTCCTCCCGGCCGTGATCGACTCGGCGCACTCGCGCTACCCGGTGATCGGTGAAAGCCATGACGACGTCATGGGTGTCCTGCTGGCCAAGGACCTGCTGCCGTTGATCCTCAAGGAGAACGGCGACAACTTCAACATCAAGGACCTGCTGCGCCCGGCCACTTTCGTGCCTGAATCCAAGCGCCTGAACGTGCTGCTGCGCGAATTTCGCGCCAACCACAATCACATGGCCATTGTGATCGACGAATACGGCGGCGTGGCCGGTCTTGTGACCATCGAAGACGTGCTGGAACAGATCGTCGGCGACATCGAAGACGAGCACGACGTCGAAGAAGACAGTTACATCAAGCCGCTGCCCAGCGGTGATTTCCTGGTCAAGGCGCTGACGCCGATCGAGAACTTCAACGAGTTCTTCGACAGCGAATTCTCCGACGATGAGTTCGATACCGTCGGTGGCCTGGTGATGAGTGCGTTCGGGCACCTGCCCAAGCGTAACGAGACCACCGAAATCGGCGCGTACCGCTTCCGCATCCTGAATGCCGACAGCCGCCGCATCCATTTGATTCGCCTGACACCTATTGCCCGCTAAGGAAGGGGTGGGTCATCAGCTATTTCCTGTGTCGCGTTGCCCCTTAGAGCGGGCCAGGCAAGGCGCAGGCCGCAGGAAATGGCATTCCCTTTTCAAGGCGTGCAACGCAGCATGGCCCGTTCTAAGGAGCAACCCGAAGGGCCGGGCCTGCTGCGACACAGGACTGCGTTACTCGTCGTTCATTTGGAAAAACCAAACCACACTCCTCGCGCCTTGCCCTGTGTCGCAGCAGGCCCGGCGCGACACAGGAAATAGCTGATGACCCACCCCTACATGCGCCGTCTGACCCGCCCCGGCTGGCCCGGTAACTTGCTGGCCGTGGTGGCCGGCGCCATCACCACCCTGGCGCTGGCGCCGTTCGATCTGTGGCCATTTGCACTGGTGGCGGTCGGATTGTTCTATATCGGCCTGCGCGAGTTGACCCCACGCCAGGCCCTGGGCCGTGGCTGGTGTTTCGGATTTGGCCTGTTTGGCGCCGGCACCAGCTGGATCTACTACAGCATCCACCATTTCGGCGGCGCTTCGGTGCTGCTGGCTGGCTTCCTGATGCTGCTGTTTACCGCCGCCATTGCCTGGTTCTTCGCCCTGCCCGCGTGGCTGTGGGCGCGCTGGCTGCGCCGTAATGAAGCGCCGTTGGCTGACGCGCTGACGTTTGCTGCACTATGGGTCGGCCAAGAGGCATTTCGCGGCTGGTTCCTGACCGGTTTCCCGTGGCTTTATTCCGGCTACAGCCAACTGGACGGCCCACTCACCGGCCTCGCGCCGCTGGGCGGGATGTGGTTGATCTCCTTCGCGCTGGCGCTGACCGCAGCAGTGCTGTGCAACTTGCCGCGCCTGTTGGCCAGCAAGCGCAACGGCTTTATCGGCGCAGGGCTGGTGCTGCTGGTTGCGCCGTGGGCCATCGGCCTGGCACTCAAGCATCACGCCTGGACCTCGCCCTCGGGCGCCCCACTGACGGTGGCGGCGATCCAGGGCAACGTCGAACAAAGCATGAAGTGGGACCCCGAACAGCTCAATGCGCAGCTGGCGCTGTACCGCGACATGAGCTTCAGCTCCAAGCCTGTCGACTTGCTGGTGTGGCCGGAAACGGCCGTGCCGGTGCTCAAGGAATCCGTCGAGGGCTACTTGGGCATGATGGGTAAATTTGCTGCCGACCGGCACACGGCGCTGATCACCGGCGTGCCGATTCGCCAGGAAGTGCACCACCAGAAGCGCTACTTCAATGGCATCACGGTGGTCGGCGAAGGCGAAGGCACTTACCTGAAGCAGAAGCTGGTGCCCTTTGGCGAATACGTGCCGCTGCAAGACATGCTGCGCGGGCTGATTGCCTTCTTCGACTTGCCGATGTCGGACTTCGCCCGTGGCCCTGCCGATCAGGCGATGCTGCAGGCCAAGGGCTATCAGATTGCGCCGTTCATTTGTTATGAAGTGGTGTACCCGGAATTCGCTGCTGGCCTGTCGGCCCAGAGCGACTTGCTGCTGACCATCAGCAATGACACCTGGTTCGGCCGTTCCATCGGCCCGCTGCAACACCTGCAAATGGCACAGATGCGTGCGCTGGAGGCTGGCCGCTGGATGATCCGCGCCACCAACAACGGCGTTACCAGCCTGATCAACCCGTTCGGGCAGATCACCGCGCAGATCCCGCAATTCGAACGCGGGATTCTCTACGGCGAAGTGGTGCCGATGCACAACCTCACGCCCTACCTGCAATGGCGCTCGTGGCCGTTGATCATGGTGTGCCTGGGCTTGTTTGGCTGGGCGTTGCTGGCGGGCCGGATGTCCAAGACGGTCTAACGAACACCATAAACCAATGTGGGAGCTGGCCTGTGTGGGAGCCCAGCTCCCACACTTGATCTGCGGTGCTTGTGCTTATCGGTAAAACACCCGATACCCCACCTGCCCCGCCGCCTCGTTGATCAACTGCCCGCTCTGCCACACCGATTTGACCTCCGGCATCCAGCCACCCAGCGGCCGGGCATTGTCCACGCCCAAAAAGCCGACCAGCGCCGGCACCACGGTGAACCCCGCCTTTTCAAAGCTCCAGACTGCGCGCGGCATGTGCCAGGCCTGGGTCACCACTACAACGCGCTTGATGCCTTGCGGTAGCAGAATCTCGGCACTCATCTGCGCATTTTCCCAGGTGGTGCGGCTGCGTTCTTCCTTCCAGCGCACGCTGACGCCAAAGTCATCGAGCATCGACACGGCCATCAACTCAGCCTCACTGGGCGGCGTGCCATAGTGCAACCCACCACTGGTCAACACCGGCAACCCGGACGCCTTGGCCAATCGCGCGGCGTAACGCTGACGCTCCAGACCAATGCCGGTGGGCTGATCAGTGCCCCACGCCGGGTCACCGCGTTCACGCCCGGAACCCAGCACCACAATCGCATCGGCGCGCTGGGCCAATGTTGGCCACGCTTCACGGGCCAACGGTGGCTCGGTCTCCAAAGCATGCGCGCCCCATTGCACCATCACTGGCAGGCTGATCAGCCACATCCCGCCCAACCCCAAGGCAAAACACAGCCCGGCCAGGCGCGGGCGACTTTTGCGAAACCACCAGGCAACCGCGATCAACAGCAAAAAAATGCCGGGCGGCAACAACAATTGTTTAATGAAATAACGAAAAGGCATCGGGCATCTCCAAAGATGCCCGAAGCCTAAATGCAACGGGGTTTAGCGACAATCTTTACCAGCCTGTTCAGAGAAGGCTACCGAATAACGCGTGTTTCACTTGTAGCGCACGGCCCGGTGTTTTTCGGGACCGCGTCCGGCAGCCACATCCTTCAGCCAAATCACCTTGGCCGAACGCGAGGGCTCCTGAGCAGGCGGGGAAGCCTGCCCCTGAGAGGCGCGGTGGTGATTCAATTCCAGGTAGCACTTGATCAGTTCAAGTTCTGCCTGGCTCAAGCCTCGCAACTCCAGCTCCAGAGGCCGCTCATCACACAATCGGCCTGCAGTTCTTGCGGCATCCAATGCTCGACCCAAACGGTCGATCAGTCCTTCGTACAACTGCGGTTTCGTTAAAGTTCGCTGCGATTCAACCATCCCCTCACCTCATTGAAGATAAGACTCACTCCCCAATAAACAGCGTAGTCCCCGTGGCTGCGCCTGCCTGGCGCCGCGACAGACGGCCCTGCCTGCGCAATCAGGGTTTCCCTCGATAGAGTGGGGTCATGTATGCTACGGCGCTTCCTGTAACTCCACTTCCCGCAGGGTTTGGGCACGGACGCGCCGCTTCTTGGTGTCGATCAACCTGAACGTTGCACCGAAGAGGATTAGGCCACCCCTATTCAGTTCAAAAGTAGCCATGCACGAACACTATCAGCCCCGTGAAATAGAAAATGCCGCCCAAACCTTCTGGGACGAGCAAAAGTCCTTTGAAGTCAGTGAACAGCCAGGCAAGGAGACTTACTACTGCCTATCGATGTTCCCTTACCCCAGCGGCAAGCTACACATGGGGCATGTGCGCAACTACACCATCGGTGACGTGATTTCGCGCTACCAGCGCATGCTCGGCAAGAACGTCCTGCAGCCTATGGGCTGGGACGCCTTCGGCATGCCGGCGGAAAACGCCGCGATGAAAAACAACGTGGCGCCCGCCAAGTGGACCTACGAAAACATCGCCTACATGAAGACCCAGCTGCGCAGCCTGGGCCTGGCGGTGGACTGGTCGCGCGAAGTGACCACCTGCAAGCCGGATTACTACCGCTGGGAACAATGGCTGTTCACTCGCCTGTTCGAAAAAGGTGTGATCTACAAAAAAAGCGGCACCGTGAACTGGGACCCGATCGACCAGACCGTACTGGCCAACGAGCAGGTTATCGACGGTCGCGGCTGGCGCTCCGGCGCGCTGATCGAAAAGCGCGAAATCCCGATGTACTACTTCAAGATCACCGCCTACGCGGATGAACTCTTGTCGAGCCTCGACAACCTGCCGGGCTGGCCTGAACAGGTCAAGACCATGCAGCGCAACTGGATCGGCAAGTCCAAGGGCATGGAAGTGCAGTTCCCTTACAACGTCGATTCCATCGGCGCTGCCGGCGCACTGAAAGTCTTCACCACACGCCCGGACACCTTGATGGGCGCGACCTACGTCGCTGTGGCCGCCGAACACCCGCTGGCCACCCAGGCCGCACAGAACAACCCGGAGCTTTCGGCATTCATCGCCGAATGCAAAGGCGGCAGCGTGGCCGAAGCCGACGTCGCCACCCAGGAGAAAAAAGGCCTGCCAACCGGCCTGTTCGTCGAGCACCCACTGACGGGCGAGAAATTGCCGGTGTGGGTCGCCAACTACGTGCTGATGCACTACGGCGATGGCGCAGTAATGGCTGTGCCGGCCCACGACGAGCGCGATTTCGAATTCGCCACCAAGTACAACTTGCCGATCAAATCCGTGGTGCGCACCAGCTCCGGCGACACCAACCCGGCCCCGTGGCAAGACGCCTACGGCGAGCACGGTGAGCTGATCAATTCCGGCGAATTCGACGGCCTGGATTTCCAGGGCGCTTTCGACGCCATCGAAGTGGCGCTGATCAAGAAAAACCTCGGTGCCTCGCGCACCCAGTTCCGCCTGCGCGACTGGGGCATCAGCCGCCAGCGCTACTGGGGCTGCCCGATCCCGATCATCCACTGCGAAAGCTGCGGTGACGTGCCGGTGCCGGAAGACCAACTGCCAGTGGTACTGCCGGAAAACGTGGTGCCGGACGGCGCCGGTTCGCCACTGGCGCGCATGCCCGAGTTCTACGAGTGCAGTTGCCCGAAATGCGGCCAGCCTGCCAAGCGTGAAACCGACACCATGGACACCTTCGTCGAGTCCTCGTGGTATTACGCCCGCTACGCCTCGCCACACTATGAAGGCGGCCTGGTAGAAAAATCCGCCGCTGACCACTGGTTGCCGGTGGATCAGTACATCGGCGGTATCGAACACGCCATTCTTCACCTGCTGTACGCGCGCTTCTTCCACAAGCTGATGCGTGACGAAGGCCTGGTGAGCTCGGATGAGCCGTTCAAGAACCTGCTGACCCAGGGCATGGTGATCGCCGAGACTTACTACCGTCGCGAAGCCAATGGCGCCTACACCTGGTTCAACCCGGCGGACGTCGAGCTTGAGCGTGACAGCAAAGCCAAAGTGATCAGCGCCAAGTTGAAATCCGACGGCCTGCCGGTGGAAATCGGCGGCACCGAGAAGATGGCCAAGTCGAAGAACAATGGCGTCGACCCGCAGTCGATGATCGACCAGTTCGGCGCCGACACCTGCCGCCTGTTCATGATGTTCGCCTCGCCGCCTGACATGAGCGCCGAATGGTCCGACTCCGGCGTCGAAGGTTCGCACCGTTTCCTCAAGCGCGTCTGGCGCCTGGCGCACGCCCATATCAGCCAGGGTCTGCCGGGCAAACTGGACGTGGCCGGCCTGAACGACGAGCAGAAAGCCATTCGCCGCAGCACCCACCTGGCCATCCGCCAGGCCAGCCAGGACGTGGGCCAGAACCACAAGTTCAACACCGCCATCGCCCAGGTGATGACGCTGATGAACGTGCTGGAAAAAGCACCGCAAGCCACCGAACAAGACCGCGCACTGGTACAGGAAGGCCTGGAAACGGTCGTTCTGCTGCTGGCGCCGATCACGCCGCACATCAGCCACGACCTGTGGAACCGCTTGGGCCACAGCGGCGCGGTAATCAACGCCGGCTGGCCGGTACAGGATGACAGCGCCCTGGTACAGGACACGTTGCAACTGGTGATTCAGGTCAACGGTAAACTGCGTGGCCAGATTGATATGCCAGCCAGCGCCAGCCGCGAAGACGTCGAGGCGGCCGCCCGCGTCAACGAGAACGTGCTGCGCTTTACCGAAGGCCTGACGATCCGCAAAGTGATCGTGGTGCCCGGCAAACTGGTCAATATCGTCGCTAGCTAATCGGATCGGGCGCAGGGCTTGAGCCCTGCGCCGAACAAAACCTCCAAGGCCTCGATAAGGCCCACATGGTTTCAAGGGGAGCAACAAAATGATCAAACGCAATTTGCTGGTGATGGGCCTTGCTGTGCTGCTGAGCGCTTGCGGCTTCCAGCTGCGCGGCACCGGCACCAATGAACTGTCGCTCAAGGAATTGGACCTCAGCGCCCGCAACGCCTACGGCGACACCGTGACTCAGCTGCGCCATACCCTGGAAAGCAGCGGTGTGCATGTCTATAACGGCGCAACCTACAAGCTGAACCTGGTCGACGAAAAAGAAACCCAGCGTAACCTCAGCTACGCAAGCGCCGGCCGTGCGTCGGACATCGAACTGAGCACCGAGGTTTTCTTCGAAGTACAAGGCCGCGAACACCTGACATTGATGGGTGACAAGGTGCAGGTACAGAAAGTCGTGAGCCACGACGGTAACAACCTGGTGGGCTCGGACTCGGAAATCATCCAGGTTCGCAAAGAAATGCGCCGCGAAGTGATCCAGCGCTTGATGGTTCGCCTGCAACAGCTGACCCCGGAAAAGCTGCAAGCCCTGCAGCAAACTGCCGACAACAAGGCCAAGGCTGACGCCGACGCCCTGAAAGCTGCGCAAGAGTACGAAGACAACACGCCGAAACAATCGCCTGTTGAAGTTCCTGCTGAGTAAGCCAAACGGGGCGCCCCTGGCGCCCCGTTCGACCCGCCTATGAAACTCGCCCCCGCCCAACTCGCCAAACACCTGCAAGGTGGCCTTGCGCCTGTCTATATCGTCAGCGGTGATGACCCGTTGCTGTGCCAGGAAGCCGCAGACGCTATCCGCAGCGCCGCGCGCCAGCAAGGCTTCGATGAACGCCAGGTGTTCAGCGCCGACGCCAGTTTCGACTGGGGCACGCTGCTGCAAGCCGGCGCGAGCATGTCGCTGTTCGCCGAAAAACGCCTGCTGGAACTGCGCCTGCCTTCGGGCAAGCCCGGGGACAAGGGCGCGGCGGCCTTGATGGAATACTGCTCGCGGCCTGCCGAAGACACGGTATTGCTGATCAGCTTGCCCAAGCTCGACGGCAGCGCGCAGAAAACCAAATGGGGCAAGGCGCTGGTGGAAGGCCCACAGACCCAGTTCATCCAGATCTGGCCAGTGGACAGCAACCAGCTACCACAGTGGATTCGTCAGCGCCTGTCCCAATCCGGTCTGTCGGCGACGCAAGACGCTGTGGAGCTGATCGCTGCCCGGGTCGAAGGCAACCTGCTTGCCGCCGCCCAGGAGATCGAAAAGCTCAAGCTGATGGCCGAAGACGGGCAAATCACCGTCGAAACCGTACAAGGTGCGGTGGCCGACAGTGCTCGCTTTGACGTGTTCGGGCTGGTGGATGCGATTCTTAACGGCGAACCCGCCCATGCCTTGCGTATGCTCGAAGGGCTGCGTGGCGAAGGCGTGGAACCGCCGGTGATTCTTTGGGCCCTGGCCCGGGAGTTGCGGGTATTGGCCAACATTTCCCTGCAGTACAGCCAGGGCACACCGCTGGACAAGTGCTTCAGCCAGGCCCGGCCTCCGGTCTGGGACAAGCGCAAACCGCTGATGAGCAAAGCCCTGCAACGGCACTCGGCGCAACGCTGGGCGCAGCTTCTGCTTGAAGCGCAGCGCATCGATGCGCAAATCAAAGGCCAGGCGGCGGGCTCGCCGTGGATGAGCCTGAGTCGTTTGTCACTTTTGATGTCTGGCCAGCGCCTGTCATTGCCGGCTGAATAACCCAGCTCTCAAAAACACCACAGTCCCATTGTGGGAGCGGGCTTGCTCGCGAAGGCGGTGTGTCAGTTATAGATCAGGTGGCTGACCCACCGCATTCGCGAGCAAGCCCGCTCCCACATTTTGATCGTGCACCTTTCCTACACCGCGCCGGGCTTTACAGCAGCGCCACTTCGGCAGATGATTTGCACCGCTTCATCCCACCTCTAGAGAGTACCGACATGAGCAAAAAGCCATCCAAGCATGGCCCCAACAAGGCCAAATCCATCATCGCCCAGCCACTGTTCCGCAGCCGTCAGGAACGCGCCGGCAAGGGCAAAGGCAGCTACCGCCGCGAAGCCTTCCAGTCTAATAGCTGGGAGGCTTCTTACTTTCTGGCTGCCTGAAGGCAAGCGCCCCTCTGGCATGATAAGGTCTGCACCTGATTTGTAATCCCTGGACCTGTGCATGCCCTCTAGTCTTTCCCGTCGTTGGCACCTTCGCCAATTGATCGCTGCCTCCAGCCTCATTCTGCTTGTCGCCTGCGCGGAAAAACCCACCGCCGCGGACGCGCAACCCCTGCCAAAGCTGCAGACCGTGCCGGCCGTAGCGCCTGCCGTCGTCGCCCCACTGGCCGTGGACAACCTCGATATCCAACCAACCCAGACCTTTGCCGAATGGCAGGCGGGCTTTCGCGTGGACGCGCTGAAGGCCGGGATTACACCCGCCGTGTTCGATAACGCTTTTGCTGGCGTGACCCCCGATATGGCCGTGATTCGCGCCGACCGCAGCCAACCGGAATTTTCCCGCCCTGTTTGGGAATACCTCGACGGTGCCCTGTCACCGCTGCGCGTGCGCAACGGCCAGGCCTTGCTGATCAAGTACGCCGATATCCTGCAAAGCATCGAGCAACGCTATGGCGTCGACCGCCAGGCGCTTGTGTCGGTCTGGGGCATGGAAAGTAACTTCGGCCAGTTCCAGGGCAATAACTCGGTGATCCGTTCCCTGGCGACCCTGGCTTACGAGGGCCGCCGCCCAGCATTTGCCCAGGCGCAACTGCTGGCGGCGTTGCAGATCATCCAGCATGGCGATATCCAGGCCGACCAGATGAAAGGTTCGTGGGCCGGCGCGATGGGCCAGACCCAATTCATCCCGACGACGTACAACACCCACGCCGTCGACTTCGACGGTGACGGTCGCCGCGACATCTGGAACAGCCCGGCCGACGCCCTCGCCTCCACGGCGCACTACCTGCAAAGCTCCGGCTGGCAGAAAGGCCAGCCGTGGGGCTTTGAGGTAAATCGGCTACCGGCAAACTTCGACTACGCTCTGGCAGACGGCGGCGTGCGCAAGACCGTTGCCGACTGGTTGAAACTCGGTATCCAACTGCCGCCCGGCGCGAGCATGCCGGCCAATGTCGACCAACTGTCCGCCGCCCTGCTGCTGCCGGCCGGCTACCGTGGCCCGGCGTTCCTGGTACTGGACAACTTCCGCGCGATTCTCAAGTACAACAACTCATCGTCCTACGCACTGGCGGTTGGCCTGCTGTCGGAACGGTTTGCTGGCGGTGGGGTGATTCGTGGTGATTGGCCAAAAGATGAGCTGCCACTGAGTCGCTCTCAGCGCATTGATTTGCAGACCGTGCTCAGCGCCAAGGGGTATGACGCGGGCAACGCAGACGGGATTATCGGCGCCAATACGCGTAAAGCGATTCGAGCGGCGCAGCAATCGCTGGGGTGGCCGGCGGATGGGTACCCGACGGTGAAACTGCTGGAGTCGTTGCAAGGCCGTTAACAGATCGTTCCCACGCGGTGCGTGGGAACGATCAGCCGATCTGCCGATCAGCGCAAGACGACATCCTGCTCCAACACCACCTGCTGCTCCCCCGCATCCAACCGCACCCTGGCGCCCATCGGCAGGGTCAGGTTCGGGTCACAATGCCCGCTGCGCCAGCCGGACAGCACCGGAATGCACAACGGCTCGAAAGTCTGCTTGAGCAGCCGCTCCAGCGCTGCGTTATCTACACCCGCCATATCCCCCACCAGCACACCGGCAATGTGCGCGAGCTTGCCCGCCAGGCGCAGGTGCGTCAGCAAGCGGTCTATGCGATAGAGCGGCTCGTTGACATCCTCGATAAACAAAATGATGCCGTCTGCATCGATTTCATAATCGGTGCCCATCACTGCCGCGATCATCGACAGGTTGCCACCCAGCAAGGGCCCGCAGGCGATGCCAGGTTCAATCGTCGTCAGCGGGTAGGCCACCGGGTGCGCCAGCACGCTGCCAGTGCTCAGTTGACCGCGCAGCATGCTGAATAACGACGACTCCGTAGGCTGTTGCTTATCGCCAAGCAAATCGGCATTGAGCATCGGCCCGTGAAAGGTCACGAAGCCTGCGTGACGGGTAATCGCCAGGTGCAACGCGGTGATATCGCTGTAACCCACGAGCGGCTTGGGGTTGGCTCGCAGCAAGTTGAAGTCCAGGCTATCGAGCAGCCGGGGTGTGCCGTAGCCGCCGCGCAGGCAGAAGATGGCATCGATCTCCGGGTCGGCGAAGGCGGCGTGCAGGTCGCGAAGGCGCACCGCATCGCTGCCTGCGAGATAGCCATCGCGTTCGTATACACCTGGAAAGATCCGCAGCTCATGGCCACGGGCACGCATCCATTGGCCAGCTTTTTCAACGTCGAGTGTGGCAGGGCCGGCGGGGGCTATCAGGCCGATCACGCCTTCAGGGCGCAAGGCAGGAACAGCGACCGCGAGTTGAGTCATCATCCATGGTTCTCCGTGGTTGGATTACCCAGGTACTCTAGCCAGTGATGGTTGCAAACAGAAGAGAGAAAGAGAGGGGAATTCTGTAGGAGCTGGCTTACCAGCTCCCACAGTAGAGCGGCGTAACGGCTTACGAAACCAGGCTGGCCTTGACCAGCTTGGCCTGCTCGTCGGCGTGGTACGAGGAACGTACCAGCGGGCCGGACGCCACGTTCTTGAAGCCCATCTTGTAGCCTTCCTCGGCGAACCAGGCGAAGGTGTCCGGGTGTACGAAACGCTGTACCGGCAAGTGGCTGCGCGACGGCTGCAAGTACTGGCCCAGGGTCAGCATGTCGATGTCGTGTTCGCGCATGCGCTTCATGACTTCGATGACTTCTTCGTCGGTTTCGCCCAGGCCCAGCATCAGGCCGGATTTGGTCGGAATGTGCGGCATCATCTGCTTGAATTTTTGCAGCAGGGTCAGCGACCACTGGTAGTCCGAACCCGGACGCGCAGCCTTGTACAGGCGCGGTACGGTTTCCAGGTTGTGGTTGAACACATCCGGTGGCTCGGCCGCGGTGATTTCCAGCGCGACGTCCATGCGGCCACGGTAGTCCGGGACCAGGGTCTCGAGCATCACGTTCGGCGACAGCTTGCGGATTTCACGGATGCAATCGGCAAAGTGCTGGGCGCCGCCGTCACGCAGGTCGTCGCGGTCTACCGAGGTGATCACCACGTATTTGAGTTTCAGGTCGGCGATGGCGATGGCCAGGCTTTCCGGCTCGTTGACGTCCAATGGCTTCGGTCGGCCGTGGCCAACGTCGCAGAATGGGCAACGACGGGTGCAGATGTCACCCATGATCATGAAGGTGGCGGTGCCGCCGGAGAAGCACTCGCCCAGGTTCGGGCAGGACGCTTCTTCGCACACGCTGTGCAACTTGTGTTTGCGCAGCAGGGCCTTGATACGGTCGACTTCCGGCGAAACCGGGATACGCACGCGGATCCAGTCAGGTTTTTTCGGCAGTTCGGTGGTCGGGATGATCTTGACCGGGATGCGTGCAACCTTCTCGGCGCCGCGCAGCTTGACGCCGGCTTCCACCTTGGCACGCGGGGCCGGGGCCGGACGCTCGGTGATGTCCAGCGTCGGGATCATGGTTTGCACTGCATCAGTAGTCATAATCAGTCGATTCCGCCCGTAAGGGTCGTCTGCTCAGCATAGTCGAGGTGTTTGACGAGCTGCGCACGCAGCCGGGCACTTACCTCGGCAAATTTAATCGGTGTGGCGTGGTCGCTCAGCTGGGTCATTGCCAACCCTGCGTACCCGCACGGGTTGATCCGCCCGAAAGGCGCCAGGTCCATGTCCACGTTCAGGGCCAGGCCATGAAAGGAACAACCGTGGCGGATCCGCAAGCCGAGGGAGGCGATTTTCGCGCCGTCCACGTATACACCGGGTGCATCGGGCTTGGCCGCGGCGCTCACGCCGTAACTGGCCAACAGCTCGATCAGGCAAGCCTCCATGCGGCTCACCAGGTCACGTACGCCAAACCCGAGTTTGCGCACGTCCAGCAGCAGATACGCCACCAGCTGACCCGGCCCATGGTAAGTCACTTGACCCCCTCGGTCGACCTGCACCACCGGAATATCACCCGGCAGCAGCAGATGCTCGGCCTTGCCGGCCTGGCCCTGGGTGAACACCGGCGGGTGTTCCACCAGCCAGATTTCATCCGGGGCCGAGCTGCCGCGTTCATTGGTGAACCGCTGCATGGCGTGCCAGACCGGCTCGTAGGCCATCTGGCCGAGCTCGCGAAAGCCCAGGACCTGAGACATCACAGCACCATGTGCACGAAGCCGGTGGCCCGCAGTTCGCTGTTGATGTCGTAGAGCTGGTCTTGACCGGTCGCAACGATGTGCAACTGGATCGTGGTGTATTTACCGTTGGAGCTCAAACGCTCGTCCACCCGGTTGTCATTGATCGTCGCGTGTTTACGCACGATTTCGAGAATCTTGTCTTTGTTGCCCACACCGGTATCGCTGATCACCTTGACGGGATAGTCCACGTTGGGGAATTCGATCTTTGGCGCCTTTACTTCTACTTCTTTATCGGTCATGGCGTAACGGCCTCGTAAGCGTAAGCCGTGGCGACGGGCAAAGCCCCGCGTCAGGTCGACGCGGGGCTTTGCAGGTGCACACTTATCAGTTGAACAAGCTGTAGAAGAATAGACGGATGCTATCCCACACGCGGCGGAAGATACCACCTTCGTCGACGGCGTCCAGCGCGATCAGGTCGGCGCTGTGCACCACCTTGTCGTCCAGCTTCACTTCGACCTTACCGATCACGTCACCCTTGGCGATTGGCGCAACCAATTGCGGGTTCATGGTCATGCTGGCCGCGAGCTTTTTCAGCTGGCCTTTAGGCATGGTCAGGGTCAGGTCGTCAGCCAGGCCAGCTTTGACTTGGTGAGTAGCGCCTTTCCATACCGGGGCTTGAGCCAGCTCGGCACCCTTCTGGTAGAAGGTCTGGGTTTCGAAGAAACGGAAACCGTAGGTCAGCAGTTTTTGCGTCTCGGCCGCACGGGCCTGCTCGCTGTTAGTACCGAAGACCACCGCGATCAAACGCTGGCCGTCACGTACAGCGGACGACACCATGCAGTAGCCGGCTTCGTCAGTGTGGCCGGTTTTCAGACCGTCGACGGTCTTGTCGCGCCACAGCAGCAGGTTGCGGTTAGGCTGCTTGATGTTGTTCCAGAAGAATTCCTTCTGGGAGTAGATCGCGTAGTGCACCGGGTCGACGCGAATGATCGCGCGAGCCAGCACGGCCATGTCGTGAGCCGACGAGTAGTGCTCCGGGTTCGGCAGGCCGGTCGGGTTCATGAAGTGGCTGTTGGTCATGCCCAGGTCGCCGGCGGTCTTGTTCATCAGGTCGGCGAAGGCGTCTTCACTGCCGGCGATGTGCTCGGACAGGGCGACGCTGGCGTCGTTACCGGACTGGATGATGATGCCGTGCAGCAGGTCGCTCACGGTGACCTGCGAGCCCACCTTGATGAACATCCGCGAACCGCCGGTGCGCCAGGCGTTTTCGCTGACGGTGACCGGGTCGTTTTCGCCAATCTGGCCGCGACGAATTTCCAGGGTCGCAATATAAGCCGTCATCAGCTTGGTCAAACTGGCTGGGGGCAGGCGCTGGTCACCGTTGTTCTCGACCAGCACGTTGCCGCTGGCGGCATCCATGAGGACCCAGGCCTTGGCGGCCAGTTGCGGGGAAGCCGGCACCATTTCAACCGCCCAAGCGGCCGGGGTGATGATCAGCGAAAGAAGCAGGCACGTGCGTTTGGCTAAGGTGGTGATGTTCATCCGTCTCTCGAAATTGCTTATGGAAACTTGCCCTCGCGGGCAAAACTATTCAGACAGCCCGCTGCCAGACTGTCACGTGTTCGGTTGCCCGCTCACCCCTTGCCCCTGGGTTTTTATTCTTCAACGAGCCAACAACCAGGGCCCGGACCCGCGTACGGGCCTGAGCCATCAATCTTTATTATTCGGCGGTGACCACGCTGGGTTGCCCCAGGTTGGCCAGGCGCACGCTGTTCTGTACTTGCGCTACTTCGCTCGGCGAACCGATCGGCCCCATGCGCACACGGTGCAGGGTCTGCTGGTTACGCACGATGGAGCTGATGAAAACCGGCGCATTGACCATGCTGCTGAGCTTGGACCTTAACAGTTCTGCCGCATCCGGGTTGGCGAAAGCGCCCACTTGCAGGTACTGGCCACCCACTGTCGAGGCGCCCGGTGCTGCGTGAGGCACCACCACCGTGTCCGGCGCGTGCTGCGCCGGTGGTGGTGTCCACTGTTCGATCTTGCCGGCTGACGCGGTGACTTGCGGTTGCGGGGTTTGCGGCTCGTTGAGCATCAACGGCGCCGGTTTGCCGCGCTGGGCCCAGTACTGCGCCGGGTCGATACCTTCCACCTTGACGCGCGCGGTGCCGATTTCGGCGTAACCGAGTTTCTTCGCGGCGGCGTAGGACAAGTCGATGATGCGGTCCGAATAGAACGGCCCACGGTCGTTGACCCGCAGAATCACGCTGCGGTTGTTGTCCAGGTTGGTTACACGCACGTAGCTGGGCAGCGGCAAGGTCTTGTGGGCCGCGCTCATGCCGTACAGGTCATACACTTCGCCGTTGGCGGTGTTCTGGCCATGGAATTTGGTGCCGTACCAGGACGCCGTGCCTGTTTGCGAGTAGGTCTTGGAATCCTGCAGCGGGAAGTAATTCTTGCCCAGCACGGTATACGGGTTGGCCTTGTAGGGACCGGTGTGCAGGGTCGGCGTGGCATCCGGGATTTTCGACACGTCGACATCCCACCACGGCGCGCCGTCTTTGTGCGCGCGGTTGATGTCCAGGCCCGGCTGGGCGCGGACGATACCGCCACCGCCCTTCTGCGCCGGGGCGCGAATGGTGGTGGAGGAGCAACTGACAACCAGCAAGGACAACGCGGCAAACGCCACCAGCTTGAGCGGTTTATTGAACGGCGATGCCCGCATTACTTGTTGCCCCGTGCTTGGACCAGCATGTCTGACAGCTGATGCACGGCCATGGCGTACATCACACTGCGGTTATAACGCGTGATTGCGTAAAAATTCTTCAGGCCCATCCAGTATTCCGGGCCGTTTTCGCCTTCCAGGCGGAACGCCGTCACCGGCATATCATCGCGTGGCGCATTCTGACTCGACCAGCCCAGCGCTCGCAACTCCCCAACGGTCTTGACCGGCTCGATTCCCTGGGTCAGGCCTTCGTCGGCTCGCTCCCCAGTCACCTCTGCACGAATCACCACCGGCTCGCCGTACACCCAGCCGTGGCGCTTGAAGTAGCTGGCCACACTGCCAATGGCGTCGTCCGGGTTGCTCCAGATATTGATGTGGCCGTCGCCGTCGAAATCCACCGCGTAAGCACGGAAGCTGCTCGGCATAAACTGCGGCAAGCCCATCGCACCGGCGTATGAGCCCTTGAGGGTCAGCGGGTCGACCTGCTCTTCGCGGGCCAGCAGCAGGAATTCGCGCAGCTCCTTGCGGAAGAACTCGGCGCGCGGCGGGTAATCGAAGCCCAGGGTCGACAAGGCGTCGATCACCCGGTAATTGCCGGTGTTGCGCCCGTAGAAGGTTTCAATGCCAATGATCGCGACAATGACCTGGGCCGGCACGCCGTATTCCTGCTCGGCGCGGGCCAGCACGGCTTCGTGCTGGCGCCAGAAGTCCACGCCCCGCGCCACACGGGCATCGGTGAGGAACATCGGGCGGTATTCTTTCCACTGTTTAACGCGCTCGGCGGGACGCGAGATCGCGTCGAGGATCGCCTGCTTGCGCTGGGCTTCACGGAACACGCCCATCAGCTGTTCACCGGCGAAACCGTAGTCGCGGGTCATTTCACCGACAAACTCGGCAACCTGGGGTGAGCCATCGTAGTCACCGGCCTGCGCCTCTTGCGTCGCGCCCAGCAGCCCAATCAGGCTCATCCAGGACGCATGCCGAGTCGCCCAGCCGCGCATTACTTGCATTGACATCTTCACCTTATTCAAACCTGCGCGATCCATTTGCGATGCGTATGAATCGACATCAAAACCCCAAACGCTGACAGCAATGTCACCAGCGAAGTTCCGCCGTAGCTAATGAACGGCAACGGCACCCCAACCACCGGCAACAGGCCACTGACCATACCGATGTTGACGAAAACGTAAACAAAAAAAGTCATGGTCAGGCTGCCGGCGAGCAATTTGCCGAACAGCGTCTGTGCCTGCGCGGTAATCACCAGCCCGCGACCAATCAACAGCAAATAAATCAGCAACAGCGCGCAAATGCCCACCAGGCCGAACTCTTCGCCCAACACCGCAATAATGAAGTCGGTGTGGCTTTCGGGCAAAAAGTCCAGGTGCGACTGGGTGCCGAGTAACCAGCCTTTACCAAATACGCCGCCGGAACCGATGGCCGCCTTGGACTGGATGATGTTCCAGCCGGTGCCCAACGGGTCACTCTCCGGGTCGAGGAACGTAAGAATCCGCTGCTTCTGGTAGTCGTGCATAAAGAAGAACCACATGGCCACGGCCACGGGTATCGCAGCGGCCAGCACGCTGAGGATCCAGCGCCAGCGCAGGCCGCCCATAAACAGCACGAACGCACCGCCCGCAAGGATCAGCAGCGAGGTGCCGAGGTCGGGCTGGCGCACAATCAGGATAAACGGCACGCCGATCAAAATCAGGCTGATGCCCACGTGCTTGAGCTGCGGCGGCAAGGTGCGCTTGGATAAATACCAGGCGATGGTCGCCGGCATCAGAATCTTCATGAATTCCGACGGCTGGAAGCGAATCACCCCCGGAATATTGATCCAGCGCGTCGCGCCCATGGCGTTGTGGCCCATTACGTCCACCACCACCAGCAGCAAGACGCCGGCGACATAGCCCAACGGTACCCAGCGCGCCATGAAGCGCGGCTCGAGTTGGGCGATCACCACCATCGACAACAGGCCCAGGCCGAACGACGAGGCCTGCTTGATCAGCAGGTCCCAGTTCTTGCCGCTGGCCGAATACAGCACGAACAGGCTGCCGGCTGCCAAGGTCAGCAGCAGGATCAGCAACGGGCCATCAATGTGCATACGCTGCAGCAACGTCGCACGGCGACGCATCACATCCTCACTGGAGAGGATGCGGTCAAAATTACTCTTCACGGGCCGTAACCTCGGTGCTTGAAGGGGGGCCGCCATATTCGGGCTTGAGTCTGCCGTCGTCGGCCAACAGCCAGGCGTCCATCACTTGGCGCACCACGGGCGCTGCGACGCCGGAGCCGGACTCACCGTTTTCAACCATCACCGCCACGACGATTTTCGGGTCGTCGGCCGGGGCAAAGCCAACAAACAAGGCGTGGTCACGGTGGCGCTCTTGAACCTTGGAGCGGTCATATTTCTCGCCCTGCTTGATCGCGACCACCTGCGCCGTACCGCTCTTGCCGGCAATGCGGTATTGCGCGCCGACCGCCGCCTTGCGCGCGGTGCCGCGGGCGCCGTGCATCACTTGCTGCATGCCGTGGTTAACCTTGGTCCAGTCGGACGGGTCGCGCAGCACGATGTCGGCAATCGGGTTTTCATCCACAGGCCGCTCGCCCTCAACCGTCTTGGCCAGGTGCGGGCGGTTCCAGACGCCTTTGTTGGCCACCAGCGCCGTGGCCTGGGCCAGTTGCAAGGGCGTTGCCTGCATATAGCCCTGGCCGATGCCGAGGATCAGGGTTTCGCCCGGGAACCACGCCTGGCGACGGGTCGCGCGTTTCCACTCCCGCGACGGCATCAGGCCCGGGGATTCTTCGAACATGTCCAGGGAGACTTTCTGACCGAGGCCGAACTTGCCCATGTAGGCAGACAGCCGGTCGATCCCCAGCTTGTGGGCCAGGTCATAAAAATAGGTGTCGTTGGAGCGCATGATCGCGGTGTCCAGGTCGACATAGCCGTCACCGGTGCGGTTCCAGTTGCGGTATTTGTGATCGTAGTTGGGCAGCATGTAGTAGCCCGGGTCGAACACACGGCTCGACGCGGTGACCACGCCCGAATCCAGGCCGGCAATCGCCACCGCCGGCTTGATGGTCGAGCCCGGCGGGTACAAGCCGCGCAATACGCGGTTGAACAGCGGCCGGTCGATGGAATCACGCAGCTCGGCGTAGGCCTTGAAGCTGATCCCGGTGACGAACAGGTTGGGGTCGAAACTCGGCTGGCTGACCATCGCCAGCACTTCGCCGGTCTTCGGGTCCAGTGCCACCACGGCGCCACGCCGACCGCCCAGTGCCATCTCGGCCGCTTCCTGCAGCTTGATGTCCAGGCTCAGCACGATGTCCTTGCCCGGCACCGGGTCGGTGCGCTTGAGCACCCGCAGCACGCGGCCGCGGGCGTTGGTCTCGACTTCTTCGTAACCCACCTGGCCGTGCAGCTCGGGCTCGTAGAAGCGCTCGATGCCGGTTTTGCCAATATGGTGGGTGCCGCTGTAATTCACCGGGTCGAGGCTTTTCAGCTCTTTCTCGTTGATACGCCCCATGTAGCCGACGGAGTGGGCAAAGTGCGGCCCTTGCGGGTAATGCCGCACCAACTGCGCCACCACTTCCACACCGGGCAGGCGGAACTGGTTCACCGCAATGCGGGCGATCTGCTCTTCGGTCAGCTCGAACAGAATCGGCACCGGCTCGAATGGCCGGCGCCCCTGCTTCATGCGTTTCTCGAAGATCACCCGATCTTCCGGGGTCAGCTGCAGCACCTCGACAATCACATCGAGGATCTGCTGCCAGTCGCCGGAACGCTCGCGGGTCATGCTCAGGCTGAAGCTGGGCCGGTTATCCGCGACCACCACACCATTACGGTCGAAAATCAGCCCACGGGTCGGCGGAATCGGCTGCACATGCACCCGGTTGTTTTCCGACAGCGTGGAGTGATAGTCGTACTGGATCACCTGCAGGAAATACAGGCGCGCAATCAGCACACCGATCAGCCCCACCACCAGAAAAGCGCCGAACACGACCCGCGCGCGTACCAGACGTGCGTCTTTCTCGTGGTCCTTGATGCGGATCGGCTGGGTCATCGGCAGGGGCGCAGATTATTTGTGGTAAGGGTGCCCGGACAGAACTGTCCAGGCGCGATACAGCTGTTCACCGATCAGAATCCTTACCAACGGGTGCGGCAGCGTCAACGCCGACAACGACCAGCGCTGGTCCGCCCGCGCACAGACTTCCGGCGCCAGCCCTTCGGGGCCACCGACCATGAAGTTGACCGTACGCGAATCCAGGCGCCAGCGATCCAGTTCCACCGCCAACTGCTCGGTGCTCCAGGGCTTGCCGTGCACCTCAAGGGTGACGATGCGCTCGTTGGGGCCGACCTTGGCCAGCATGGCTTCGCCTTCCTGACGGATAAAGCGCGCCACGTCGGCATTCTTGCCCCGGGTGTTGAGCGGTATTTCCACCAGTTCCAGCGACAGCTCAGCGGGCAGACGCTTGGCATACTCGTGCCAGCCTTCTTCCACCCACTTGGGCATGCGTGAACCGACAGCGATCAGACGCAGGCGCACAGCCGTTCCTTATTCCTGGTCTTTGTTGAGCTTGTCGAAGTGCGCGTGGCCCACTTCCGGGCTGTGGTGCTTGCCATCAGCGGCACGGCTCTGCTCGGCGCCTTTCCACAGACGCTCCAGGTCGTAGAACTGACGGGCATTGGAGGTCATCATGTGAACGATCACGTCGTCCATGTCCAGCAGCACCCAGTCGCTGTCGCCCTTGCCTTCTTCACCCAGCGGCTTGACGCCTTGGGCTTTGACGGCTTCGCGAACCTTGTCGAGCATCGCGCCGATCTGACGGTTGGAAGTACCGGTGGCGATGATCATGAAATCGGTGATGCTCTGCTTGTCGCGCACGTCCAGAACCTGGATGTCCTGTGCCTTCACGTCTTCCAGAGCGGCAACGGCCACTTTTACCAGCTCTTCGCCAGCCAGCTCAGGGCCGGTGTGCGCTTCAACTGGCAGCGGGGCGCTTTTGAACGTGCCTTTGCGCTTAACTTTGCTTACGTCTTTGTTGGTCATATAAAACTCGTTTTGCTCATATGTTCGGGCGCTCGCTGCACGACTGTGCGTAGCGACAAGCGCGCCTTTTCAGTTCGACGCACGGTAAAGCCCGTGCGCATCGATGTAGGCCAGGACCGCGTCAGGCACCAGGAAACGTACCGACTTCCCGCTGGCCAGCAGTTGACGGATCTGGGTGGCGGACACCGCAAGCGGGGTCTGCCAGACGAATGCAATATTCCCGTTCGGCCCGGTCAGGGCCAAGGGGTCACTTACCGACCGCGCGGCCAGCAGGTTGCGCAAGGCATCCGGCGGTTCGCTGTCGGCATCCGGGCGTTGCAAAACCAGGATGTGGCAGTGCTGGAGGAGTTCCTCCCAGCGATGCCAAGAGGGCAGGCCGCAAAATGCGTCCCAGCCCAAAAGCAGAAACAACTGGTCATCCGCGGCCATTTCGGCGCGCATCACTTCCAGGGTATCGACAGTGTAGGACGGTTTATCACGCTTGAGCTCGTGGTCGTCGACCACCAGCGGCGCTATGCCCTCCACCGCCAGGCGCACCATTTCCAGGCGTTGCTGCGCTGATACCTGCGGCGTATCGCGATGCGGCGGCCGCGCGTTGGGCATCACCCGCAGCTCATCCAGCGCGAGGGCATCCGCGACTTCCAGGGCACTGCGCAAATGGCCGATGTGCACGGGGTCGAAGGTGCCGCCGAGCAGCCCGATGCGTTTAGCCATCAAGTGCGCACATGACCGTCGCCGAACACCACGTACTTCTCGCTGGTCAGGCCTTCCAGGCCAACCGGGCCGCGTGCGTGGAGCTTGTCGGTGGAAATACCGATTTCCGCCCCCAGGCCATACTCGAAGCCGTCGGCAAAGCGCGTCGAGGCGTTGACCATCACCGAAGCGGAATCCACTTCGTTGAGGAAACGCCGGGCATCGCTGAAATGCTCGGAAACAATGGCATCGGTGTGCTTGGAGCCGTATTTATTGATGTGTTCGATGGCCTGGTCCAGGTCGTCGACGATGCGGATCGACAGGATCGGCGCCGTGTACTCGGTGTACCAGTCTTGTTCGGTGGCTTCGATCACGTCCGCGCCCAGCAGCGCACGGGTACGCTCACAACCACGCAATTCCACACCCTTGTCACGGTAAATGGCAGCCAGCGGCGGCAGCACTCGATCGGCAATGCCGGCGTGCACCAACAGGGTTTCCATGGTGTTGCACGGCGCGTAGCGGTGGGTCTTGGCGTTGTCGGCGATGCGGATCGCCTTGTCGATGTCGGCGGCGACGTCGATGAACACGTGGCACACGCCATCCAGGTGCTTGATCACCGGCACCTTGGCATCGCGGCTGACGCGCTCGATCAGGCTCTTGCCACCGCGCGGCACGATCACGTCGACGAACTCCGGCATGGTAATCAGCGCGCCAACGGCGGCGCGGTCGGTGGTTTCCACCACTTGCACCACTTCGGCCGGCAACTCGGCCACGGCCAGGCCTTGCTGAATGCAGGCGGCGATGGCGCGGTTGGAATTGATCGCCTCGGAGCCGCCACGCAGGATGGTGGCGTTACCCGACTTGAGGCACAGGCTCGCGGCGTCGATGGTTACGTTCGGACGCGACTCATAAATGATGCCGATCACGCCCAGGGGCACGCGCATCTTGCCGACCTGGATGCCGGACGGCAGGTAGCGCATATCGCGGATTTCACCGATGGGGTCAGGCAGCTTGGCCACCTGACGCAGGCCTTCGATCATGTCGTCGATACGTGCCGGGGTCAGCGCCAGGCGGTCCAGCAGTGCCGGCTCCAGGCCATTGGCGCGGCCGCTGGCCAGGTCCAGTTCGTTGGCGGCAGCCAGCTCGGAGCGCGCAGCATCCAGAGCATCGGCGGCGGCCAGCAGGGCACGGTTCTTCTGCGCAGTGCTCGCACGGGCGATCAACCGCGAGGCCTGACGGGCAGCGCGACCCAGGCGGGTCATGTAGTCAAGAACGGACTCAGTCATGGTCAGGGAGTCTTGGCAAAGAGGAAAGCGGCAGATTATAGCTGCGACGCCGCCCGACTGACAGCGGTGAGGGGCGGATGGTCGAAATGAACTGTAAAAACTTGGGGTTCAGCGGTAATTAAGGTGGGAGTTGTTATTATTCCGTCACATTTAGCCGTATTAACCTTACCGCCATGTCCAGTTTTGCCCCGCAACGCCCCGCCAGCGCCCTGCCCGACAGCTTCTTCGACCGTGACGCGCAAGTGCTCGCGCGCGAATTACTCGGCAAAGTCATACGCCATCGCGTCGGCGAAACCTGGCTTTCAGCACGAATTATTGAAACCGAAGCCTATTACGTGGCCGAAAAAGGCAGCCACGCCTCACTCGGCTACACAGAAAAACGTAAGGCTTTGTTTCTGGATGGCGGGCACATCTACATGTACTACGCCCGTGGCGGTGATTCGCTGAACTTCAGCGCCCACGGCCCGGGCAATGCCGTGCTGATCAAATCAGGCTATCCCTGGGTAGACGGCATGTCCGGCCCGGCGAGCCTGGCGCAGATGCTGCTGAACAACCCGGACGCCAACGGCCACCCTCGCCCCTCGCAGAAACTCTGCGCCGGTCAAACTTTGCTGTGCAAAGCCCTGGGACTGAAAGTGCCGATGTGGGATGCCAAGCGTTTTGATCAGGAGCAGCTCTACGTAGAGGACGTGGGCCAGACGCCGACACAGATAATCCAGACCACTCGCCTGGGCATTCCCAGCGGGCGCGATGAACATTTGATGTACCGCTTTGTGGATGCGGGCTATGCACCGCATTGCACCAGGAACCCGCTGCGCCGGGGCCAGGTCGAAGGCCGCGATTATTTTTTGATTTGAATTGATTGAATGTTGAAACCCGCAGCACAGCAATTCCAATGTGGGAGCTGGCTTGCCTGCGATAGCGGTGGCCCAGGCGACTCGATGTTCGTCTTGAGGCCGCCATCGCAGGCAAGCCAGCTCCCACAATTGATCTTCACTGTCTCAGGTTTCGCATTACAAATATGGAGTTGATTGTATGGGCCAATGGCTCGATAGCATTACCGGCTGGCTGACCCTCAACCCAGAATGGCTGGCCGTGGCGGTGTTTATCGTCGCGTGCGTGGAATGCCTGGCCATCGCCGGGCTGATCGTGCCGGGCACGGTGTTGCTGTTTGCCATTGCCGCACTGGCCGGCAGTGGCGCGCTTTCGTTGAGCGAAACCCTGCTGCTGGGCTTCCTCGGCGGCTTGCTCGGCGACGGGGTTTCCTACTACCTGGGCCGACATTTCCACCAGAACATCCGGCGCCTGCCCGGCTTGCGTCACCACCCTGAATGGATGAACGGCGCTGAAACCTACTTCCATAAATACGGCATCGCCAGCCTGCTGGTAGGACGTTTCATCGGCCCACTGCGCCCGATGCTGCCGATGGTGGCCGGCATGTGCGACATGCCGTTCCCACGCTTTGCCGCCGTCAGCATCGTCGCCGCCGCCGGTTGGTCGGTCGCGTATCTGTTGCCGGGCTGGGCGACCGGCGCCGCGTTCCGCCTGCCGTTGCCGGAAGGTTTCTGGCTGGAGGCCGGGATTGTCGCCGGGTGTATTGCCGTGCTGCTGGGGCTGAGCTTGAACAGCAGCCTGCGTGGCCATCGTCGCGCCACGTTGTGGGTCGGTTGCGCCAGCCTGACCCTGTTGATCGCCCTGTTTATCGGCTACCCCCATCTCAATGACTTCGATCAGGGCTTGAGCGCGCTGGTGCAGGAACACCGCAGCCCATGGCTGGACGAGGTAATGGTGCGGATTACCCAGTTGGGTGAGTTCAGGAAGATGTTTATCGCCAGCGCGATTTTCACCGGTTTGCTGTTAGTGGCGCGGCAATGGCGCCACGCGGTGTTTGTCGGCGCCACCTTGGCCGGTTCGGCGGTGATCAACACCGCCACCAAGCTGTTTTTCGCCCGTGGCCGGCCAGAAATCCTGACCGACCCACTGACCAGTTTCAGCATGCCAAGCGGTCACGCCTCGGGCGCCTTTGCGTTTTTCCTGGCGCTGGCGGTGCTGGCCGGTCGTGGGCAACCCACGCGGCTGCGCCTGACCTGGCTGCTGCTGGGCTGCATTCCTGCCGCGTTTATCGCGCTGTCGCGGGTTTACCTCGGTGCGCACTGGCCGACAGACATCCTGGCCGGCACGCTGCTGGCAATGACAGTGTGTGCGTTCAGCCTGGCCATCAGTCAGTACCGCAGCCCGCTGCCGCCGCTGCCACAAAAAATCTGGTGGTGGATGCTGCCGATCGTGCTCGCCGTGCTCGGTTTCATCGCGCTCACCGGCACTTCCCACGCGATGCTGCGCTACGCCTATTGAGTGAAGAGTTCGCCCTGCAATTCGTCGAGCAACATCTGGATCGCATCCAGACGTTGCTGCGGGTCGTCGAGTTGCAGCAGGTCGATCTTGTCGGCCTCGGTGAACGGCAACAGATACGCCAACTGATTGCCCAGGGCTTGCTGGCCATCAGCGTGGGTGCCCATGTCGAGCGAGGCGACCATCGGGTGTTCGGCCAAGGCCTGAAGCAACGCCAGCAGGTCGGCGTCCTCTTCTTCCAGCGGTTGGTCCGGCAGTTCTTCAAGCCACTGCACCTCGGCGACCAGCAACTGGTCCTTCTGCACGCCAGCATCAAGCACACGAAAGCGCCGCCCGCCCTCGACACGAATCCCCAGCAGGCCGTTGTCCTGCTGCTTGAAGTCGCGAATCAGCGCTTCGCAGCCGATCAGCGCATAGCCCTGCGTGGCCATGCCCACTTCCCTGCCGCCGAGGGTGCACACCACACCGAAACTTTCGCCCTTTTTCATGCAGCGGCTGATCATGTCCAGGTAGCGCGCCTCGAACAGTTGCAAATCGAGGGTGCAGCCAGGGAACAACACGGTATTGAGCGGGAACAGCGCCAGACTCATAAAGGTTTCCTTAAACCCGATTTAAACAATCACCGACACGGCCAGCGGCAGGAACACCGCCGTGGCCACGCCCATCAGACTCATGGCCAGCGCCGCAAAGGCGCCGCACTCTTCGCTTTCCTGCAGGGCCACCGAGGTGCCGACGGCGTGGGCGGTCATGCCCAAGGCCATGCCGCGCGCCTCGGGGCTGTGCACACCCAGGCGCGACAGGTACGCCGGGCCGATCATCGCGCCAATCACCCCGGTGATCAGCACAAACACCGCCGCCAATGCGGCCACGCCGCCGATCTGCTCGGCCACCAGCATCGCGATCGGCGAGGTTACCGACTTGGGCGCCATGGTCATCAGCATCATGTGTTCGGCGCCGAACCACCAGCCCAACAGCACGCACAGGCCGGTAGCCAGCACGCCGCCTATCACCAGCGTAGTAAAAATCGGCCAGAACAATTGGCGAATCCGCCGCAAGTTCAAGAACAGCGGCACCGCCAGCGCCACGGTCGCAGGGCCGAGCAGAATACTCATGATCTCGGTGCTCTTGCGGTACTCGACGTAGGTCAGGCCGCAACTGAGCAATACGCCGATCACCAGCAGCATGGACACCAGCACCGGCTGCAGGAAGATCCAGCGGGTTTTCTCGAACGCCGCCAGCACCAGTTGATAAGCACCCAGGGTGATACCGATACCAAATAGTGGGTGATGAATGACAGCCGTCCAGGCGCCCTGCCAGTCGAAGATCATTGATCCTTCTCCTTGCGCTTGACCATCTGCTGCATCAGCACGCCGACAAAGCCCATGGCAATCACCAGCGACAACACCAGCGCGCCGACAATGGCCCAGAAGTCAGCGGCGATATCTTTGGCGTATACCATCACGCCTACGGCGGGCGGCACCAGCAGCAGCGGCAAATAGCGCAACAGGCTGCTGGCGGCCAGGCTCAGGGGTTCGCCGACTTCGCCACGCCAGATCAGAAAGCCGAGCATCAGCAGCAAGCCAATGATCGGCCCCGGCAGCACCGGCAACAGCAAATGGTTGATCGCGGTGCCGATCAACTGAAACAGCACCAGCCATGTCAGGCCACGTAACAGCATCCGTTCTCCCCCCTAAAAGACTCGCCCGCATTATAAGCACGCCGGCTCTATGCTCCGGCATTCGCCAAAAGCATGGTGGGTTGACCGACTGGGTTGCCCATGATGATCTAACATGGATTTCGCATACCTATAAAAACCGATGAACCAAGGAGAGTCGTAATGCCCTATGTACCTGTAGCGCAGCTCAAAGATTATGTCGGCAAGGAACTGGGACGTTCCGAATGGCTCACCATCGACCAGGCACGTATCAACCTGTTCGCAGAAGCCACTGGCGATCATCAGTTCATCCACGTCGACCCGGTCAAGGCCGCCCAGACGCCGTTCGGCAGCACCATCGCGCACGGTTTCCTGTCGCTGTCGTTGATGCCCAAGCTGATGGAAGACATCCTGATCATGCCCGAGGGGCTGAAGATGGCCGTCAACTACGGCCTGGACAGCGTGCGTTTTATCCAGCCGGTGAAGGTCGACTCCAAGGTGCGCCTGAACGTGACCCTGACCGACGTCACCGAGAAAAAACCTGGCCAATGGCTATTTAAGGCCACCGCCACCCTGGAAATCGAAGGCCAGGAAAAACCTGCGTACATCGCCGAGTCGTTGTCACTCTGCTTCGTGTAAGGCCTCGCCTGTGGTGAGGTGATAAACCTTGCCACAGTGTATGTAAATTTATGTATGAATCCTGCGGCTGCGGCATACTCGGCGCTCAATTATCCGGATCCCGCTATGCGCCCACTCGCTCCCCTTGCCCTTGCCCTGTTGCTCACCGCTTGCGGAGACGGCGAATCGCTGTTGCCGCCCGATGCGCGCCTGCCCGACGGCGGCCGCTACCGGGGCGATGTGGTCAATGGCTTGCTGCAAGGCCAGGGCCGGGTGGACTACCCCAACGGCAGTTGGTACGCCGGCCAGTTCGACAAAGGCCAGTGGCACGGCCAGGGCGAATGGCATGGCAGCAACGGCGAGGTCTATAAAGGCCAGTTCAAGCAAGGCCTGTTCGACGGCCAGGGCAGCCTGACCACGGCGGGTAGCAGCTACGTCGGCGGTTTCAAGAACGGCCGACGCAATGGCGAAGGCACCCTCAAAGAGGGGCAGATGACCTATCGCGGCGAATTCAAGGACGACCAGTATTCCGGCCTCGGCCGCCTGGAGCTGGCCGACGGCAGCCAGTATCAGGGCCAGTTTGCCCACGGCAAGCCGAATGGCGAAGGCCAACGCAACGACGACAGTGGCAACCAGTTCAGCGGCCACTTTGTCGATGGCCAGCTCGAAGGCAATGGCACGTTCAACAGCGCCGACGGCGACATCTATGTCGGCCAGTTCAAACAGAACCAGCTCAACGGCAAGGGCCGCTATGAAAACGCCGACGGCGACGTGTGGATCGGCCAGTTCAAGGAAGGCGCGCTCAGCGGCAAGGGCGAGCTGATCGGCGTCGATGGCAGCCACTATGTCGGCTACTTCAGCGACTGGCGCTTTACCGGCGAGGGCCGCCTGAACCTCACCGATGGCAGCTTCTATATCGGCGGTTTCGACAGCGACAGCTACCAAGGCAAAGGCACGCTGGTGCTCACCGACGGCACCGTCCAGGCCGGCACCTGGGTCAACGGTATGCGCGTGCGCGATGCCGACGGCAAGTTGTTGCCCGACCCATTGGAAATCGGCGTACTGGCCCAGGGCCGCTTGCTCGATGCCGCGCTCGCCGCCGTGCCGCCCTCGACGCCCGCCGTGGAGCTGTACAGCCTGGCCGTGGCGGGGGATGGCAAGCAAAGCGTGTTCCTGCGTGAAGCCGATTATGTGAGCAACATGCTTGCCACCCGTTTCGGCGCGCGCGGGCAGATCCGCCTGGTCAACCACCGCGACCATATCGCCGACCGCCCGCTGGCCACCCGCGAAAGCCTGCGCCGCGCGGTGCAAACCCTGGCTGAGCGCACCGGCCCGGAAGATCTGGTGTTTATCTACATGACCAGCCACGGCACCCACGAACATGAACTGGTGCTCGACCAACCGCGCATGGAGCTGGCCGACCTGCCCGCCGACGAACTGGCCGCCGTGCTCGCGCCGCTGAAAAACCGCGACAAGATCATCGTGATTTCCGCCTGTTATTCCGGCGGGTTTATCCCGGCGCTGAAAGATGAGCGCACCCTGATCATGACTGCCTCGCGCGCTGATCGCGTGTCTTTCGGCTGTTCCGAGGAAGCGGACTTCACCTACTTCGGCGATGCCCTTTTCGCACAGGCCTTCAACCAGACCGACGATTTACTGCAGGCCTTCAAACTGGCACAACTCCATGTGGCCGAGCGCGAACAGGCGGACAATTTCGAAGCCTCCGAACCGCAGATCTGGGCCCCCAAAGGTGTGATCGCCCATTGGCAATTATTACGCAAGCAGCAGGCACGAAAGGCGCTCGAAAGCGTCTCAATGAATAGCAAGGAAGCCAAAGGCAACTAAGCTGTAACGTGTAACAAGGGGGAAACACCATGTACCTGACACCTCAACATATCCTGCTCGCCGGCGCCTCGGGCCTGACCGGCGAACACCTGCTCGACCGCCTGCTCAACGAACCCACCGTGACCCGCGTACTGGCGCCGAGCCGCAAGCCGCTGGCCGAACACCCGCACCTGGAAAACCCGGTGGGCGACCCGCCGGCGCTGTTGCCGCACTTGAGCGGCCAGGTCGATATCGCCTTCTGCTGCCTGGGCACCACCATCAAGCAGGCCGGTTCCGAAGCAGCCTTCCGCGCGGTCGACCTGGACATGGTCGTGGCCTTCGCCAAGCGTGCACGGGAAATGGGCGCGCGGCACCTGATCGTGATCAGTGCGATTGGCGCCGACCCGAAATCCTCGATCTTCTACAACCGGGTCAAAGGCGAAATGGAACTGGCGCTCAAAGCCCAGGACTGGCCGCAACTGACCATCGTGCGGCCTTCGCTGCTGCTGGGGGAACGCTTGGAGCCACGCCTGGCCGAGCAACTGGCCGGGCCGTTGTCGCGGTTGATTCCGGGCAAGTACCGCGGCATTGAAGTCTGCGAACTGGCCCGCGCCATGTGGCGCCTGGCGCTGGAAGAGCAGGATGGGGTGCGGGTTGTGGAGTCGGATGAGTTGCGTAAGCTCGGCAAATGATCGTTCCCACGCTCTGCGTGGTAATGCCGCCTGGGACGCTCCGCGTCCGCTCTTGAAGGTCGTGACGCAGAGCGTCACAGGATTCACTCCCACGCAGAGCGTGGGAGTGATCTGGGGTTAAAGCCCGCCTGTTGCGTTAAACCCCACCCCCAACACCGTCAACACCGACAGCGGCAACAGCAGCGTGTCGAGCAACGCACTGGCCGGCAGGTCGACATGCGGATAACTCGGCGCCTCAGCGCCAAACCGATCCTTGGCGCAGCAGCCGCCGTTAATCGCATACAAATCCAGGCGCGTGCCGGCATACACCACCGGCGCGCCAGGTTGCGCGGCATCCAGGGTGCGCGCGGTGGCGCAGCCGGTCAGTTGCAGCGCCAACAGCACCAGCAGGGCCTTATTCATCGCTGCTCAAATGGTGCTCGCCCCAACGCGGCAGCATGTCCTGAGGAATGTTCAGCAGGTTGAGAATTCGCGCCACCACAAAATCCACCAGGTCATCGATGGTCTGCGGCTGGTGATAAAAACCGGGTGACGCCGGCAAGATGGTCACGCCCATGTTCGACAACTTGAGCATGTGCTCCAGGTGAATACTCGAATAAGGCGCCTCGCGTGGCACCAGAATCAACTGGCGACGCTCCTTCAAGGTCACGTCTGCCGCGCGTTCGATCAGGTTGTTGCACGCGCCTGTCGCAATCGCCGACAAGGTGCCGGTGGAACACGGCACCACCACCATCGCCGCCGGCGCGCCGGAGCCGGAAGCCACGGGCGACATCCAGTCCTCTTTGCCGTAAACCTTGATCTGCCCCGCCGCCGCACCGGTGTATTCGGTGAGGAAGGCCTGCATCATCTGCACCTTGGGCGGTAGCGCGACGTCAGTCTCGGTAGCCAGCACCAGTTGCGCGGCCTTGGAGATCAAAAAGTGCACCTCACGGTCTTCACGCACCAGGCAATCGAGCAAGCGCAGGCCATACGGCGCGCCGGAAGCGCCGGTCATCGCCAGGGTGACGCGTTCCGGCCCACTCATTTCAACGCCTCGGCCAGCTTGCCATGTAAGCCGCCAAAGCCGCCGTTGCTCATCACCACCACATGGGTGCCGGGCTTGGCCTGATGCTTGACGTGCTCAATGATGCCCTCGATGGAATCGCAGACGATGGAAGGAACGGTACACAGCGCGGCGATGGCCGGCAGGTCCCAGCCCAGGTTGGCCGGCGCGTACCAGACCACCTGATCCGCATCGTTGACGCTTTCCGGCAAACCGTCGCGGTGTGCGCCGAGCTTCATGGAGTTGGAGCGCGGCTCGACAATCGCAATGATGTTGGCGTCACCGACACGCTTGCGCAGGCCGTCCAGCGTGGTCGCAATTGCGGTCGGGTGGTGGGCAAAGTCGTCGTAGATGGTAATCCCATTCACGTCGGCGACTTTTTCCATGCGGCGCTTCACGCTTCTGAACGCACTCAATGCGGCGATGCCCATGGATGGCACCACGCCCACATGCCGCGCAGCCGCCAGCGTCACCATCGCGTTGGCGACGTTGTGCTGGCCGGTCATGTCCCACTCAACGATGCCTTGGGCTTCACCGTCGAACAGCACTTCAAATTTGGAGCCGTCTTCACTGAGCAACCTGACCTGCCACTGCCCGCCTGCGCCGGTGGTTTGCACCGGGGTCCAGCAGCCCATGTCGATCACGCGCTGCAAAGCGGGCTCGGTGGTCGGATGGATGACCAGGCCTTCACTGGGGATGGTGCGCACCAGATGGTGGAACTGGCGCTCGATGGCCGGCAGATCGGGGAAGATGTCGGCGTGGTCGAATTCGAGGTTGTTCAGGATCGCCGTGCGCGGACGGTAGTGGACGAACTTGGAGCGCTTGTCGAAGAACGCACTGTCGTATTCGTCCGCTTCGATCACGAAGAACGGCGTTTCGCCCAGGCGCGCCGACACCGAGAAGTTTTGCGGTACACCGCCGATCAAAAAGCCAGGGCTCATGCCCGCATGTTCCAACACCCAGGCCAGCATGCTGCTGGTGGTGGTCTTGCCGTGGGTGCCGGCGACGGCTAATACCCAACGGCCCTGCAGCACATGGTCCGCCAGCCACTGTGGGCCAGAAACATACGGCAACCCCTTATTGAGCACGTATTCAACCGCCGGGTTGCCACGCACCATGGCATTGCCAATTACCACCAGATCCGGGACAGGGTCGAATTGCGACGGGTCGTAGCCCTGGGTCAACTCGATACCCTGGGCTTGTAATTGCGTGCTCATGGGCGGGTAAACGTTGGCGTCGGAGCCGGTGACATGATGGCCCAGCTCTTTGGCCAGAACCGCCATCGAGCCCATGAAGGTGCCGCAAATACCGAGAATATGAATGTGCATGGTTGACCTCTTGAACATCGGGGCAGGTTAGCGCAGGGAAGGGGAAATCGCACCTTTTATGCGGCCGGGCGGCTGAGCGATTTAAGTGTGTGTGCTTCGCTCAGCCGTGTATTTTTCAGGCCTGCGGTAGCTTACGTGGCTACCCGCCAGGCCCCGCCACTCACGCAGCCTTGTCGCGCTGCGCCTTCATCTTCCGTAGCGCCGCGTTCACCACCGCCAACCGTTTCTCTATGGCATTGAATCGCTCGCGGGCCGTATAGCTGTCCGCAGGGTCAAGAGGGGCCAGTATGTGGCGATCAAAGAACACATTGAACACACGCGCTTGTTCCTGGACGCGGTCCTCGAGCACATCAAGTTCGGCTTCGATTTGATCAAGGTGGCTAATAATGTCGGTCGGCCTGCCTTCGGACGCGTGATCAATGTCTTGTACCTCGCCACCTGCCAGCGCCGTCAGGTCCTTATTGGCCTGCTTGAGCTCGCGCCAAAGTGTCTGCACCCGGGCGAGCCGTGTTTGATCGGCAAGCCTGTCAACGCTGTCGGCGGTGTTCTGTAGCGCGGACTCGGTTTGCGCCTGGGTTTGGCGTTGAAGTGGGTGCAGCATCAACTGCGGCTGTCGGGCGGCCTTTAACGCTTGGTCGATACCAAAGTTCACGCCGGCATCGATAATTGCGCTGACGGTCGCTTGCGCTACTTGCCTGGCAAACCCGACACCGGGCGTGAAACCTTTCAACGGCGCGCCGTAAGGCCCTTGAGTCTTGGGATCACAGGCGTACCACTTGCCATTACATTCAACCGCAACGACATTTACAGGTGCCGTATTCCCGCCCAGAGGCCGGTAAACCCCCTCGGCAATGGCACCTTTCTTCCCGGGCTTGGGTATGTTCCAACTGCCACTGCGACCGCGGATATGACGCAATTTATAAAACGCGGAAAAGTCTGTCCCCCCCAACCTTCTAATCCCGGATTTGCCCAGCTTGTATACCCCCTTCCCCGCATCAAAAATGCACCCGAGCGGGTTAGCAGCCAACACGCCAGCTTTGGCGAAACCTTTTAGAAACCTGAAGCCTGTGCTGAGCGCCTTGACGCCCGCACTCGCGGCACTGATCCCGCCTTTAAGGGCGGGTATGACCAACCCAATAAGATCGAGCATTCCATAAATAATCGCTTCGCCCGTCTTGCCTTCAACGATGCATTTAACGAAGTCGTAGAAGGGAATAAAGCCCAGCATGAACCTGTGGAAGGCCTCTCTTTGAGCCTGTTCCTTTTCCTGTTTGGTTTCCCCTTTGGCCGATGCTTTTGCCGTATTGAACTCTCGCGTATAAAAAGAGCCCACCGCATCGCCCAGCGCAGCGCGCCTTGCTGAAGGCGCTGCTGTCGCCACCGAGTCCAAATGCTTTTTGTCCAATTCGAGCATTTTTAAATCGTAGGCGCCTACTTTTCGGCTAAAGGCAGGCGAGTCATTCCTGACCCGTGGACTGCCGAACACCTCGGCAGGCACGGGCATACCGTAATCATTAAAGGGCTCAACCTGCTTGAAGATTTTCCCTTGGGTTGGCGAATACCAATAACGAACCCTCTTACCCTCAAGCTCCGCGCCAATAACAACGCCGCCCTCTTTTATACAACGCAACATTGGCGTATCAATCGCCTTCAATTCGTCGAACCCCGTCAGAGGCTTCAGGTGTAAGACTGTAAGTTTCCCGCGTTCCAGCATCTGCTGATCTTCATCCGGCAGTTGCGACAATTGATACTTGAAGTTCACGCCCACTGCGTTGCCTATGCCGGCTGTGTAGTGGTGGAACGCTTCGTCGAATTTTTTCTCGATATCCGGCAGATGGAGAATATCAGCCGCAAATTCACCCACAGAAAAATCATTGCCATCAGGAACACGGAAGCGCGACTTCAATTCACCTGACATATAAAGATCCAGCAGAGAATATCTATTCGTACTGTGCTTTGTCTGGCTGGCGCTTTTGAACATTTCCAGCTCAAAGAGGTGCGCTTTTTCTTTGCCGTATACCCGTGTCAACTCAACCAGTGCCAGCTCGCGGCGAGTCGGCATTGGGCCTGTCATTGTCTTGACGGCTTCGACTACCTCACCGACTTGCTTCTCCATCGCAGCGGCTGCACGTTCAATGGTCTCAGCGCTGTAGTCACCCTCACTATTTTCATCAATAACCTTATTGGCTATACCCCAGTCGATCACCGACTGCAGGCCCGCAAGCTCAGACTGGTACTGGCCCGCCTCTGTAACGGGTTCCAGCGCATCGTATTGCATGATCTGAGCATAGCTTTGCCCAGCCGTAGAGCCGGGGGTGTCCTGCTCGCGGCGCGACACCGCCGCGCTGAACGATGCCCATTGCGGTGAACCGTAAACCAGCGTGGGAGGAAAATCCTTGACCAAAAACTCCGGGGCAGACATGGCCAACAGCTGATAGGCCACCACTTTCGCCATCTCTTTACCGACTCGACCTTCCAAGTGCCTCTCAAAAAGCCAGACGATATCCTCTGGCGTCCGCTTCCAGTTGCCTTGCTGGCGCAAATCATACCCAGCCAAATTATTGCGCTGCCGCCCTCCCTCAGGGTCGGCCTCCAACCCTAACGCGGTAAGCAGTGCCTCCTGGCCGCTGGTTTGAGTGGGCACTGCGTCAATCGCCTCTTGCAATTGTTTACCCAATGCCTGGGCGTTAGGGGTATTGATCAATGCGTTGAGAAACGCACCGGGATTTGAGTTGGCCAGCGCACGCTGTGCCGGTGTCAGCGAACGCTTCAGATAGTCCAAAAGAGTCTGGACCTGGCCGGAGGAAGTCAGTGGCACCTGTGTTTGAAGCGCTTTCCAGGCGCCGACGGTGTCGAGTATTTTTTTCTGGCTGTCTTCGCTCAACGGCACGTCTTTGCTTAACAGCCCACCGTAATCCGCCACACTGGGTGCAGTTAATGGCGGTGCGGCCAGCACGCGCGCCAAGTTGGCAACTGCGTCCGGTGTGGTGGGCACTTGCAAGCCATAGGCCTTGAGCACCTGCTTGAGGTTCATCGTGATCGGTTGCGGTTGCTCCTCGTTCCAGAGCAAGGAATACGGGGCGATCTGTACCCTAATGGATTCCAGATCCACCTGGGCGCCGGGTGCCGCAATCTGCGCGTTCAAAACGTCGAGCATGTTATTCAGCATCCGGGCTTCGCCGGTCTTGCGTAAAATCTCCTGAAGCGCGTTGTTGTCACCCGCCACGCTAGTAGACTCGTTATCTGCCACGAGACGACGTTTGCTCGTCTTGGGCGATGCAGCCTCTGTATTAATACTTGATAGGCGAGCATCCGTGCCAGTAACGCCAATACGCTCCGAGTTAACAGCGGGAACCGTCATACCTCACCTCTACGATGATCGGATTAAGCGTTGTTACGTGCACGGAAAATTAGCAGCGTTCACGCGGACGCTTGAATTAATAAAGACATAAAAAAGTCTGGCGCCCTTGTTAACGCAAGAGCTCCAGACTGAGTGAAAGAGTAAGAGACGTGTGGTACACCAGGCACCAAGGCTACCGACACCTTGGTTTATGTGCGCCACTTCAAGGGGTGATGTTCAACTTACGTGCAAGTTTTTCTTCTATCTCTTTTCGCGACGTCATCACTACATCAAGCCGGTCTTCGAGTGTCTTGGTCCGTGTTTCGAGCCCTTCGAGGCCAGGGGGCGCCTCTTCCGGCGGCAACTTATCAGTATAGCAACCTACATTATGTCTCTCTGCCAGGACTTTCGTGTCCTCCTCAAGTTTATCCATCCGCACTTCCAGCTCATCCATAATCGCTATCGGGTCTACCGGCCATTCTTCACCCGGCCGCAGCTCCCTATCAACTTTGCCATAGGTTAATTTCACCACCGCGTCCATTGTCTCGAATATATTGACCTGAGCATTTTCCATACGCTTGCGAAGCGCCGCCGGCAGTTTATTTTCTGCCTCACTGTTGGCCTGATCCGCTTCAGGGGACTGATTCGTCCCTGGCGTAGGCGAGGTAGCCGGAGGCGTAGGCGGTGCAGGCAGATATTTTTTCTTGATTTCTTCTGCCGTTATGGTCGTAAGGACAGTTTCCCCTATTTTGATGGGTATCGCTGCCAACGTACCTGCTGACTCCGAAACGGCACCGTTAATTGCAGTTCTACCCAATTCTGGACGCGAGGGGATTGCCCCCGACTGAAGCAACTTACTGGTCCAGGTCGCGTTTTTGGCTGCGTCATCAGTGGTGAGTTTCGGCGCAGGGGGCCGCGCAGCCTGTTGAGAATGAATGCTGCCAGGACCTCTGAGCGGTTTCGGCACGTCATCGGTCTGCTTATGAGGTTCATTATTACCCTTCACTGCAGTTGCCATAGACCTTGCCACCTTTCCGTGTTTGTCCAGAGGCCTGTTGTAAGCATCAACCCGATAGCCCTCTTTGTTAACTCGGTTGCCGTCCTTATCGATAAATTCTTTTTTCTCATTAATGAGCCGCCCTTCCCGATTGATCAGGCGACCTTGTGGGTCAATTGGGCGGTTCCTGTGATCTTTAGCGACCCCTTGAGTATCAATGCGCTGGTTATATTGATTGATCTTATGACCCTGCTTGTCTATCGCATGACCGTTAACGTCTACCCGTTGATTTGAGCTATTCAACGGCCAGCCTTCGCCATCTGTCTTCTGACCGGGCTTTTTCTCGGGCTTGATAATTTTATTATTGGCATCATGGGTAGCACGCGCCGTGTCATGCGTGTCTTTATTGGTTTTATGGGAAGTTCCTGTAGTGGACTCTGTCGTGGTTCCTGTATCAACTGTATGGTTATTTTTTCTAGAGCCACGACGTGGCGTTCCCCTAGGCTCCCGGCTATGGTCCAACGCATCAGGGGCACTGTCAGAAACAGGATCCAAAGAAGGGGCAAAAACGTTTACTGAAGGAATATTTAGTATCGTTAGAAAACCTATATCAAACATATCATTGAATAATGAGATGCCCTCCTTGCTCTCTACCCTATGTGTGATCCTGCCCCCTCAATCGGTTCCCCAGCAAGTCATGTCCAAACGAAACTTTGCACGCTGTAAAATATTCCTTCATCACGCGCGATGTAACACCCTCATTAGCGCCTAACTTTCCCAGTAAGAAAAATCTGCTATCGCTACTCAATGCGTAACATTACCAGTGACCCCCTTCATACTTTCTTAACTTCCGGTACAGCGTATTGCGACGGATGCCAAGTGTTTGGCCGGTATGGGTCATAGGCCAGCGCTGCTGCTCAAGGGTGCCCAACAGCGCTTTTCACTGGACCTCGTATCACAGTGAAACGTCCGCGGAGGTGATGGGCGCATCAACGTGTGGCAGCGCGATTCAACAGCCTGTTTGAACTCGCCCTCCCCGGGGTGACGATCAAAATGCGCACCTTATTGATCGTCACCCTCATGCGGTTCGGGTTGTCTTACCAGTGCCTACTGGGCTGCCTTCGGTTGAATAGGCTGCTGGGGCGGTGTCGGGCCCGACGCGTTTTCTTGAAACTCTCCTGCCGTCTCAGCATGATCATTACCATCCTTTACAGCAGTACCTGTGTCATAACGAAGATCACGCAACTCTTTCACTTTAATGGGCTTGAAGCCTGGCAACTGAGGGCCGAAGTGTTCCAGCGTCTGGTGATCAAAGCCGTACCAGTTGTTGCCTTGCTTCACGGCAACGACGGGAACCTTGGGACCGCTTTCACCTAACGGCTGATAAGTGCCTTCGGCGATGGTCTGTTTGTAACCTCCGTGTGGGATGTCCCAACTGCGCCCAGGGATGCGAAGTTTGCTCGAAAACGAGGACAAGTTGACCGGCGGCGCCGCATTCAAAGCGGTCTTGCACACTTTGAATAAACCACTCCCGGAGTCATAAAACGCCCCTATCGGGTTAGCAGCCTTTACTCCTGACTTGACCGCCCCTTTGAAAAAAGCAATGGCTGAACTTACCCCTTTGGCGCCGACTTTAACACCTTGGAAGCCGCCTTTAGCACCTGGTATAAACAAGCCGACAAAGTCAAAAACCCCGCTGACAACCGTCTCATGCTTATTGCCTTCGATTATGTTTTTTATAAGGTCGTGAAAAGGAAGGAGGCTCAACATGAAGTTTTTGAACATCTTCGTTCGAGCCTTTCTTTTTTCGGAGTCGCTCATACCGTTAGCCGCGTCTTTAAGACCATCGACCGCTTTTTTATAAAGTTCAGTTACCTGCCCGGCCAAAATGCCGACCCTTGGCGATGGCGTATTCCTCGGCTTAAGAATATGCGGCGGTGGCAGTTCCTCAGCACCGCCGTACTTCCAAATAGGTTTTAAGTTGTAACGTTCCCCCCCAACACTCAAACTGAAGAAAGGTGCGGTGCGACTGGAATTTACACTCCACCCCTCAGGGACGCCAGGCAAAGGGTCACCATTCTTGATAATCTTGCCTAACTGTGGTGAGTAAATATACTCAACCTTTTTACCCTCCAGTATCGTAGTGATGAGAAACGCACCACTTCCGAACATCTGAAATAACGCATTACTCTCACTGTCTTTAGGAAAATTAGAACCCGCCGGCTGGCTCAAATGCCTCATTTCCATTTTGCCAAAATCAAATTTCTTCAGATCTTCATCCGGGAGCTGCGACACTTGATACGCGAACATCTCACCTGCCGCCTTGCTGAAGCTGTCGGCGTACTCATCAAATTTCTCAACGAATTTTTTCTTGATATCAGGCAGCTTCTTAATGCCTGCGTGTAAAACGGCAGTCGTAAAGGTTGAATCCGTAGAACTCCAGCTGGCCGTGAGTTCACCAGACATAAAAAGATTCAACAAGGAATCTTTTTTCAGATTCAGCCCCATGGGGCGGGTGAGTATTTTTTTCTCAAACAGGTGTGCATTTTCTTCGCCGTATATCTCCGTTAATGCCGCCAGCGCCAAATCCCGGCGAGTCGGCAGTGGCGCTAAAACACCTTTCAGAGCAGTCGCCATGCGGTTGGCCTCCTCTTCCAGGGCAGCCGTTACACTCGCGATGGTTTCAGCGCTATAGCCTTCACTGTTTTCCTTAATGATGCCTTTGGCCAGACCCCAGTCGACCACTGCCTGCAGAGCAGCAGCTTTCGTCTGAGACTCCTGTTCCAGGGTAACGGGCTCCAGATCCGCTTGTTCCCTGATCTGAACATAGCTCTGGCCCGCCGACGATCCGGGGGTGCTCTGCTCGCGGCGAAATACTTCAGCGCTAAACATGACCCATTGCGGGGAGCCAAACGTTACCGATTCCGGCACATCCGTGACCAAAAACTCCGGAGCCGACATCGCCAGCAATTGGTAGGCGGCTACTTTCGCCATCTCGGGGCCGACGATACCTGCCATATGGGCTTCAAAACGCTTGACGATCTCGGCTGGCGTACGCCCCACATTGTCTGGTTGGCGCAAGTTATAGCCTGCCAAATTATCGCGTTCCAACTCCCCTGACGACTTGTTGGCTTCCAACCCCAACGCCGTGAGCAGTGCTTCCTGGCCACTGGTAGCGGTAGGCAATGCGCCAATCGCTTCCTGCAGTTGCTTACCTAATGCACGGGCTTGAGGGGTGTCGATCAAGGCTTTGAGAAACGCCTCTGGATGGGTGTCGGCCAGGGCCCTCGAAGACTCTGGAACCGCACGCTTCAGGTACTCAAAAAGACTGGGAGCCTTACCCTCTGCGTCCAGCGGAACCTGAGTTTGAAGCGCCTTCCAGGTACTGACGCTTTCTATTATCTTTTTCTGAGCGTCCTCGCCCAGCGGCACACTTTTAGTCAGCAACCCACCATAGTTGCCTTCACGTGGCGCACTTAACGGCGGTGCGAACAATACGCGCTCCAAGTTGGCAAGTGCCTCCAGTGTGGTTGGAACTTGCAAACCGTAGCCGGCCATCAATTGCTTGAGGTTCATCGTGATCGGCTGCGGCTGGTCTTCACGCCAAAAGGCGGAGTGCGGTGCGATCTCTACGACGATGGATTCCAGGTCCGGCTTCGCGCCGGGCGCCTCAATCTGTTTTTTCAAAGCGGCGAGCAGGTTATGCTGGGTTTCGGCTTCGCCCGTCTTGTTTAAAATAGTCGCAGGCACGTGATCATCCGCCATTGAGTTCGGTTTTGGGCGATCAATAAATTGACGAACAAAGTTCGAATCGACCGTGTAGGTGCTGCGCCCTAACTCTTCGATTTTAAAAACATCGCCACGCCTGAAGGTGCTGTCAGGCGCCAACTTTTTAGCGATGATCATCAAGTTGTCAAACAACGCTTTACCGCCCGCAATAGCGTCAAGTTCAGGCGAGTCTCTATTTATTTTTCTATGCCCCCCGTCAAACCAGATCTCACCTTTATTGTGATCAATGTGAGTAAACGCACCACGCGCGCGCTCCAGTTGCGTGAACGCAGAAGAGTTGGTCGCAAACCTCAGCGCTTCAAGCCACCCCCCCAAGGTCGACTCCGGTGGAACTCGCAGGCGCGATCCGGCTGAATGCTGCTTCAACATATCTTGCTTGAGACGCGCATCCGCCGCCGCTCGGGAAGCCTCAGTGCTACCCGCCGAAGTGTTCTCATGCGTCGTGGACGGGGCACTGCTCGCGCCAGGCTTGAACTGAAGGGCATCATTCTTTGGCGAGCCAAGAGGCGCAATATTTATATTATGCACAGTCATAAGTTATCTCTTTCACGGTTTTGATGAACGGCTCACAAACGCATCTGAATCAACAGCGCGATTCGCGAACACATTGTATAAAGCCGGCCAAGTTTAACGCCCACTTAATGAGCGCCAACTTTCAGAGTCAACCGTTCGAACAGCGCCGAACTAACGAGCTGTTTTAAATCCCTATAACATGAGCGCAGACCAACTGATCAGCAAAGCTAACCTGCCAGTACTTGACATTGAACAGAGGCTCTCTCGGCCCTCAGTTATTAAGTGACCCTCACCACCCAAACAGTTCCAGAACAACTAAGACAGGCAGCGGTTATATCGATTAAATATAACTAACAACCCTATAGATCTACCCTATGAACTAACACCCGCACGTGTGCCTATTCCTCTTTACCCCCCTAATCATTGCGCTTGGACACCACCACGCCATGTTTGCGCAATTTGCGGTAGAGCGTATTACGGCTGACGGCCAGTTGTTCAGCGGTACGGGTAATATGCCAACGTTGCTGTTCAAGCGCAGTCAATAGGGTTTTTCGCTCCGCCTCATCCAGCAGCGACGTGTTCAAACGCGCAACGCTTGGGGTGCGCACGTTCACAGGTAAATCGGCCTCCACAACACGGCCGTTCTCAGCCAACGCCACCAACGTGCGCAACACCATGCGTAATTGCCGCACATTGCCAGGCCAGGCGTAAGCCAGCAGCGCCTCTCGTGTCGCCCTGTCTACTGTGACTGCCTGCCCTGCTGACTCCTGGTCGAGAATGAAATCCAGCAATTGAGCCTTGTCAGTGCGCTCACGCAGTGCCGGCAGCGCGACCTCCAAACCATTGAGCCGGTAATACAAGTCTTCCCGAAAACTGCCGGCCTGGACTCGCTCACTCAAATCACGGTGGGTAGCACTGATGATGCGCACGTCCACCGCCTGCGCAGCCCCACCGATAGGCACCACCATGCGATCTTCCAACACCCTCAAAAGACGGGTTTGCAAAGCGAAGGGCATATCGCCGATCTCGTCGAGAAACAACGTTCCGCCATCGGCCTCTTGCAGCTTGCCGCGCATGCCTTCTTTAAGCGCCCCGGTAAAACTGCCGCCGCGATAGCCGAACAACTCGCTCTCAATCAGGTTCTCGGGGATGGCGGCGCAGTTGATGGCGACGAAAGGTTTGCGGGTGCGCAGGCTGGCGTGGTGCAAAGCCTTGGCAAAGGCCTCTTTGCCGCAACCGGTTTCGCCGCGGATCAGCAACGGCACGTCGCGCTCGAACACCTTCAGCGCCTTGCGAAAATCATTCTGCAAGGCCGGATCACCCAAGCAGATGCCGGGTAACCGTGGCGCCTCGGGCTTGGCCAGTGGCAACGGCACACTGCGCGGCTGGCCACGCAATGCGGCGAACAAACAGCGGCCATCACGGGTTCGCAGCGGCCAACTGGCCGTGGCATTGGCGCAGGCGCGGCCGAGCAGTTCGTCGAGGGAACAGTCGAACGACGCCTCCACCGGCTGCCCCAGCAAACCACCGCGCACCTGGCCGAGCAGATTCAACGCACTCTGATTGACCGCGCAGACGCGCCCTTCGCCATCAAACGCCAGCAACCCTTCACTGAACAGCCCCACGGACTCCGCCTGCAGGTGAAAACGCAGCAGCCAGTGGTTTTCAAAGTGGCGCAGGAAGTAACAGCTCTCGATCATCTTCGCCGACAGATTCACCAGCGCCATGGTGTGGAACTGGCTCTGGCGCGACACCGCCTCACGCGCCGAGGACACGTCCAGCACCGCCAATAGTTCGCCATGAGGGTCAAACACCGGGCTCGCCGAACAGGTCAAGCCGGTGTGGCGGCCACGAAAGTGCTCGTCGCGGTGAATCGTCAGCGATTGGCGCTCCACCAGGCAGGTGCCGATGCCATTGGTGCCTTCGCACGCCTCGCTCCAGTCGGCGCCGAGCCACAGACCGGCGCGCTCGAAAATCTTGCGCTCCGACGGCGCGGTGACGCAGTTGAGGATGACCCCGCGCGCGTCGGTGAGCAGTACCGCATGGCCAGCGCCGGAAAGCTGCTGGTGCAGGCTGTTCATCTCGGTGCCGGCAATGTGCAGCACCTGTTGCAGACGCTCGCGGCTTTCCAGCAAGCGGCCGTGTTCGAGCACGGTGGGGGCGATGCTCAGCGCGGGGTCGAGGTGGTAGTCCTCGATGCACCGCAGCCAGGAGCGCGCGATGGACGGGTCGCTGGCGGGACCGTGCGCTAGGTCTTGCCCGCGCGTAACGGTAAGGACTTGCTGGGCATGGCGACTGAAATGATCGTTTTGCATGTTCTTATTATTCTCTCTGCGGGAGAACAGTCAGCATCCCCTAGCCTCCCGACCATTGCAATCCCGGGCTGACCCACCCGTCACAGGCTGTACCGTTTATGGCACAAACTGTCACCCGGCCTGTACCAACCCTGTCACAGCAACGCCTTGCGACAAACCCTATTCCCTTGATTTACCTGGCCTGCACAGCAGTGGCCCGACCTTTGCTCTACGCTTTATCAAGCGCAAGACCGCTGTACTCCAATAAACATAAAAGCAGGAGATAACCACCATGCGTTACGCACATCCCGGTACTGACGGCGCGATCGTTTCGTTCAAGGCCAAGTACGGTAACTACATCGGCGGCGAATTCGTTGCTCCGGTGGATGGCAACTACTTCACCAACACCTCGCCAGTCAACGGTAAGCCCATCGCCGAATTCCCGCGCTCCACGGCCAAAGACATCGACAAAGCCCTCGACGCCGCCCACGCCGCCGCTGATGCCTGGGGTAAAACCTCAGCCCAGGACCGCTCGCTGGTGCTGCTGAAAATCGCCGATCGTATCGAACAGAACCTCGAACTGCTGGCCATCACTGAAACCTGGGACAACGGCAAAGCCGTGCGTGAAACCCTCAACGCCGACATCCCGCTGGCCGCCGACCATTTCCGCTACTTCGCCGGCTGCATTCGCGCCCAGGAAGGCACCAGCGCCGAAATCAACGAACTCACCGCGTCGTATCACTTCCACGAGCCGCTGGGCGTGGTCGGCCAGATCATCCCGTGGAACTTCCCGCTGCTGATGGCTGCGTGGAAACTCGCCCCGGCCCTGGCGGCCGGTAACTGCGTGGTGCTCAAACCCGCCGAGCAAACCCCGCTGGGCATCAACGTGCTGATGGAGCTGATCGGCGACCTGTTGCCGCCCGGCGTGCTCAACGTGGTGCACGGTTTCGGCAAAGAAGCCGGCGAGGCCCTGGCCACCAGCAAACGCATCGCCAAGATCGCCTTCACCGGTTCCACGCCGGTGGGTTCGCACATCATGCACGCGGCGGCCGAGAACATTATTCCGTCCACCGTTGAGCTGGGCGGCAAGTCGCCGAACATCTTCTTCGCCGACATCATGAAAGCCGAACCGTCGTTTATCGAAAAAGCCGCCGAAGGCCTGGTGCTGGCCTTCTTCAACCAGGGCGAGGTGTGCACCTGCCCATCGCGCGCACTGGTGGAAGAGTCGATCTACGACGACTTCATGAAAGTGGTGATGAAAAAAATCGAGCAGATCAAACGCGGCGACCCGCTGGACACCGACACCATGGTCGGCGCCCAGGCGTCCGAGCAGCAGTTCGACAAGATCCTGTCCTACCTGGAAATCGCCAAAGGCGAAGGCGCGCAACTGCTGACCGGCGGCAAGGTCGAGCAGCTCACCGGCGACATGGCCGGCGGTTATTACATCCAGCCGACCCTGCTCAAGGGCACCAACGAAATGCGTGTGTTCCAGGAAGAAATCTTCGGCCCGGTGGTGAGCATCACCACCTTCAAGGACGAAGCCGAAGCCCTGGCGATTGCCAACGATACCGAGTTCGGCCTGGGCGCCGGCGTGTGGACCCGCGACATCAACCGCGCCTACCGCATGGGCCGCGCGATCAAGGCTGGCCGTGTGTGGACCAACTGCTACCACCTGTACCCGGCGCATGCCGCGTTCGGCGGTTACAAGAAGTCGGGCGTGGGCCGTGAGACGCACAAGATGATGTTGGACCATTACCAGCAGACCAAAAACTTGCTGGTGAGCTACGACATTAATCCGTTGGGCTTTTTCTAACCCTCCCCGATCGTTCCCACGCTCTGCTTGGGAATGCCGCCTGGGACGCTCCGCGTGCCGATGTCTGCACAGGGCTCAAGCCGGGTGCAAGGTGACGCAGAGCGTCACGGAATGCATTCCCACGCAGAGCGTGGGAACGATCGCTCTTGCTAAAAAAAACAATAAGAATGGACGGTACTTTCCCATGCCTAGCGAACCCACTGGCTCTTCCGTCGACTTTGAAAAAGTCGACTCCCACTACTTCCAACAACGCGAACTGAAAAAAGGCGCCGCCGGCTGGGTGCTGCTGGTTGGCCTCGGCGTTGCCTATGTGATCTCCGGCGACTACGCCGGTTGGAACTTTGGCCTGGCCCAAGGTGGCTGGGGCGGCATGTTCCTCGCCACCTTGCTCATGGCCACCATGTACCTGTGCATGTGTTTCTCCCTGGCCGAACTGTCTTCCATGATTCCCACCGCCGGCGGCGGCTACGGCTTTGCCCGCAGCGCCTTTGGCCCCTGGGGCGGGTTCCTTACCGGCACCGCCATCCTGATCGAATACGCCATCGCCCCCGCCGCCATTGCGGTGTTTATCGGCGCTTATTGCGAGTCGCTGTTCGGCATTGGCGGCTGGATGATTTACCTGGCGTTCTACATCATCTTTATCGGCATCCACATCTTCGGCGTCGGTGAAGCCTTGAAGCTGATGTTTGTGATTACCGCCATCGCAGCGATTGCCTTGGGCGTGTTCCTGGTGTCGATGGTGCCGCACTTCAACGTCGCCAACTTGCTGGATATTCCAGTCACCGAGGCCAAGGGCGCGAGCACCTTCCTGCCGTTTGGCTACGTCGGCGTGTGGGCGGCGATTCCCTACGCCATCTGGTTCTTCCTCGCCGTCGAGGGCGTGCCGCTGGCCGCCGAAGAAACCAAAAACCCCAAGCGCGACCTGCCACGCGGCCTGATCGGAGCCATTGTGGTGCTGACCAGTTTTGCCCTGTTGATTCTGGTCATCGCACCGGGCGGCGCGGGCACTTACGCACTGATCAAGTCGGGCAACCCGCTGGTTGAAGCACTGGCGCTGTCCTACGGCGGTTCGACCTGGATGGGCAGCTTCGTCAACCTCGTGGGCCTGGCCGGGCTGATCGCGAGCTTTTTCTCGATTATCTATGCGTATTCGCGGCAGATCTTTGCGCTATCGCGCGCCGGGTACCTGCCGCGCAAGCTGTCGCAAACCAACAAAAGCAAGGCGCCAGTGCTGGCGTTGGTGATCCCCGGCATTATCGGTTTCGGCCTGTCGCTGACCGGCCAGGGCGATTTGCTGATTCTGGTGGCGGTGTTCGGCGCGACCATTTCCTACGTGTTGATGATGGCCGCGCACATCACCTTGCGCATCCGTCGCCCCAAAATGGTTCGCCCGTACCGCACGCCGGGCGGCATTTTCACTTCCGGCGTCGCCTTGGTGCTGGCCTGCGTGGCCGTGGTGGCGGGCTTTCTAGTGGATCCTCGAGTGGTGATTGGCGCCGCGATCATCTATGGAGTATTAATTGCTTACTTTGCTTTCTACAGCCGGCATCACTTGGTAGCAGGCACGCCCGAGGAAGAATTCGCGGCGATCCAGGCCGCAGAGGCCGCCTTGCACTAACTGCCGTAAACCTCGACGCGGGCGCTCTCTCATTCTGCCCGCGTCGCCAAGGAGACACTGTATGGCAAGCTTTTCCCACGCGGTGGGTGCACAGACCTACCGCTTCGACAGCCTCAAGGACGTGATGGCCAAGGCCAGCCCGGCGCGCTCCGGGGACTTCCTCGCCGGCGTCGCCGCGCAGAATGACGGCGAGCGCGTGGCCGCGCAGATGGCGCTGGCGAATATCCCGTTGAAACACTTCCTCGAAGAAGTGCTGATTCCCTACGAGCGTGACGAAGTTACCCGGCTGATCATCGACACTCACGATAAACAGGCGTTTAGCGTGGTCAGCCACCTGACCGTCGGCGGCCTGCGCGACTGGCTGCTCAGCGACGCAGCCGATGAACATTCCCTGCGCGCCCTGGCGCCCGGGCTGACACCGGAAATGGCCGCCGCCGTGTCCAAGATCATGCGTGTGCAGGACCTGGTGCTGGTTGCGCAGAAGATCCGCGTGGTCACCCAGTTTCGCGGCACCATGGGCCTGCGCGGGCGCCTGTCGACGCGCCTGCAACCCAACCACCCCACCGACGAACCGGCCGGCATTGCCGCGAGCATTCTCGACGGCCTGCTTTACGGCAACGGCGACGCCATGATCGGCATCAACCCGGCCACCGACAGCATCGCCTCGATCTGCGCCATGCTCGAGATGCTCGATGCGATCATCCAGCGCTACGAAATCCCCACCCAGGCTTGCGTGCTCACCCACGTCACCACGTCGATCGAAGCCATCAACCGTGGCGTGCCGCTGGACTTGGTGTTTCAGTCGATTGCCGGCACCGAGGCCGCCAACGCCAGTTTCGGCATCAGCCTCAGCGTGCTGCAGGAAGGTTATGACGCGGGCTTGAGCCTGAATCGCGGCACCTTGGGCCAGAACCTGATGTATTTCGAAACCGGCCAGGGCAGCGCCTTGTCGGCCAATGCGCACTTTGGCGTCGACCAGCAAACCTGCGAAACCCGTGCCTACGCCGTGGCGCGGCACTTCAAGCCGTTTTTGGTCAACACCGTTGTAGGCTTTATCGGCCCCGAGTACCTGTACAACGGCAAACAGATCATCCGCGCCGGCCTCGAAGACCACTTCTGCGGCAAGCTGCTTGGCGTGCCGATGGGCTGCGACATCTGCTACACCAACCACGCCGAAGCCGACCAGGACGACATGGACACCCTGCTGACCCTGCTGGGCGTGGCCGGGATCAATTTCATCATGGGCATCCCCGGCTCCGACGACATCATGCTCAACTACCAGACCACCTCGTTCCACGACGCCTTATACGCCCGCCAAACACTGGGTTTAAAACCGGCGCCGGAGTTTGAACAGTGGCTGGCGAAAATGGGCATCTTTACGCAAGCCGACGGCAAGGTGCACTTCGGCAACAGCCTGCCACCGGCATTTCGCCACGCCTTGAAGCAATTGGGATGAAGGAGCCGCCTGTGCAACTCGACCTGCCTGACAACCCGTGGCTGGAACTGCGCCGCCTCACGCCGGCGCGCATCGCGCTGGGCCGCACCGGCACCAGCATCCCCACCAGCGCGCAGCTGGATTTTCAATTCGCCCACGCCCAAGCGCGTGATGCCGTGCATTTGCCGTTCGACCATGAGGGCCTGAGCAGCCAAATGGCTGAGCGCGGCCGAGACAGCCTGCTGTTGCACAGCGCCGCCGTTGACCGGCATATGTATTTGCAACGCCCGGACCTGGGGCGGCGCTTGAGTGACGAATCGGCGCAGCGCCTGCGCGAGTATGCCGCCGCCAACCCTGGTGGCGTGGACCTGGCCGTGGTGGTGGCCGACGGGCTGTCGGCGCTGGCTGTGCATAAACACACGTTGCCGTTTCTTACACGCATGGAGGAACAGACCCACGCTGAAGGCTGGTCGTTGTCGCCGGTGATCCTGGTGGAACAGGGCCGTGTGGCGGTGGCGGATGAAGTCGGCCAGTTGCTGGGCGCCAAGATGGTGGTGATTTTGATCGGCGAGCGGCCGGGGCTCAGTTCGCCGGACAGCCTGGGGCTGTATTTCACTTACAACCCCAAGGTCGGGCTCACCGACGCCTACCGCAACTGCATCTCCAATGTGCGCCTGGAAGGCCTGAGCTACGGCATGGCCGCGCACAGCCTGCTTTACTTGATGAAAGAGGCGTGTCGTCGGCAGCTGTCGGGGGTCAATCTCAAGGACGAGGCGCAGGTTCAGACCATCGAATCGGATGATCCTGACCTGATGAAGGGCAATTTCCTGCTCAGCCCGCCGGAATGACTGATCGCTGCACGATTGCGCTTTTTTGCGCCATTAGGCAGCATCCGGTCACGGCCGCTTGTGTGGTCATCCCCCCTTTGGAAGTTGAGGCCTGGCATGCGGATTACTCAAGCGACCCTTGAACACCTGGACCTGTTGACGCCGCTGTTCGTCAAATACCGCGAGTTTTATGGGGCGCTGCCGTTCCCGGACTCGTCGCGGGCCTTTCTGGAAAAACGCCTGCGCCGCAAGGAGTCGGTGATTTACCTGGCCCTGGCCGATGATGACGACAAGCGCTTGCTGGGGTTTTGCCAGCTGTACCCGAGCTATTCGTCGCTGTCGCTTAAGCGTGTGTGGATCCTCAATGACATCTACGTCGCAGAAGATGCGCGCCGGCAATTGGTGGCAGACAACCTGATGCGCACGGCAAAGAAAATGGCCAAGGAGACGCATGCGGTGCGGCTGCGGGTGTCGACCAGCAGTGACAATGAAGTGGCGCAGAAGACGTACGAGTCGATTGGGTTTCGCGAAGATACGGAGTTCAAGAACTACGTGTTGCCGATCAGTGAAGACTGACTTCCAAACACCACTCGTCTTCTGTGGGAGCTGGCTTGCCTGCGATAGCGGTAGGCCAGTCAGCCCAGTGTTGACAGACACTCAGCTATCGCAGGCAAGCCAGCTCCCACAATTAGATCTCCAGTGACCTGAAGCGCAAACATGCCCGGAATAACCACGACATCCCCCGCTACAAAACCAACACGCTTTTCACCTCCCAATACGTATAATGCGGACCTTTCAGGGTTGTAAGAAATACGGCATGCCTTTGTAGCCTTACTTACCCGAGCTTCCGCACAGGCCTGCTGAGCCGGGCCATTCACACAGGTGCCACCCATGGATTTCAACCCGCTCGACCTTATCCTGCATCTCGACGTCTACCTCGACATGCTGGTGAGAAACTACGGAGTGTGGATCTACGCCATTCTGTTCCTGGTTATCTTTTGCGAAACCGGTTTGGTGGTTATGCCATTCCTGCCGGGTGATTCCTTGCTGTTTATCGCCGGCGCCATCGCTGCAGGCGGCGGCATGGACCCAATCCTTTTGGGCGGCTTGCTGATGCTGGCAGCGATCCTCGGTGACAGCACCAACTATGTCATCGGGCGAACAGTGGGAGAACGCTTGTTCAGCAACCCGAACTCGAAAATCTTCCGCCGCGACTACCTGCAAAAAACCCACGATTTCTACGACAAGCACGGCGGCAAAACCGTGACCCTGGCGCGCTTCCTGCCGATCCTGCGCACCTTCGCGCCGTTTGTGGCCGGCATCGCCAAAATGCCCTACCCGCGCTTTTTCGGGTTCAGTGTGTTCGGCACCATCCTCTGGGTTGGCGGCCTGGTGACCCTGGGTTACTTCTTCGGCAACGTACCGTTCATCAAGAAAAACCTGTCACTGCTGGTGGTGTTTATCATCCTGCTGTCGCTGGTGCCGATGATCATCGGTGTGTTCCGCAGCCGCTTCGGTCGCAGTTCTTCCGAAGCCAAGCCGCAGTAACCGGCGATGTGGTCCCTCAGCGCCTGGCGTCGCCGGCGCCTGCTGGCCAAGCACCCGATTGCCGATGACACGTGGCAGCGGGTGCGCCAGCATCTTAGCTTCCTCGACGGCATTACGGCCGAGCAAGACCAGTGGCTGCGTGAAGCCTGCGTGGTGTTCCTCGCCGAAAAACATCTCACCGCCCTGCCCGGCGTCGAGCTGCACCAGGAGCAACGCCTGCTGCTCGCCGCCCAGGCGCAGTTGCCACTGATGAACCTCGGCGACCTCGACTGGTATCAGGGTTTCCACGAAATCGCGCTGTACCCCGACGACTTCATCAGCCCCCAGCGCCATCGCGATGCCAGTGGCGTCGAGCACGAGTGGGACGGCGAACACAGCGGCGAAGCCTGGCAACAAGGCCCGGTGATCCTCGCCTGGCCCGGCGTGCTGGCCAGCGGCAACTGGGAAGGCTACAACCTGGTCATCCACGAACTGGCGCACAAGCTGGACATGCTCAACGGCGACGCCAACGGCCTGCCGCCGCTGCACCACGACATGCGCGTGCAGGAATGGGCCAGCGTGATGCAAAGCGCGTTTGATGACCTCAACCGCCAGTTGGACGCCAACCCGGACATCGACACCGAAATAGACCCCTACGCCGCCGAAAACCCGGCGGAGTTTTTTGCCGTCACCAGCGAATACTTTTTCAGTGCCCCGGATTTACTGGTCAACAGTTATCCACAGGTGTACGCACAACTGAGCCGCTTTTATCGCCAGGACCCGCTTGCCCGCCTGCACCAACTGCAAGCCGGCGATGCGCGCTACCAGACGGAACGCCAAGCGCCGTACGACGTCTGACGCATGGCATCGGCGTCAGAATATGCCTATAATCGCCGCCACTTTTAGGCCAATCCGGCCATGTTTCATGGCCAACTACGGGGGCATCGCCCAATGAGCTACAGCAAGATTCCGGCTGGCAAAGACCTGCCGAACGACATCTACGTCGCCATCGAAATTCCGGCCAACCACGCGCCGATCAAATACGAAATCGACAAAGACAGCGACTGCCTGTTCGTCGACCGTTTCATGGCCACCCCGATGTTCTACCCGGCCAACTACGGTTTCATCCCGAACACCCTGGCTGACGACGGTGACCCCCTCGACGTGCTGGTTGTAACCCCTTACCCGGTTACCCCAGGCTCGGTCATCCGCGCGCGCCCAGTCGGCATCCTGAACATGACCGACGACGGCGGCGGCGATGCCAAAGTCATCGCGGTGCCACACGACAAGCTGTCCCAGCTGTACGTGGACGTGAAGGAATACACCGATCTGCCGCCACTGCTGCTGGAACAGATCAAGCACTTCTTCGAGAACTACAAAGATCTCGAAAAAGGCAAATGGGTGAAGATCGACGGTTGGGGCAACGCAGACGCCGCCCGCGCCGAGATCCTGAAGTCGGTAGCTGCCTACAAAGGCTGATACCCGCTCCTCATTGCCCCGGCAATCAAAAAAGCCCCGACGATTCGGGGCTTTTTTTTGTGGGAAAAATTAAACCCCAAGTTCAATGTTTAATGCGCAGCGTTTAATAAATTTAAAATATTGAAATATCGGCCTACAACTAAGCAAATCCCTACACGCGACATTCAACGCATAGTTTATTTGATGTATTTTTCCGGCCAGTAAACTCTGCGTTTATGAATACATCAGGTGATCGACTAAAAGCGTTATTACGGGAAGTTCATCTTTCCGCCTCCGACTTCGCCAAGAACCGCGGTGTCACGCCTCAACACGTGAACAACTGGTTCAAACGCGGCGTGCCCATGGGCCGACTCAACGAGATCGCAGAACTGCTCTGCGTCTCCAGCCGTTGGCTACGCACCGGCGAAGGCCTCAAACACCCACCGGCCAACTTCCTGCTCGAAGGCCCGCACACCGCCAAAGGACTGCGCACCCGCGAAGAAAGCGGCAAATACCTCACAGGCCCCGCCTGCCTCCCGGAAAAAATCGACGTGGAGATCGCCCTCCACCCCACCTTCACCTCCAACGAACGCATCCGCGTCACCCTGCACACCCTCGAAGCCCTCAACGTCAACCCCGACCGCGCCATAGGCGCCTACATGGTCGACAACAGCATGATCGACATCATCCAACAAGGCGCCACCCTCGCCATCGACCGCGGCCGCAGCCAAATCACCGACGGCGAAATCTACGCCGTCGAACACGACGGCATGCTGCGCATCAAATACCTCTACAACCGCCCCGGCGGCGGCCTGCGCATGCGCAGCCACAACGCCAGCGAACACCCCGACGAATACCTCACCTACGAGCAACGCTTCGAACAGAACTTCCAGATCGTGGGCTGGGTGTTCTGGTGGTCCACCCTCAACAACCGCCGCCCCGTACCACTGGACGAGCACCTGCTGGGCTGGGAAGGCTCTAAATCGGACCCGGAGGTAGGCATTTGAGGTGAATGTGGGTATCATCCGCCGCACATTTGGCAGGGGGTGGCTTCGCGCTATCCACCCTGCTCGGCGATGCGGAGGAGTTCCCGCAGATGCCCCTACTATTCAGCCCGACGTGATGTGGGCTGAGCGATTTGAAGGCTGGTGAGGTTTGTCAAAAACAAGCTGAAGCAGTCCCCGAGAAGCCGGCCACAAGCCGGCTTTTTAATGCGCGTGAGAATTACAAACCAATTGTCCAAACAGCTGTTGGACAATTGGATAAGCAAAGACGGGTCACATCTCGAGATACCCGCCTCTCAAGGCACATCACTTAAGCTGCAAACACTCCACAGCCCGATCCGCCACCATCTTCGCCATCTCCACCAAATGCATCACTGCCCGATGCGGCGCACCCAGCGGTTCACCGAGCGACTGTGACGTAGCGACCGCGCACTGCAGTAACTCAGCCACACGCACCCAAGCATCTTCAAAGCTCAGCTCTTCATTAACAGTAAATGGCTTTGTCGCAGCCGCTGAAGTCAAATCCGAAACAACATCATCCATAGCAAAACTCCAATCGATAATTTGGAGCTGCCACGACCCGCGACTAAACGAAAGGCGGCAGCTGTACGCAGGTTAGTCGACCGGTCGATTGGGAACCCGGCGCACCCGGAGGTGCCCTGCGCACAGCCACCATAAGATGCAGGCGAAGGGGTGCCTGACTCATGAATTGCTATGCGCCAATCGAATCCGGGCGACTAAACCCGATCACTGAAAATGCAGTGACGGAACGCAGCCTAGTCGCGGGATTTAGCTGGCGCAAGCGCTTGGAATTCTCTAGGAAACGTCCTGCAAATGAAAGGGACCGGCCCTGCTGGCACAACGAATTCGCACAAGCATTAGGCGCTATACCTATGTAATGAAAGAGCACATACACCGAGACGTTGCCGCTAGAGTCCTGACGTTGTCTGTGCATGCGCGTCCAAGATGGTATTTCCAATGATCAGGTTCACCCAAGGCAACCTTTTGGAAGCCAAGACCAAAGCTCTCATCAACACGGTGAATACCGTGGGCGTGATGGGCAAAGGTATCGCGCTGATGTTCAAAGAGCGCTTTGCAGAAAATTATCGCTTGTACGCGGCAGCCTGACCTGCACCAACAATCGAACCTGGGCGGCATAACGTGGATCAAGGGGCATTGGCGAAACGCTCCGGCACGGTGATAAGAAACTCTTTATCGAGTCGACCACCCCGGATGACTTGCCGCTTGCCTTTGCCTAGATCAATGCTGGAGCGGGCCAGCCGCTCGTACCATGCGTGACCCGCATTGCGCGCAAGCAGGAGGAAAACGCGTTTGACGCGAATCGAATTGCACGCTTCAAGCAGATTTTGCAGACGCTTGGGGCTTAGCGTGGCCAAGCCGTCGAGCACATCAGCCACGCTGCTGAAGAGCACCTCGTTGTCACTTTGATGGATAAGCTCAAGCACGGCGCGTTCCGGGGTGGAGATTTTTATCTCAAACCGGCTGTAGGGGACTTGGAATAGTTGTAACGCCATGTCTTCCATTGCAGGGAAAAGTCCGCCGGGATGGAAGTTTATATCAACGTTCCACGGATATTTACGCAGCCAGCCAGGAAGCGTCGCGCCCTGGGTGCCAAACAAATCGACCGCCTGCTTGCCGAATGTCATGTAGTGACTGTAACCGGCCAAGCTCAGCGCCGTCGCTCCGCCTGGCCACACCTGCAACGTGGCACCTTGCTGTAGTGCGAATAGGCCACCCTGCCAGTCAATATTGTCGCCGCTGCGCTTCCACGCGCCATGGCCCACTCGCTCTACCCAGCCGCTGTGTTGGTACTTCTGGACGAGACTTGGGCCCACACCATGCTCGTGTAGCCACGCTTGTGCCACAACAACGCCTTCGGGCCAATCAGACAGCAAATGGTTTATTTTCATGCTCTATATGCACCTATAAGGTTATTATTAGCAAAAATATTAAACCAATTTCACACTAAACACCCGTATGCAAAAGCCCAAGATCTTCATTCCGAAAATGCAATTGTCACCTCTAAGTTGACAGTATTACCCCTCCCACCCGATTTATCCCCCACCACCCACCCATTAATCTATGCCTATGTTGAACGCAACGCCTAACCCAACCCAACCAAAAAAAGGATTTCAACCATGAGCACTCCAACCCTCAGCCGCTTGAACAAAGACGACGCCGTAGTCCTGCTGGTCGACCACCAAACCGGTCTGATCTCTTTGGTGCAGGACTTCTCCCCCAACGAGTTCAAGAACAACGTGCTGGCCCTGGCCGACCTGGCGAAGTTCTTCAACCTGCCGACCATCCTCACCACCAGTTTCGAACAAGGCCCTAACGGCCCGTTGGTGCCGGAGTTGAAGGAGATGTTTCCGCAGGCGCCGTACATCGCTCGTCCTGGTCAGATTAATGCGTGGGATAACGAGGATTTCGTTAAGGCGGTCAAGGCGACTGGGCGTAAGCAGATCATCATTGCGGGTGTGGTGACGGATGTGTGTGTGGCGTTCCCGACGTTGTCGGCGCTGGCGGAGGGGTTTGAGGTGTTTGTGGTGACGGATGCGTCGGGCACGTTCAATACCACGGTGCAGCAGGCGGCGTGGAGCCGGATGACGCAGGCGGGTGCGCAGTTGATGAATTGGTTTTCGGTGGCGTGTGAGTTGCAGGGTGACTGGCGCAATGACATGGAAGGGTTGGGGAATTTGTTGTCTCAGCGGATTCCTAACTATCGGAATTTGATGAATGGGTATGCGGCGGTGACGGCGCGTCAGGGCTGAGGTTGAGGGGGGCTGCCACATTTGAACTTTGCTGATTTGAGCATTAGGGCAAGCCCGCTCGCCATCTGACGCGGAGCGTCACAGGAGGCATTCCCACGCGGAGCGTGGGAACGATCAGCGATCATCAGTCGAGGATCAAGTGCGGCAAGAACCGGCTTGAGTCTTTGGTAATCAAACTATTGTCTTCGCGCACGCCGATGCCGGCGGCTTGATCGCCAATCACCCACGACCCGATCAGCGTGTAGCTGTCGCCAAAGCGCGGCAGCGGCGCGAACTCCTGGAGGATGAACGGCGCATCGGTGTAGGGGCCGTCTTCTTTTACGATCAGGCCGTCGGCGGTTTGCAGTTCGATGTTGGCGCCTTCGCGGGAGAAGAACGGTTTGCGCACCCAGCCCTTTGGCACGGCTTTGCCGGGGTCGGTATCCAGGTGGGACGCGAGCAGGTTGGGGTGGCCTTTGTTGAATTCCCACAACAGCGGCAGGATGCCTTTGTTGGAGAGGATGGATTTCCAGGCGGGCTCGAAAAACTGCGTATCGCACTGGGCAATCGCGGCGCCGAAGGGCTCGTGGAAGATGAATTCCCAGGCGTGCAGTTTGAACAGATGCGGAATCCAGCGATCTTCGAGGTCGACGAAACGGCCGTCGCTGGTGAGGCCGATGTCTTCGATGTCGATGTGACGTGATTCGATGCCAACCTTTTCCGCGACGAGGCGCAGGTAGTCGGTGGTGCCTTTGTCTTCGACCGAGTCTTTCATGGAGGCGAAGTAGAACGGCTGGTTGACCTGCAATTGGGCGAAGGCCTGGTGCAGTTTGGTGTCGATGCTATTGAACTGGTCGGCATGCTTGGGCAGCAGGCCGCGTTCGATGCACTGTTCCAGCCAGCCCCATTGAAACGCCGCGGCCTCATAGAGGCTGGTCGGCGTGTCGTAGTTGAGTTCGAGCAGCTTGGCGGGCCCGGTGCCGTTGTAGGAGAAGTCCATGCGCCCGTACAAGTGCGGGTGGCCTTCGAGCCATGAGGTTCGAATCATGTCGAAGAACGGCGCGGGAATGCTCAGGCGTTCCAGCAGCTCTTCGCTCTGAACCACGCGGGCCACGAGGTCCATGCACATGTCATGGATCTCGGTGGTCGGGTCTTCGAGGTCGCGCTCGATTTGCGCGAGCGTGAATTGGTAGTACGCGCGCTCGTCCCAGTAGGGTTCGCCGTCGATGGTGTGGAACAGAAAGCCGAGGCTGTCGGCGGTCTGTTTCCAGTCATGACGCTCTGCGCAGTTGATCTTTTTCATGGCCCGGTTTCCTTAACTGCTCGACCCGCCGCCGCCCCAGCCGCTGCGTGCGCTGGCTTTGCTGCCGAAGCCACCGCGGGAGGTAGAGGACGCCACCGACACCGGCTTGCTGGAGGAGCGCAGCGTGTTGGTGTAATTGCTGCTGCCGTACCTGGCCTGGTTGGACCGGCCGAATGTCGCCCCATTCGAGACCCGCTGGTTGAGCGTCGAAGAGCCGTAATCGCCGCGATCATCGCGGTAGCGGTACACCGGCTCGGAACGGTAGCTGTTGCGATTGTTGCTGAGCATGTTGCCGATCAGCAGGCCGGTCAGCAGGCTGCTGGTGGAGAACCCTGAGCCACCACTGTTCGCTTGGGCGCCGCCGACTTGCGCGTTGGCCGCATCGACTTGGGATTGCGTCACCTGGCCGGCGGCGGTCAGTTCGAAACCGCCCAGTTTGGGGATGAACTTGCCGTTGGAGTCCTGCTGACACCAGTTGGCGACAAAGTCGGCATCGCAATCGGCCTGGCTGTCGTACACCGGGGCAATGCGCCGATGCTCGGCCATGGCCGTCATGTAGGCGTCCGAGCACACGTCCACCGGCAGCTTTTCATCGGCGCATTGCTGAACAGACTGGAAGTTGTACTTCTTCTGCAAATCGTAGGTTTTTTCGGTCGGCCCACAGCCGGATATCGCCATCGCGACCGACGCTGCCAGCGACAGCTGGACGTACTTGCTTCGTTTCATCGGGAGCTCCGTGGCGATCAGTTCTGGGTAGGCGTCATGCACGCGGCATTCAACATGCCGACGCTGATGGCCACGGCGGCCACGTAGATACCAGCGGCGAGTTCGCCGTTCTTGATGCGCTCGGACGTGCCTTTGAGCACCAGGCTGGTCAGCAGAAAGGCCAACAGTTGGACGACGGCTGCGATCACCGCCCAGACGACGAAGTCGAGGATGCTGATCGAGTAAGCAATCACGTTGCTGGCCGGAATGGCGAAGCCGATGATGGCACCGCCCAGGGCGACCGCCGCCGACACGTTGCCCGCACGGATCAGTTCGAACTCTTTGTGCGGTGTGACGCGGGTGTAGATGAACTGGAACAGCGCGAAGATGACGGCAGCCCCCAGGATGTAGGTGACAAACCCGAACACGGCCGCTTTGTTCAGGGAGATGGAGAGAGCTTCTAGCATGGACTTCTTCCTTTTTTAGAGCGCATTCAGGTCGGTTATGTACAGCGAAATGCCCAGCGAGGTGCTCAGGCTGATGGTGCCTTCGGCGTCTTCTTCGACGGAAAACAGCAAAAATTCTCGACGATCGGTCAGGCCTGTGTCGCGGGCGTACAGCATCGAACGGTGCTCGACGGTGTAGGCGGTCTCGGGGTTGATCACCTGCTCGGTCATCGCCACCAGTTCTGTCTGGCCCGCCTCGCTGCCCCACACACGGGCGTATTCAACGCCGTCGTGGGTGTAGGTCGGCAGCCCGATCAGGCTTTGTGGCCCTGCCAGCCGACGCAGTTCCGCTTCACTGCTGAGGGTGACGACACTGAGGTAGTTGAACAGGATCACCGACTCGACCTGCCCGGCGATGTCACCGGTGGTGTGCACCTGCAGCCAGTAATCTTCGTCGTTCATGTAGTAGCGCGACAGCCAGGTCGATTGCCCGAGGTCAACAGTGCCGTTGGCCCAAATCTCCTGGGAGCCGGGGATCACCACGGTGGTTTTCTCATCGAGCAGCAATTTCAGGCTCGTGTCGAACATCACGCCTTTGCCCGGCGCCAGGCCCAACGGGCCGGTGACCGGCGGGGTTTGGCCTGCGGTCCATTTCGATTCTGTATTCGCTTGCGGGGCCTCAAGCCCCATCAACTGTTTAAACCATCCCATTGGAGATTTCCTTGAGGCGGGTGGAGGCGATATAGAAGAGTTCGCCGCCTTCAACGCGCGTGGCGCCAGGCGGGTTGATTGACGGTTGTTGAGCACCTTTGGCGCGATAGCCGATGAGGGTGGCGTTGTGCTGTTCTTTCATCCGGGTGTACAGGTCGCCGAACGTTGCCTCAAAGGCCTCGGGCAATTTCATCAGGTATTGGGTGGCGCCTTGCCCCACGCACAGCAGCTCATTGATGACCACTGACGAGCCCGGATCCTGAGAGGCGCGCACCAACATTTCGATGGCCATGCTTGAGGTGCATTCCAGGCTGGGGGCATAGGAGCTGGCGAGTGCGGCAATTTCACTTTCATTGAAGTGGGCGACCACATGCCCCACAGGGCTCAATTGATTCACCGCCAGCACGGTGGCCAGCGTCAGGTCATCAGAGGGGGTTCGCACCAGCACCCGCTCGGCACCGGGAACGCCTGCGCGCCGCAGTAACGCGGTGGAGGACAGGCTTTCGCCTCTGACGAACGCCGCTTTGCCCGGCATCGGGTTTTCGTCCAGCGTGCAATCGCAAATGACGATCAGGTTATCGTTCGAGGTTTCGTCTTGAAGCAACAACTCAATGACCCGTTCGCTGGTCGCGCCTTCCCAGCCGATGAGCACGGTGTGGCCGACCTTGCCGGTGAAATCGCCTTTGCCCTTCATGCCTTTTCTCCATGCATCAATAACACTGCTGGTGGTTTTGCCGATGGCCGCCGTCAGCAGCGCAATGCCCCCGAGCATGACCCAAGTGGCGACAAAAATTCGCCCCGCCGAGGTCTGCGGCGCAAGGTCGCCATAGCCGACGGTGAGTGTGGTGGTGAGATAGAAGTAAATAAACGTGGCGGGCGCGGTGAGGTGGTGTTCGCCCAGAAACACCAGGCCCAGATACGCCGTGCTCAGGTGCACACCCAAGGCAATGAGCAGCCCTGCCCAGCCGAAGCGGTGAAAGAGGGAGGCGGCGTAGAGGCGCAGCAAAAGAAAAATCGACATGTCGTCCCTGATTCCCTGGGTACTTGATTCCTGATGACGTCATCGCTTCGGAATTCACCCGGCATTAAACCTGCTGCGCGGCGTAGAGAGAAGTACCTTGGCCGCAATAAACCCGGCCAGCGCACCAAACAGATGACCTTCGAAGGAAATCCCCTGGCGCGGCAGAAAGCCAAGGATCAGGCCGCCATACAGCACCGCCACCACACCGGCCGTGATCAAGTTGCTCCAGCTCCGGTGGAACCAGGCGCGAGACAACAGGTAGGCCCATAGCCCGAATACCCAGCCGCTGGCACCGATATGTACGCCGCTAAAACCGAACAGCCAGACCAGCGAGCCGCCCAGCAGAATAATGATCGCACTGACGGCGATGAACCGGTTGAGCCCTTCGACAATGACCAGGGTGCCCAGTACCAAAAAGGCAATCAGGTTGGCGCTCAGGTGCGCGAAGGACGCGTGTAAAAAAGGTGAGGCGAGGATGCCGAACAGCCCCTGCACCGTTCTCGGGATCAGGCCGAATGCCATGAGGCTGTAACCGGTGGCTACATTGAGCAGTTGCAGCGCGACCATAAAGACGGCCAGGCCTGCGATTGTCTTGAAACCCTTGATGGCGTCCATCCTGAACTCGATATAAAGAGGAACACTGTCACTGTGGCGAGGGAGCTTGCTCCCTCGCCACGGGTTATCGGTTGCTCGCCCTATCGTTTATGCTTACTCGGCTGACTTTTGCTTCAGGCGTTCCAGAATCGCATTGGCGCTGCCTGTATCCGGCGTGATGCCGGCGTCGCGCAACTTGCGCTCCAGGTCGGTACCCGTCGACGCCTCAGCCAGCTCATCCTGGGCTTGCAGCTCAGCGGCGCGTTGCTGCTGCTTGGCTTGCAAGCGGTTCAGCGTACCGACGGCGGTTTCCAGCTTGCCGTTGGCACCGCCACTGGCGATGGACGCGCTGACCTGAGCCTTTTGTACGCTCTCGCGCGCCTTGGCCATGTCCACTTGCTGGCGCAGGCTTTTGATCCGGCTTTCGGCCTTGGTGATGTCTTTGCGCATGCCGTCGGCGTAGCCGCCGAACTCGGTGGCCTGCTTTTGCTCGACGTCACGTTCGTTGGTCAGGGTCGAAATGGCTTCGGCCACTTCCATGGCCAGGTCTTCACGATTGGCCTGGATAGCGGCCATGGCCTTGGACTCCAGGTCCTTGATCTTGGCGTCGTACTCGCCCACGCGGTCAGCCGACAGCTTGTGCTTGGCCATGATGCTCACCAGTTCACGCTTGGCATTGGCCAGCGCGCTGTCAGCGTCGCGAATTTCCTGGTCGAGGATGCGCAGGGCTTGTTGATCAACGATCGATTCGCCGACTTCGCTGGCACCGCCACGCAGCGCGGTGAACAATTTGCTCCAGATGGACTGAGTCATTGGATACTCCAGAATAATTAGTTGAAGAAACGTTCGAAGGCTTCGCTGGCGCGCTGCACGTTATCAACCAGGGTTTTCACCTCGGTCACGATGTTGGTCAGGCTGGAGTCGGAACTCAGTGCGCCGAACATGTTGTAAACAACTTGCCCGTTAGGCATGGACTCGATACCGATCGAAGACAACGGGAACATTTCCCGGCTGCGCAGCACCGCGTCATTGAAGGCGGTTACGTCGTTGATGGACTCGACGTCGACCAGCACGGTGTCCACGATGATCTGCTCGCCCACTACCGCGATGTAAATCGGCAAGCCCCCGAAGTCGTTCATTTCCAACTTGATGCTGGATTCGGCGCCTTGAACGAGAGAAAGCGTAATGTCGTTGGAAACCACTTCATCCAGAGCCTGAAGCGCTGTGAAGAGGCGATCGATATTCCAGTTAGTACCTGCGCTCATGAAATTCTCCGACATGAATGAGCCAGCCAGAATCGGCTGGCGAAGCTGTTTCTCCATCTGCTTGAGCAGGCTTCGGTTTTCGGGAAGCACCCAAGTCTCGTGTTTCACATAACCGGCGGCTGCCAGGCCCGCGCGCATCTGCTTCATGTAAAAGCTCGATGGTTTTTTCGCAGGCGACTTCAAGCGCTCTCCCTTGCGGCTTGCTGAATCGGTATCGGGCCCTGCTGGCGGGCTCGATGGAGAGCTGCTTTTCATGGTACTGACCTCGTTGTGAAAAACTCACGCGTGAGAAAATCTACAGGTAATTCTCGGCCCGCTCAATAGCTCACGCGTGAGATTTTTCCTGGTGTTTCCGCTCGCCCCAAATGCCCCCCTAGCCCAAGGGTGTCACGACAGCATCGCAACCTGATGAACGGTTATGCAGCGCTGACGGCCCGCCAAAACTAAGCCCTGGCCGCTCTACAATAAGCCTGCCTTGAACGGTGGGCTTTTTTGTGTGCGCTCGTCTTACTGCATAAATGTTCCCAAATAGCCTTGGCGTTGTGAATTGTTGTGAAGGCTTTGAGAATTGAGCAAAAGTCCGTGCTAAGTTCCGTGACGTTGCAATTCACAGCATTCTTGCACAGCGACCTGCCAACTAAGGCCGCCCTCTTGTTATTCAATAAACAGCCTCGGGTAGTTAACCAGGAAGTTGTGCGGCCCTGCGCGTTTTAAAAGTGGCCGGCGCAACAATTACATCAGGAGAAGTACCATGGTAGCGAAGGTAGAAACGACCCCAAAGGACGCTGCGGTCACGAATAAAAGCTCCGTCGCTGCCTGGGAAAAATCGGTCAAAAAAGCCGCTGCGCCGAAGGATGAGTTGGGTAAAGGCCAGAAGCGCCCCGAAGGTGATACGCGCTCGGCCCAGCAAATTATTGATGACACGCCGCTGCTGGCTAAGCTCGGTAATCAGAGTGGGGTGAAGGACAATCTGAAGAAGCAGGTCGGCGATTTTGAGAAGGACGCGGATGCGGCTTACCGCGCCTCCAAGGTGCTGGAGCATGTCGAATACATCGACGAAGACGGCAAGCTCACTGACGGCAAGGACGTCGGCAACAGCAGCATCGACGGCTTCACCAAAGATGGCGAGGCGCGGCATGGTACTGAGGCAGGCCGTCTGCAGGATTTTGGCAAGTATGGCTATTCGAGCCTGCGCGGCGAGGTGGTGAAGTCGGATTTGGGCGATCAGCAGAAGCGCCCCGACGGTGATACGCGCTCGGCCAAAGAAATTATCGACGCCACGCCGCTGCTGAAAAACCTTGGCAACCAGAGCGATGTGAAGGACAACCTCAAGAAGCAGGTGGGTGACTTCGAGAACGACGCCGACGCCGCGTACCGCGCCACCCAGGTGCTGGAACACGTGGTGAGCCTCGATGAAAACGGCAACTTGCTCACCGGTATCGACGCCAGGAATAAAGACAACGACAGCATTGATGGCTTCACCAAAGACAAGGAAGCCCGCCACGGCACCGAGGCCGGCCGCTTGCAGGATTTCGGCAAGTACGGCTACTCGAGCCTCAAAGGCGACCTGATGCACGTCAAAGACGCCACCCATTCCGACAAGGCCGCGCCGCCCGATGAGCCGCAAGATGTGCAGGCACTGCGCGACAAGTACAACATCCCGACCTTCGGCGCCGAAGGGCTGATGGACATGGAGTTGCCCAACGACAAGACCGTGGGCGGCCAGACGGCCGAGAACTTTGTGCAGGGCATCCGCGATGACATCAAGAGCGGCAAGCTGGCCGAAGACTCGGATGAAGCCAGGATCGTCAAGCTGATGGACGCCCAGGCCGCGCTGGACAGTGGCTATGACCTGTACGGCTACGCGGAAAGTATCAACCTGGGCAGCGGCACTTACCGTGAGACCGATAAAACACCGACCAAGTTGAATGGCAAAGATGTGAAGGAAATGGTCGACGAGGACAAACTCGCCAAGGAAATTTCCACACTGATGGGCAAGGAAGGGATTAAGGACCGTTACGACGCTGAACTAAAGAAAAGTGTCGGTAGTTTGTCGGAAGATCGCTTGAATGAAGTGCGCGAACAAGTGTTCCCGGCACTCTTCAAGGATGGCACGCGTGAAGCCAACTTGAACTTCGAAGACTATGTCATTGCCATGAACGACTCGGGCGATCCGAAAAAATCTGAAACGGCTGAGTTGGATGTGGACCGCTATTTCGAGTCGCTGCGCATTCTGGAACCCGACAGCTACACCGCGCGCCGTCAGACGTTTGACCAGAACATGATGACGCACCAGCTGAACACCTACATGGAAAACCCCGACAAGGTCTCGCCGGAAAATGCCGAAAGTGGCCTGAAGGCTTCGTTCACGATGATCAAGGGCGGTATCAACGCCGCTTTGGGTGGCCTGGACAAGGGCGACAAAGCCTACGACATGTACAAGAAGATGAAGGATGAGATCGACATCCTCGATGGCCATATCAAAGGCCTGACCCCGGCAGAAAACAAACAGATCGCCGCGGCCATTCGCCTCGCTGCCGCCAGCGGCGACCCGAAAGCCATCGACAAAGTGGTCGACACCCAATTGAAGGGCCTGGGCGCCAATCGCGAGGCGGCCGCCGGCTCCTTGAAGACCGTGCTGCACACCGCCAGTTCCACCGGCGGGCTGAGTGCCATGGCCGGCACGATGAACCTGGTCAGCGGCGCCCTGCAGCTGGCCAACGGCGGCGGCAACATGACCGACGACCAGAAAATCGCCGCCGCGAAAGACCTGGTGTCCGGTTTGAGCTTTACCAACGACTTTCTCAAGTTCGGTTCGAACATCGTAGAAACCCTGGGCGGTACTAAAACCTATGACCCGGCCGTGGACAAAGACGGCAAAGGTCCGCCGAAAATCAAAGCCACTGAATGGCTCGGCCTTATCGATGAGAACCTGCCGGATATCTGGGGCAAGAAAACCACGGAAAAATCTGACGCATTGGCTGCCTCCATCAGTACGCGCGTCAAAGAATCTTCCGAAACCCTGAAGAAACTCGATGTGGGCAACCTGTCGGCCGATGAGGTCAAGGAATACGACAACGCCGCCAAATCCCTTGGCGAACAGATGGGCGTCAAGGACATCCCCGGCAAAGGCACCCCGGCGTCAAAATCCGAAATCGCCATCGCCTCCGGGCGCTCGTTCCTGCGCTTTATGGGCGGTGCCGGCCTGGACTTGACCGGCGGCGTGATGGACATCGTTTCCGGCGCGCGCAAACTGAAAAATGCCAAGACCGCACTGGAAAAAACTGACGCGGCCTTCACGCTGGGCGGTGGTGCGTCCGGCACCGGTATGGCGATCGCCAATACCATCGCGATGTTCGCCCCCAAAGGTGCTCACCTGGCTGGGAAGCTGGCCGGTGATGTTGCCGCAACCGTGGTCCGCGGGCTCGCCATCGGCGCCCGCATTGCAGGGCCGGTTTTCGCCGTGGCCGGTGTGATCTTCGGGGTAGCAGGCACGCTGATTGCCGAAGCGGTCGAGCACGCCAAAATGCAAAAGCTCACCGATTCACAAGGCAAGTTCTTCAAGGACCTCGCCGACGCCGGCGTGACCAAGGACGACTGGGGCGACAAGCTCGAATACGCGCGTTATGCCACCTACATGTACGGTGGCCGCGATACACCGGACGACAAATCGATGTTCGAGTACCAGTCGGACGAGTGGAAACACTTCAAGGAAACCGCAGACAAAAAAGGCAGCTCCCTGGCGCGTCTGGCGCCGTACCTGCACAAAGACAGCGACCCCGACAGCAAGAACCTGTGGGAGAAATTCCTGGCAGGCGGCACCAGCTCCAGCGGGCCGCACGGCAGTGAGCGGCATACCGATGACTGGCGGCCGTGGGGCAGCACGGACATGGACACGGGCAAAAAGGAAAGGGCCTGATTTTATCCATTCAACGGTTACAGCCTGGCCTGAACGGCAGGCTGTAACCGTTATACGCACCTAGCCTTCCAGCTCCCGCTCAATCTGCTCAATGCTTGGCAAACTTGTTTGCAGCTCTGCCGGTAACGATTCCACCAACTGATATTCCGCCACGCCGATCGGCCGGTTGTTGTCGCGCAATGCGTATTCAGCCACCACTTCATTTTTGCTCTTGCATAACAACAGGCCGATGGTGGGCCCGTCCTGCGGGTGTTTAAGCTGGGCATCCACTGCCGACAGGTAAAAACTCAGCTTGCCGAGGTGTTCAGGCTTGAATTTGCCTGTCTTGAGTTCGATCACTACGTAGCAGCGCAGCTTCAGGTGATAGAACAACAGGTCGACGAAGAACTCATCACCGCCAACATCCAACAATACCTGCTGGCCGACAAAGGCGAAACCGGCGCCCAATTCAAGCAGAAAGTCGGTGACGTGCTTGATTAACGCGTTTTCTATATCGCGCTCCTGTGCATCCAAAGCCAGGCTGAGGAAGTCGAAGCGATAAGGATCCTTGAGCGATTCGCGCGCCAGGTCGGATTGGGGTTTGGGCAAATGGTGTTCAAAATTGCTGACGGCCTTGCCACTGCGCTCCAGCAGGCGATGCTCGATTTGCATCACGAGGGTGTTACGTGACCAGTTGTGTTCAATTGCCTGGGCGATGTACCACCGGCGCGTTTCGGGGCCGGGGAGTTTGTCTAGAAGCACCACATTGTGGCCCCACGGCAATTGTGCAGCAGCCTGTTGCACAAATTCCGCATTCGGCCACGCCTCGGCAAAAGCGCGCATGTATTTGAGGTTGCGCGGCGAAAAGCCCTTCATCTTGGGGAAGGCCGCGCGCAAGTCTTGGGCAAGGCGATCAACCACCTTGCTGCCCCAACCCTGCGCGGCCTGACGGGTCAGAATATCGTGGCCGATCTGCCAGTAAAGCAGCACCAGTTCGCGGTTCACCGCCAGCGTCGCCCGCTGCTGGGCCGTATGGATGCGCAGTTTAAGGTCGCTCAGCCAGTCGCTGTAGCCCAAAGGAGGCGTGATCAAGCCAATGGAGATTTCGCTCATGCCCGTTTCACTCTTGACTGGAGGGGCACAAGCTAGTCAGTGGTTTTTACTGTCACAAGGGGCTGCGAACGGTTCAGGAAGGGCCTTGCACAGATCACAGAAACGTCCTGCTGGCCTTTGCAAATCGGCGCATTGCGGCGCCGTGCCTTGACTCTCCCCTATACAGCACACCCTACCCTGAAAGGCCCACTTTCAGGCTTCGGCACCATGACTCAGCGCATCTTGCTCATTCTCGGCCACCCCTCCAGCACCAGTTTCTGCTCAGCCGTTGCTGACACCTACATTCACGCGGCGAAAATCGCCGGCCACGAGGTCCGCGTCCTGCGCCTGGGCGGACTGGCTTTCGACCCGGTCCTGCATAACGGCTACACCCAGCCCCAAGCCTTGGAGCCCGATTTGCTCAGCGCCCAAGCCGATATTCTCTGGGCGACTCATCTGGCGTGGGTTTTCCCGATCTGGTGGGGTGGCATCCCGGCATTGATGAAAGGCTTCATCGACCGCATTTTCCTACCCGGCTTTGCCTTCAAATACCGTAAGGGCAAGGCATTCCCGGATAAGCTGCTGCAGGGCCGCACCGCCCATTTATTGGTGACCCTGGACACGCCGCCGTGGTATTACCGCTGGGTCTATCGCATGCCGGGCATTCATCAGGTGCGCAGCACGACTCTGGCGTTTTGCGGCATCAAGCCGACCAAGACGTTGATGTTCGGCCCGTTGCTGGGCTCTAAACCGGCGCAACGGCAAAAGTGGCTGACCCACGCCGGCGGGTTATTTGGAAAAGGGAGTTTTCATGTACATCGGCAAAGCCGCGCAACTGTCGGGCACGACCATCAAGGCGATTCGTCACTATGAGGCGATTGGACTGCTGCCAGCGCCGCAGCGGGAGGGCCGTTATCGGGTCTATTCGGCGCAAAGCGTCGAACTGCTGACGTTGATCAAATGCGCCCAGCAGTTGGGATTCAAGCTCAAGGAGTTGCAAGGGATCTTGCACGGGCATCAGGGTGATAGGTTGCCTTGGGAACGGGCAGACCAGGCCATCGCCAGCAAAAAGCAGGAACTGGCCGGGCAGATTGCCGGGTTGCAGCGGATGCAGGCGCAGTTGTTGGCGTTTGAAGCGCAGCTCAACGACGCGCAGGGGCAGTGTTCGGGTGGGCGCTGAGCCGAATAAGAGGCGTAATCGGCTCTACAGAGGATCACTGACGCCCCACTCATTTGCCCAGAATCCGCATGTCTGCTAGTGTCGCGCCGGTTTACCGTCTACCGGAATAGCCGCCATGGCCCGCAAAAAAGTAGCACTCGATTTCGAACAATCCCTCGCCGACCTGCAAACCCTGGTCGAGCGTCTGGAGAACGGCGAGTTGTCGCTGGAAGACTCGCTGACGGCGTTTGAGCAAGGCATCGGCCTGACTCGCGACTGCCAGAGCGCGTTGGCGCAGGCGGAGCAGAAGGTCCAGGTGTTGCTGGAACGTGACGGGGAGTTGGCCGAAGAACCTTTCGATGCGGAACAGCCCGAATGATCGACGCGTATCAGGCCAGTAGCCAAGCCCGGGTGAATGCGGCGCTCGAGCCCTTGTTTGTTGCGCCAAGCCCCGAAATGAATCGCCTCTATGAGGCCATGCGCTACAGCGTGATGAATGGCGGCAAGCGCGTGCGCCCGCTGCTGGCGTACGCGGCGTGCGAAGCCCTGGGCGCCCCCGCCGAACAGGCCAATGGCGCGGCGTGTGCGGTGGAGCTGATTCACGCCTACTCGCTGGTGCATGACGATTTGCCGGCGATGGACGACGACGATTTGCGTCGCGGCCAGCCGACCACCCACAAAGCCTTTGATGAAGCCTATGCGATCCTGGCCGGTGACGGCTTGCAGAGCCTGGCGTTCAGCGCGTTGCTGGACCCGCGTTTGAACAGCGTCAACGCCGAGATCAGCCTGCGCATGGTGACGGCATTGGCCCTGGCCGCAGGCCCGGCCGGCATGGTCGGTGGGCAAGCAATCGACATGGGCTCGGTCAGCCTCAAGCTGGATCAACATGCCCTCGAACATATGCATCGCCACAAAACCGGCGCGCTGATCGAGGCCGCTGTGCACCTGGGCGCCCTGGCCAGTGGCCGTGCCGAAGCGCCACAATTGGCGGCACTGCAGACCTATTCGCGGGCCGTCGGCCTGGCATTCCAGGTGCAGGACGACATACTTGACGTAGAAAGTGACACCGCGACCCTGGGCAAACGCCAAGGGGCGGATGCCGCCCGCGATAAACCGACCTATCCGGCGTTGCTTGGGCTCGAAGCGGCCAAGGCGTATGCCCTGGAACTGCGCGACCAGGCCCTGGATGCCCTGCGACCTTTCGACGCGGCGGCTGAGCCACTGCGTGACTTGGCGCGGTATATCGTCGAACGCCGCCACTGATAAGTGCGGCCATTGCAGCCGCATATCGGCCAAGTTCGGCGCTCTGCGTGGGCAGTTTGCACCGCTTGAGGTAAACTGCCGCCTCTTCTATACCTATAACGATTCGCCTGATGCCCACGACGTTTCAAGAGATTCCCCGCAAGCGCCCGTCCACGCCCCTGCTCGACCGTGCTGCCACGCCGGACGGCCTGCGTCGACTGGGTGAAGCCGAGCTGGAAACCCTGGCCGATGAGTTGCGCCTGGAATTGCTCTACACGGTCGGTCAGACCGGTGGGCATTTCGGTGCCGGCTTGGGCGTCATCGAGCTGACTATCGCCCTGCATTACGTGTTCGACACCCCGGATGACCGGTTGGTGTGGGACGTGGGCCATCAGGCGTATCCGCATAAAATCCTCACCGGCCGTCGCGAGCGCATGGGCACCCTGCGCCAGAAAGACGGCCTGGCTGCCTTCCCGCGCCGCTCCGAAAGCGAGTACGACACCTTCGGCGTCGGCCACTCCAGTACCTCCATCAGTGCAGCGCTGGGCATGGCCATTGCCGCCCGCCTGCAAGGCAGCGAGCGCAAAGCGATTGCGGTGATCGGGGATGGCGCGCTGACCGCCGGCATGGCGTTCGAAGCGCTGAACCATGCGCCGGAAGTGGACGCCAACATGTTGGTGATCCTCAACGACAACGACATGTCGATTTCGCGCAATGTCGGTGGCCTGTCGAATTACCTGGCAAAAATTCTTTCCAGCCGCACCTACGCCAGCATGCGCGAAGGCAGCAAGAAAGTGCTCTCGCGCCTGCCCGGTGCGTGGGAAATTGCCCGCCGTACCGAAGAATATGCCAAAGGCATGCTGGTGCCCGGCACGCTGTTCGAAGAGCTGGGCTGGAACTACATTGGCCCGATCGACGGCCATGACCTGCCCACCCTGATCGCCACGCTGCGCAACATGCGTGACCTCAAAGGCCCGCAGTTCCTGCATATCGTCACCAAAAAAGGCAAAGGCTTCGCCCCGGCGGAAGTCGACCCGATTGGTTACCACGCGATCACCAAGCTCGAACCTGTGGACGCCCCCGCCGCCGCGCCGAAAAAAGCCAGCGGGCCGAAGTATTCCGGTGTGTTTGGCGAATGGCTGTGCGACATGGCTGCCGCCGACCCGCGCCTGGTGGGCGTTACCCCGGCGATGAAGGAAGGCTCCGACCTGGTGGCGTTCAGCGAGCGTTTCCCGCTGCGCTATTTCGACGTGGCGATTGCCGAGCAGCACGCGGTGACATTCGCTGCCGGCATGGCCTGCGAAGGCGCCAAGCCGGTCGTGGCGATCTACTCGACCTTCCTGCAGCGCGGTTATGACCAGTTGGTGCATGACGTGGCGGTGCAGAACCTCGACGTGCTGTTCGCCATCGACCGCGCCGGTCTGGTCGGCGAAGACGGCCCGACACACGCCGGCAGCTTCGACTTGTCCTACTTGCGCTGCATCCCCGGCATGCTGGTGATGACGCCGAGCGACGAGAACGAACTGCGCAAGATGCTCAGCACCGGCCACCTGTACAACGGCCCGGCCGCTGTACGTTACCCGCGCGGTAATGGCCCGAATGCAGTGATCGAGAAAGACCTTGAGCCGATTGAAATCGGTAAGGGCATCGTACGTCGCCAAGGCAGCAAAACGGCGTTCCTGGTGTTCGGCGTGCAATTGGCCGAGGCGCTGAAAGTCGCCGAGAAGATTGACGCTACCGTGGTCGACATGCGCTTCGTCAAACCGCTGGACGAAGCCCTTGTGCGCGACATCGCCGCCAGCCATGAGCTGCTGGTGACCGTCGAAGAAAACGCCATCATGGGCGGCGCCGGTGCGGCGGTCAGTGAGTTCCTGGCGCGGGAGAACATCCTCAAGTCGGTGCTGCACCTGGGCTTGCCGGATGTGTACGTTGAACACGCCAAGCCGGCGCAGATGCTCGCGGAGTGCGGGCTGGATGAAGCCGGGATTGAGGCTTCGGTGCGCGAGCGCATGGCACTGCTGGGTCTGTAGAAACCGGCCAAAAAATGTGGGAGCTGGCTTGCCTGCGATAGCATCACCTCGGTCTTACTGACAAACCGAGGTGTCTGCATCGCAGGCAAGCCAGCTCCCACATTGGTTTTGTATTGCTGATAAATGCTATGGACAGCCCATGAACCACCTTCGCTTTGCCCTTCCCTTGCTGCTGCTCCCCGCCCCCGACCTGCTGGCCGATTCGTTCGAGCGCGACGACGCGCTGAAACTCCCCGACGTGGTCATCAGCGCCAACCGCCAGGTACAGGCGCGCAACGACAGCAGCGCCGCCAACACGGTGTTCACCCGCGACGACATCGACCGCCTGTAACCCACCAGCGTGACCGACCTGCTCGGCCGCGTACCCGGCGTGCAAGTGGCGCCCACCGGTGGCCGCGGCAGTTTGCCGGGGATCTTCATTCGCGGCACCAAGGCCGCACAAAGCCTGGTGCTGGTCGACGGCCAGCGCATCGCCAATACCACCTCCGGCGATAGCGGCCTGCAATACCTGAACGTCGACCAGATTGAACGCGTGGAAGTCCTGCGCGGCTCGCGCTCGGTGATCTACGGCGCCGATGCGATTGGCGGAGTGATCCAGATATTTACCCGACGCAATGCCGAACAGGGCCTGCAGCCCCGTGTGAAACTCGGGTTTGGCAGCCGCCAGACCTGGGAACGCAGCCTTGGCCTTTCCGGCGGGGATGAGCACACGCGTTTCAACTTGGGCGCGAGCCTGGATGACACGGCGGGGATCAATGCCACGCACGAGTCGTTTCCCAGCGATGGCGACCATGATGCCTACCGCAACCAATCCGTCAGCCTGAACCTCAGCCATGGGCTCAGCGATGAGCTGGAAGTGGGCTTTAACCTATTGGATAACCGCGGCAAGTCGGAATACGACAACAGTTTCGGTCGCTACGACGCCGCGACTCAGCAGACGGTCGGACAAAAGCCCTACACCGACTACGCCGTCAGCAGCGCCAGCGGTTATGTCGACGCCAGGCTCAACGAACACTGGCAATCGCGCCTGGAGCTGGGCCACAGCGAAAACCGTGATACCAAGCGCGATAAGCTCAGTGACGATTTCAGCGTGTTCAATACCTATCGCGACTCGGTCAACTGGCAGAACGATCTGACGCTCAACGACCAGAACAGCCTGATTCTCGGCGGCGACTGGTACGAAGATCGCTTCCACGGCTCCAGCACCTTTACCGAAAACAGCCGCTGGAACCGCGCCGCCTTTGTGCAGCACCGTTTCCACGGCGAGTAGTTCTCCACCGAACTGGGCCTGCGCCGCGACCAGAACCAGCAATTCGGCGGCCAGAACAGTTGGAGTGGCACCCTCACGTTGCCGATCAACCCCGACAATGACGTACTGCTGAGCTACAGCGAAGGCTTCCGCGCGCCGACCTTCAACGACCTTTATTACCCGCTGACACAGTACAGCAACCCCAACCTGCAGCCCGAGACTTCAAAGAGCTACGAGCTGCAATGGCGTAGCCAGTTGAGTGAGAGCACGCGCCTGGAAGCCTCGCTGTATCGCACCGACTTAAGCGACGCGATTGTTCTGGACAGCAACAGCAAGCCACAGAATGTGGCGTCGGCGCGTATCAACGGCTTTGAAGCGGCGCTCAAGCAGGAACTGTTCGGCTGGCAGGGCAACCTGGGCATCGCGTTCATCGACCCGCGCGACCGCGATACCGGCCACACCCTGGCGCGCCGTGCGCGGCGCACCTTGAGCCTGGACCTGGATCGCCAGTTCGATAAGTTAAGCGTAGGCGCCAGTTGGCAAGCCATCAGCAGCAGCTATGACGCTGAAGACAATCGCCAGCGCCTCGGCGGTTATGCCTTGCTGGGGCTGCGCAGCAGTTGGGCAGTCACTCATGAAGTCAGCGTTTCGCTGAAGGTCGACAACCTGTTGGATCGCCAATACGCGCGTGCGCGCTACAACTACAACGCCCCCGACTTCTCCAATAACCAGGACTACCGCGAAGAAGGCCAGACCTGGATGCTGGGCCTGACGTGGACGCCACAGTTGTAGCGCGGCGCCTTAGTAAATCTGGCGGGCAGGCTCGTTGGAGTTTAGATACCCGGCCTTGATTGCCTCGGCGCAGTTTATGAACCCGTAGGCGTTAACTGCTCCGGTATCGGTAAACCCGATGTATAAGTCCTTTTTCTTGCTTTTGTTTTCAAGCACATAGTCATAGCACTGTGAGCTGCCATTACGAACCTGAGTGATGCCCTGGGGTTGTTGGATCGCAAGAATGTCCTGCTTAGTGGCCCCGCGCTCGGCGGCTTTGGCTGCCACGGGGTGGGCACTGAAATTCATCAACGTCGAGATACCTTCCAGCGTGTTGCAGCCGGTCAGCAATATGGCGACAGAAATACCAATGATCAAACGGCGCATGGCCACCTCCTGTATGTGAACAATTGCCATGCAATGCGCATCGCGAGCGGCAGAGTAAAACCCTGCCGCGGGAATCACCCCGCGGACGCATCTTAATAACAGGTAGGAAAACACTGAGCCTTCAGGCTAGCGCTGTGGAGCAATTAACTCGCACAGCTTCGCCACTGCCTCGACCATCTGGCCGCTGGGTCGCTCCAGGCCTTTGTCGGGAACCACCACCAAGCGCCCGTGCGCCACAGCCGCTATGTGCGGCCAGGCTTTCCAGGCATCGACCTGGACCTGGTCGCCTGCCAGGATCATTTCGGGATCACGCTGCAACACCGACTCGATGCTGACCTGCGGCGCGGGCAGCTTCAGGTCATCGAACACATTGCGCGCGCCGCACACACTCAGCGCATCGCTGATGATCTGCCCACCGCCCACGGTGTACAGCGGCTGGTTCCACACCTGATAAAACACCCGTAACGGCTCGGCACGCTGGTAGCGTTGGCGCAGTCCGGCCAGGCGCTGGCGTAGCTGTGCGGCCAGTTGCCGGCCGGCGTCGACTCGGCCCAATTGCTCGGCAATGCTCTGAACCTGGGTGGTCAGCTGTTCGAGGCTATGGGGTTCGGCGACATACACGGGGATGTTCAGGCGCTGTAATTGCTCACGTTGCGCGGGGCCGACACTGCCGGGCCACAGCAGAATCAAGTCGGGCTTGAGGCTGAGCAGGCGCTCCATGTTCAGGTGCCCGTACTGCCCAACCGACGGCACTTGCGCCAATGCCGCCGGGCGCTCGCCACCGTCGAGCACGCCCACCAGCAGGTCGGCGGCGCCCAGTTCAACCACGATTTCAGAGAGAGAAGGCGCCAGGCTGACCACGCGCTCGACCGCCATCGCCTGGGCACTGAATGCCAGCAGCATAACCGCCAGCCAATGGCGCCTCATCCCAGTTGACGGGGGATGCGGTAGAGGTAAAACAGCACCAGGGTCGACAGCGCCAGCAAGAACAGCGGCACCGCCTCCAGGCCAACGAACACCGCCAGCGCACCGATCCAGGCCGGAACAGCGGCAACCAGCAGAGCGGTGCGACGACGGGCCGCGAGCGTGATCCAGGCCGCCGGTTCTTCAGGCGTATCGAGGGCTTTTGCGGTGGCGATCAGCGCGTGTTTATAGCCATGAAAATAACGCAGGCTCAGAAACATCGAGGCCACACCGGCGATAAAGAACGGCATGGCCAGCACGGGAAGCAGGGATTGGGCCTGGCCAAACACCAGGTTGAGCACGAACAGCGGGAGCAGTGCCAGGGCCAGGTACTGCCACCAGTTAAAGGACAGTCGCCGCTTCACCTGGCCACGGGTCACGCGCGGTCGACCTCGCCCTGATGCTCGTTGCCCATCATGTGGTCGAGCTTGCTGGCTTTGGTCGCGAGGTAGAGTTTGTTGTGCGGGTTTTGCCCGGTGTGCAGCGGCACGCGCTCGGCCACGGTGATGCCCATCTCGGTCAAGGCTTTGACCTTGCGCGGGTTGTTGGTCATCAGGCGCAGGGATTTCACCCCCAGATGCTCAAGCATCGGCAGGCAGATCGCGTAGTCGCGCTGGTCGGCGGCAAAGCCCAGGCGCTCGTTGGCTTCAACGGTGTCGGCGCCGCCGTCTTGCAGTTCGTAGGCGCGGATCTTGTTCATCAAGCCAATGCCACGGCCTTCCTGACGCAAGTACAGCAACACGCCACGGCCTTCACGGGCGATGGCGCGCATAGCGGCTTCCAGTTGCGAACCGCAGTCGCAGCGCTGGCTGAACAGCGCGTCGCCGGTCAGGCACTCGGAGTGCACGCGGCCCAGTACCGGCGCGCCGTCGGCGATGTCACCCAGGCTGAGCACGACGTGCTCGCGGCCGGTGGCCTCTTCGAGAAAGCCGTTCATGGTGAACGTGGCAAAAGGGGTAGGCAGCTTGGAAGCGGCGACGAAAACGACGGGCACCGTGTGCTCCTGATTTCAGATTTCACAGAGGGCATCATTGTAACAGCAGGTTCCTACAGACGCTTAAGCTGAATTATCGCTGATAAAGATCAATAGGTTCGATTGGCCTTCATCCCGGTTCTATGCAGGTCAGAACGGATACGGCTGTTTCCAGCGCTCGAAAATCGGTTTCAGTTCGCCGCTCTTTACCAGTGCGGGCAAACGCTGGTCATACACCGTCATCAACGCCCGCCCGCGCTCGGTGTCGGCGAAGCCTATGTAGAGCGGCAGTTCGGCGATGTGGGTGAGCTTGAATTGCGCCGCGTCATCCGCCTGGCTGAGCACATACTTGGCCTCGGTGAGGGCGTCGATGTAGAGGTCTGCGCGGGCATGCTGCAGCATGGGCAGGATGCCGTCGCGGCGTTCGATCTGGTTGAAGCGGTGCACGTTCGGCAAGTATTCCTCGTACTTGTAGCCGCGTACCCAGGCCAGGCGGTAATTGCCCAGCGTGGCGATGCTGGGTGTTGGCGTGGTTGCCAGGCTGAGGGCGTAGATATGATCGGCGTCGAAATTCCAGTGTGGGTACAACACGCCACTGGCTTCATCACGATAGGCGCCGACCCAGCCGTCTACCTCGCCGCGCTGGGCCAGGCCGACCGAGCGGGTGTAGGGCACGCTGCGGATTTGCACGGTAATGCCCGCCGGCTCGAAGACCTGACGCAAGACATCCCAGGCCAGGCCGCTGCCATCCTTGTTGGTGTAGTCGTTCCATTCCTCACTGGCCAGCATGATCTTGCCAGGCACCGGGGCGTCCTCCGCCTGCACCAGAGCCGCGACGGCACACAGCAGAATCAGCAGCCAGCGGCGCACATCCATGGTGACAACCTCCTACACCGAGATAACCGTATAGAGGGTAGCGCAGGTGGCGGGCTTACGGCGTCTCGCGAAAATGCTGATAGCCGCGCACGGCCGGGGTGATGTCCTGGCCCTTGGCGTCAAGCAAGGTGACGCCCTGCCCGGCCTCAACCCGGCCGATCACGTGGATCGGCCAGCCACTGGCCAACAAAGGCGCAAGCTCAGCGGGCGGCAGGGTAAACGCCAGTACGTAGTCGTCGCCCCCACTCAACGCGGCGACTCGCGCCTCGTCATCGCCGACAAACGCCAGCAGAGCCCTGGATAACGGCAAGCGCTGGCGCTCGATCAACAGGCTGACAGCCGACGCCTTGGCGATATGCCCACAATCGGCCAATAGCCCGTCGGAGATATCCATGGCAGACGTAGCCTTGCCACGCAGCGCCAGGCCCAGCGCCAATTGTGGTTGTGGCGACCAGTAATGGGCCAGCAGCGGGCCAGCAATCGCCGCATCCGCCGTGCGTTGCCCCAACACTAACGGCAAAGCACCGGCAGCATTGCCCAACTCACCGCCTACGCACAGCAAGTCACCGGGTTGCGCGCCGCTGCGCGTCAACGCCTGCCCGGCCGGCACACGGCCAAACACGGTCAGGGTCAGGCTCAGCGGCCCACGCGTGGTGTCGCCGCCTACCAGGCCCACGCCGCAGCTTTGCGCCATGGCGTTCAAACCCTGGGCATAGCGTTGCAGCCAATCGGCATCGACGGTCGGCGTGGTCAGGGCAAGGGTAAAGGCAAGAGGATGGGCGCCCATGGCGGCCAGGTCGCTGACTGCCACGGCCAACGAGCGCTGGCCGAGCAGGAACGGGTCACACGGGTCGGCAAAGTGCACGCCGGCCACTAACGTATCGGTGGAGATTGCCAGCTGCTCCCCGGCGGGGAGCGCCAGCAAGGCACAGTCGTCGCCGATCCCAAGAGCAATGCCTTCACCGCCCTGCGCACAGGGCGCGGCGGCGAAGTAGTTGCGGATCAGCTCGAACTCACCCATTCAGGACTCACCCATTCAGGACTCAAGCGCAGATTAGCGCTTGTGTTCCTTCACTTCGGCTTCACGCAGGCGCGGGGCCAGCTTGTCGAGCACGCCATTGACGAACTTGTGGCCGTCGGTGGAACCGTAGACTTTCGCCAGCTCGATACCTTCGTTGATCACCACGCGGTACGGCACGTCGACGCGCTTGAGCAGTTCCCAGGTGGACAGGCGCAGTACGCACAGTTCAACCGGGTCGAGTTCTTCGATGGTCAGGTCCAGGCATGGGGCCAGGGCCGTGTCGATCTCGGTCAGGTTGGCATGCACACCGTGCAGGATGTCGTGGAAGTAGCTCTGGTCGGCGAACGTGAAGTCGTTATCGACGCGGAACTGCGCTTCGATTTCGTTCAGCGAAGCGTTGGCCATCAAGCGCTGGTACAGCGCCTGGGTCGCGAGTTGACGCGCCTTACGGCGTTTTTCGCTTTTGGACGGCTTGCCGGCATCCGCAGGGCGTGGGTCCTGGGGGTTGAACTGATCGCTCTCGTCGGAAATCACTTGGCCTCCAACTGCGACAGCAGGCTGACCATTTCCAGCGCGGACAAGGCAGCTTCAGCGCCTTTGTTGCCAGCTTTGGTGCCGGAACGCTCGATGGCTTGCTCGATGGAGTCTACGGTCAGTACGCCGAAGGCAACCGGCACGCCGAACTCCATGGACACCTGGGCCAGGCCCTTGGTGCATTCGCCGGCCACGTATTCGAAGTGCGGGGTGCCGCCACGAATAACTGCGCCCAGGGCGATAATTGCCGCGTATTCACCCTGTTGAGCAACTTTTTGCGCAACCAGTGGAATTTCGAAGGCGCCAGGGGCACGGATAATAGTGATATCGCTCTCGCTCACACCGTGGCGAACCAGGGCGTCAACGGCACCGCTCACCAGGCTTTCAACCACGAAGCTGTTGAAGCGGCCAACCACCAGGGCATAGCGGCCTTTGGGGGCGATGAAGGTACCTTCGATGGTCTTCAGGGTCATTCGACAAATCTCTTAAAGAGCCGGGACGCGAAAAGTGCGTCCCTCAGTGATAATTTAACCGCGAACAAGGGGCAAAAACAGCCGGCCTTTATTCGGAGGGCACGTATTCTACAACTTCCAGGTCGAAACCGGATATCGCATTAAATTTCATTGGCGCGCTCATCAGGCGCATTTTGCGCACACCGAGGTCGCGCAGGATCTGCGAACCGGCACCGACAATGCTGTAGGTGGTCGGTTTTTTCACCGGCGTGTGGTCGGCGGTTTCGCGGATATGCGCCAGCAATACATCGCCATCCAACGGGTGACCGAGCAACAGCACCACACCGCTGCCGGCCTCGGAGACCGCAGCCATGGCGGCCCGCAGGCTCCAGCGGCCAGGTTGCTTGACCATCAGCAGGTCGCGCAGCGGGTCCATGTTGTGCACGCGCACCAGGGTCGGCTCTTCGGCGCAAATGTTCCCCAATGTCAGGGCCATGTGCACGTCGCCTTCCACTGAATCACGGTAGGTCACCAAATTGAATTGGCCCAGTTCGCTGTCCAGCGGCTGCTCGGCAATCCGCTGAACGGTACGTTCGTGGATCATGCGGTAGTGAATCAGGTCGGCAATGGTGCCGATCTTGAGGTTGTGCTCGGCGGCAAAGGCTTCAAGTTCAGTACGACGGGCCATGGTGCCGTCGTCGTTCATCACTTCGCAGATCACGCCACTCGGCTCGAAACCGGCCATGCGCGCCAGGTCGCAGGCGGCTTCGGTGTGGCCGGCACGCGCGAGGGTGCCGCCCGGTTGGGCCATCAGCGGGAAGATGTGGCCTGGGCTGACAATGTCTTCGGCCTTGGCGTCTTTGGCGGCGGCGGCTTGCACCGTGCGCGCGCGGTCTGCGGCAGAAATGCCGGTGGTGACGCCGGTGGTCGCTTCAATGGACACGGTGAACTTGGTGCCGAAACCCGAGCCGTTGCGCGGCGCCATCAACGGCAGCTTGAGCAGTTCGCAGCGCTCGCGGCTCATGGGCATGCAGATCAGCCCACGGGCGTGCTTGGCCATGAAGTTGATGTGCTCGGCCTTGCAGGCCTCGGCGGCCATGATGATGTCGCCTTCGTTCTCGCGGTCTTCGTCATCCATCAGGATAACCATCTTGCCTTGGCGGATGTCTTCAACCAGTTCTTCGATGCTATTGAGCGCCACGCGGCACCCCCTTGGTCAGGATTTCAGGTAGCCGTTAGCGGCCAAAAAACTTTCGGTGATGTTCCCGGCAGCAGGCTCTGCGGCCTTGTCGCCCAACAACAGGCGCTCCAGGTAACGGGCAAGCAAGTCGACTTCCAGGTTCACCCGGCGACCTGGCTGGTAAGAAGCCATGATGGTTTCGCTGAGGGTGTGGGGAATGATGGTCAGTTCAAATTCGGCGCCATTCACGGCGTTCACTGTCAGGCTGGTGCCGTCGACCGTGATCGAGCCTTTGTGGGCGATGTACTTGGCAAGTTCTTTGGGCGCGCGAATGCGGAATTCCACGGCACGCGCATTTTCGCTGCGGGCAACCACTTCGCCGACGCCGTCGACATGGCCGCTGACCAAATGGCCGCCCAGGCGGGTGGTCGGGGTCAGGGCTTTTTCCAGGTTGACCGGGCTGCCGGCCTTGAGGTCGTTCATCGCGGTGCAGTCCAGGGTTTCCCGGCTGACATCGGCGGCAAAGCCGTTGCCCGGCAGCTCGATGACGGTCAGGCACACGCCGCTGACGGCGATGCTGTCGCCCAGCTTGACGTCGCCGAGGTCGAGCTTGCCGGTTTCAACCAGCAGGCGTACGTCGCCGCCTTTGGGGGTCATGGCGCGGATGCTGCCGATGGATTCGATAATGCCGGTGAACATGGCCTTCTCCTGGAAAACGGGACGGGCACTTGAGCGCCCGGTCAGAATTATACGCTCGCTGGTGGTAGCGGGATGGCAGTGACTCGCCAGTCGTCGCCCACAGCGCGCATTTCAGTGATCTTGAGTTGGGGGGCGTCGGCCAGTTTCTCAAGCGGCCAATCCAGCAGAGGCCGGGCGGCGGAGCCGAGGAATTTGCCGGCAACGAATATGACGTATTCGTCGACCAAGCCCTGCTGGGCAAACGCACCCGCCAGGCTCGGGCCGGCTTCTACCAACACGTCGTTGACGCCACGGGCCGCCAGGGCAACCAACGCCGAGCGCAGGTCGACCTGGCCGTCAACGCCCGGCACGACCAGGCATTCGGGGCCGCGCGGAAACTGGTTTTCCGGCGTCACGCAGGTGATTACCAACGCCGGGCCAGCCTTGAAGAATGGCGCGTTGAGCGGCACCCGCAGGCGGCCGTCGATCAGCACGCGCAACGGCGGGCGCGACATGGCGAGGGCCGTGGTGGCTTCATCCAGGCCCAATTCGGCGGCACGCACGGTCAAGCGGGCGCCGTCGGCCAAGACCGTGTCAGCGCCGGTCAACACCACACTGGCCTCGGCGCGCAGGCGCTGCACGGCGGCGCGGGCAGCCGGGCCGGTGATCCATTGGCTTTCGCCGCTGGCCATCGCCGTGCGGCCGTCCAGGCTCATCGCCAGCTTGACCCGCACAAAGGGCAGGCCGTGTTCCATGCGCTTGAGGAAACCCGGGTTGAGCGCGCGCGCTTCCTTTTCCAGCACGCCGCTGTGGGTTTCGATACCGGCCTGCGCCAGACGCTGCAAGCCACGCCCGGCCACTTCCGGGTTCGGGTCCTGCATGCCGGCGACGACGCGCGCCACACCAGCCGTGACCAGTGCATCAGCACACGGCGGCGTGCGCCCGTGGTGGCTGCACGGTTCGAGGGTCACGTACACCGTGGCGCCACGCGCCTTGTCGCCAGCGGCGCGCAAGGCGTTGGGCTCGGCATGCGGCTCGCCGGTGCGTTCGTGCCAGCCTTCGCCGACAATCTGCCCATCGCGCACGATCACACAGCCCACACGCGGATTGGGGTGGGTGGTGTACACGCCCTTGCGCGCCAATTCGAGGGCACGGGCCATGTAATGGGCGTCGAGGACGGCTTGCTCAGCAGACGGTGGGTTCATTTCTTGACCGGCTCACGGGCCAGGCGGTCGATCTCTTCGCGGAACTCATTGAGGTCCTGGAAGCGTCGATACACCGAGGCGAAACGGATATAGGCGACTTCGTCGAGCTTTTGCAGCTCGCCCATCACCAGTTCTCCAACCACCAGGCTCTTGACCTCGCGCTCGCCGGTGGCACGCAGCTTGTGCTTGATATGCACCAGCGCCGCCTCCAGCCGCTCGACGCTCACCGGGCGTTTTTCCAGGGCGCGCTGCATACCGGCGCGCAGTTTGTCTTCGTCGAAAGGCTGGCGGCTGCCGTCGGACTTGATCAGACGTGGCAATACCAGTTCGGCGGTTTCGAAGGTGGTGAAACGTTCACCGCAGCCAGAGGCCAGGCATTCGCGCCGGCGACGTACCTGGTCGCCCTCGGCGACCAGACGCGAGTCAATGACCTTGGTGTCGTTGGCACCGCAGAAGGGACAGTGCATGGTGGCAGGCAACAAAAAAAGGGAGGGCCATGGTAGCGCATCCCCGTGGCAAGACAAGCCATAGCCTTTACGGTATATAGGCTGACTATTATGTTTCTGAATCTTCAAGCCACGGATTTTGCCCTTTCTGGAGCCGTACATGCAGTTACGACCACTTGTTTTACTCGCCCTGTTCAGTGTTCTGGTCGCCTGCAGCAGCGAAGCCCCCAAGCCTTCGGCGCCTCAACCAACGCCTGCCCAAGAGAAAAAAGTCCCAGGCATCGAAGACCTCGGGCCATTGCCGGCTTACCAGCGTGAAATCAACGGCACCCTCAACGGCGTGCCGGCCAACGCTGAAGTCGAACTGGCCTTGCTGGTGATCGACGAGCGCAACCGCCCGCAACAGCTGCTCGCCAGCAGCGTGCTGACCGGCAACGGCAAGCCACTGGCCTTCCGCTTGCGCTTCAACCCGGAAGCCTTCCCCGCCGGTGCGCGGGTTGAACTGCGCGGCCGCGCCAGCCAGTCCGGCCAGTTGATCCTGCACCTGCCCGCCGTGCAAATCACCCAGGCGATCACCCAAACCACCGGCCCCCTGCAACTCGTCAAGGCACCATGACGCCACCGCTGGGCCTGCAACGCGCCCTGAGCGAGCTGATCGGCGACGCGCAACTGGTGCCCTGCCCGCTGCCGGGCACCGAGCTGTCGTTGTGGCTGCTGGACGCCGACAACATGGACCGCGCCTTCAGCCCCGAGGAAACCCGGCGCATCCTGCATGAACCGCCGTACTGGAGTTTTTGCTGGGCCAGCGGCCTGGCGCTGGCGCGCTACCTGGCGGCGCACCCCGAATGGGTCGCCGGCAAGCGCGTGCTGGATTTTGGCGCCGGTTCCGGCGTGGCGGGAATTGCCGCCGTCAAAGCGGGCGCGCTGGAAGTGGTGGCCTGCGACCTGGACCCGCTGGCGCTGGCTGCCTGCCGGGCGAATGCCGAGCTCAACGGTGTGGCGCTGAATTATTCAGCCGACTTTTTCGCCGAAGCCGACCGCTTCGACCTGATCCTGGTGGCCGACGTGCTCTACGACCGCGCCAACCTGCCGTTGCTCGATCACTTCCTCACCCGCGGCCGCGAAGCCTTGGTGGCGGACTCGCGCGTACGCGACTTTCAGCACCCCGCTTATCAGCGCCTGGGAATCCTCGACGCACTGACGTTGCCGGATTTGGCCGAGCCTTGGGAGTTTCGCAAGGTGAGCCTGTACCATTCGCGGCGTGCTTAAAGCCATCGCGGGCAAGCCCGCTCCCACAAGGGAACGCGGTCAAGTGTGGGAGCGTGCTTGCCCGCGATAGCGATCTGAACTCCATCACCTTATAGTTGCCCCATTCCCGCTTTATTCGAGACGCCCCATGAGTGAGCCCACGCCGTACATCTTCGATGTCACCACCGCCAACTTCGACCAGGCGGTGATTCAGAACTCTTTCGAAAAACCCGTGCTGGTGGACTTCTGGGCCGAGTGGTGCGCACCGTGCAAGGCGCTGATGCCGCTGCTGGCGCAGATTGCCGAGAGTTATCAGGGCGAGTTGCTGCTGGCCAAGGTCGATTGCGAAGCCGAGCAGGATATCGTTGCGCGTTTTGGCATTCGCAGCTTGCCGACCGTGGTGCTGTTCAAGGATGGCCAGCCGGTGGACGGGTTTGCCGGGGCACAGCCGGAGTCGGCGGTGCGGGCGATGCTGGAGCCGCATGTGCAGATGCCTCCACCGGCCGCGGCTGACCCGCTGGAACAGGCTCAGGCGCTGTTCAACGAAGGACGTATCAGCAACGCCGAAGCGGTGCTGGTCGCGCTGCTGGGCGAAGACAACACCAACGCCGGCGCGCTGATTCTGTATGCGCGCTGCCTGGCCGAACGCGGTGAATTGGGCGAAGCCCAAACCGTGCTCGACGCGGTAAAAAGCGACGATCACAAAGCCGCCCTCGCCGGGGCCAAGGCGCAAATCACTTTCCTGCGCCAGGCTGCCGACCTGCCGGACGCCGCCGACTTGAAAAGCCGACTGGCGCAAAACCCGCAGGACGATGAAGCGGCCTATCAGTTGGCCATTCAGCAACTGGCGCGCCAGCAATACGATGCGGCGCTGGAAGGCTTGCTCAAGTTGTTTATCCGCAACCGCAGCTACAGCGAAGGCCTGCCGCACAAGACCTTGCTGCAGGTGTTCGAGCTACTCGGCAATGACCATCCGCTGGTCACCGTGTACCGCCGCAAGTTGTTCGCCGCGCTGTATTAATCGCCGACCCAGCTGTACAGCGGCGTATCCCCGCCGCTGGCCACTTTCACCTTGGCACTATGGCGCAGGCGCACCAGCAGGCGTTTGCCGGAAGCGGCATCGCCGGCCAAGCCTTCCAATTGATCGAGCAACTCAAGCCCGTTGAGTTGCCCGGCCTTGCGCAGCAGGTCCTGGGCGTTCTGCCATAGATCATCGTTGTGTTTGACTGGCGCCGCAGCTGGCGCGCTCGGCGTTGGCGCCGCCTGCAAGTGCGCGCCCAACCGCGCCCAATCGCCGTCGTCCAGCTCCAGGGTCAAGTCCACCGGCACGTCGCCGACGGTTCCACGAATTCGCAACATCGTCCTTACTCCTGCACTTTTCTGACCGGCATGCTCCCACGCGGCTTGCGCAACGCCAAGCGGGCGGTCAAACTCCGGCACTATTGTTATAAGATCACATAACAAAACTTTCATGTTCTGGAGCCTTCTCATGCGCCGTCTGCTGCTTGCTTTGCCGTTTGCCCTGTTGCCGCTGGCTATCGCCCACGCTGGCGATGAGCACGATCATGAGCATGAACACGCCAGCCTCGGCGCTCATGAACACGGTGTCGGCCGCCTCAACGCGGTACTCGACGGCCAGGCGCTTGAGCTGGAATTCGACAGCCCTGCCATGAACCTCGTGGGTTTTGAACACCAAGCCACGACGCCTGCCGACAAAGCCAAAGTCGCTGCCGCCCGCAAGCAACTGGAAAACCCGCTGGCCCTGTTCAACCTGCCCAAGTCTGCCGGTTGCGTGATCAGCACCCAGGAACTCAACAGCCCGTTGTTCGGCGACAAGCCGGAAGCCGATCATGACGACGACGATGACGCCCACGCCACCGACGGCAAAGGCGCGGCAGCCCACGAACATCATCACGATCACAGCGAAATCCACGCTCACTACCAATTCACCTGCGCCACGCCGACGGCCTTGAGCAACCTCGACCTGACCCAAGTGTTCAAAACCTTCCCCGCCACCCAGAAGATTCAAGTACAACTGATCGGCCCAAGCGGTCAGCAAGGTATTGAAGCGACGGCCCAGGCGGCCACCCTGAATTTCTGATTTGATAAACCAATCACTGTGGGAGCTGGCTTGCCTGCGATAGCGGTAAAACAGACACATCAATATTTAATGTGCCGCCGTCATCGCAGGCAAGCCAGCTCCCACAATTGATCGGTGTCATCATCCAAATCAAACCAGGCCACTGATTTCCTATGACCCAAGCACTGATTGAACTGTCTGACCTGGGCTTCAACTGGCCCGGCCACCCACAGTTGCTGGACATCCCCGCGTTCCGCCTGGAAGCCGGGGAAACCCTGTTTCTCAAAGGCCCGAGCGGCAGTGGCAAAACCACCCTGCTCGGTTTGCTCGGCGGCGTGCAGAAACCCAGCCAGGGCAGCATTCGCCTGCTCGGCCAGGAGCTGACCGAACTGTCGGCCGGCGCCCGCGACCGCTTTCGCGTCGACCACACCGGCTACATTTTTCAGCAGTTCAACTTGCTGCCGTTCCTGTCGGTGCGCGAGAACGTCGAGCTGCCTTGTCACTTTTCCAAGCTGCGCGCGCAACGGGCGGTTCAACGCCACGGCAGCGTCGACCAGGCCGCCGCGACCTTGTTGGCGCACCTGGGTTTGAAAGATAAAAACCTGCTGGAGCGCCGCGCCGACTCACTGTCCATCGGCCAACAACAGCGCGTGGCCGCCGCCCGCGCATTGATTGGCCAACCGGAACTGGTGATCGCCGACGAACCCACCTCGGCACTGGACTACGACGCCCGCGAAGCCTTCATTCAATTGTTGTTCGCCGAATGCCGGGATGCCGGCGCCAGCCTGTTGTTTGTCAGCCATGACCAGAGCCTCGCGCCGCTGTTCGACCGCCACCTGTCGCTGGCCGAACTCAATCGCGCCGCCACGCCCGCAGAGGTTTGAGATGTATTTGTTTCGTCTAGCCATGGCCAGCCTGGCTAACCGCCGCTTTACCGCGATCCTCACCGCCTTCGCCATCGCGCTTTCCGTCTGCTTGCTGCTCGCGGTAGAACGCGTGCGCGTTGAGGCGCGCAACAGTTTCGCCAGCACCATCAGCGGCACCGACCTGATCGTCGGCGCGCGTTCCGGCTCGGTCAACTTGCTGCTGTACTCGGTGTTCCGCATCGGCAATGCCACCAACAACATCCGTTGGGACAGCTACGAGCACTTCGCCGCCAGCCCACAGGTGAAATGGGCGATCCCGATTTCCCTCGGCGACTCCCATCGCGGCTACCGCGTGATGGGCACCAACGAATCCTACTTCGAGCACTACCAATACGGCCGCAAACAGAACCTCGAACTGGCCAGCGGCCGCGCCTTCGCCACCGACCCGTTTGAAGTGGTGCTCGGCGCCGAAGTCGCCGATGCGCTGCACTACAAGCTGGGCGACAAGCTGGTGTTGGCCCATGGCGTGGCGGTGGTCAGCCTGGTCAAGCACGATGACAAGCCGTTCACCGTGGTCGGCATTCTGAAACGCACCGGCACGCCGGTGGACCGCACGCTGCATATCAGCCTCGGCGGCATGGAGGCGATCCATATCGACTGGCACAACGGCGTGCCGGCCCAGGGCAAAGGCCGCATCAGCGCCGATCAGGCGCGCAATATGGACCTGACCCCGCAAGCCATCACCGCGTTCATGCTGGGGCTGAACAACAAGATTTCCACCTTTGCTTTGCAACGCGAAATCAATGAATTTCGCGGCGAGCCGATGCTGGCGATCCTGCCTGGCGTGGCGCTGCAAGAGTTGTGGAGCATGATGGGCACCGCCGAAAAAGCGCTGTTCGTGATCTCGCTGTTTGTGGTGCTGACCGGTTTGATCGGCATGCTCACAGCCATCCTCACCAGCCTCAATGAACGCCGCCGCGAGATGGCGATCCTGCGTTCGGTGGGCGCACGGCCTTGGCATATCGCGACATTGCTGATCTTCGAAGCCTTCGCCCTGGCGCTGTCTGGCGTGGTGGCGGGCGTTGGTCTGCTGTACGTGTGCATCGCCGCATCGCGTGGGTATTTGCAGGCCAACTACGGCCTGGACTTGCCGATGTCATGGCCCAGCGAATATGAATGGACGCTGCTCGCCGGCATCCTCGCGGCGGCGCTGTTGATGGGCAGCGTGCCCGCGTGGCGCGCCTATCGACAATCCCTGGCCGATGGCCTGTCCATACGTTTATGAGGAAGGCTTCGATGCGTCGTGCCCTGTTTGCATTGTTGCTGTTGATGGCGCTGCCCGCGTGGGCGGAAGATCAGCCCAAGGACTTGTCCTGGCAGGAAATGATCCCGCCGGATGCGCCGCCGGAAATCCCCAATATGAAGCCGCTGCACGACCTGTCGAACATGGCCGATGCGTTGTCGGTGGAGTCGGCGCCGGCCGCCAAGCAGGACTTGCCCAACGCGCCGGTGGTGCAAAGCCTCGACGGCCAGCACATCCGCCTGCCGGGTTATATCGTGCCGCTGGAAGTCAGCGAAGAAGGCCGCACCACCGAGTTTTTGCTGGTGCCGTATTTCGGCGCGTGCATCCACGTACCGCCACCGCCGTCGAACCAGATCGTCCATGTGAAAAGCGAAGTCGGGGTGAAACTTGATGAGCTGTATCAGCCGTATTGGATCGAAGGTTCGATGCAGGTCAAGCCGTCTTCGAGTGAGCTGGCAGATGCCGGTTACCAGATGGATGCCGACAAGATTTATGTCTACGAGCTGCAGGAATAGCCCTCCTCAGGAACACTGAAGGTCCCACAGTTTTTGATCCGTGTTTACCCTTTCGTTGAGCTGAGTCAAAGGATCGAACGGAACGATCTTTACCATTGGACGTACAACTTTTAACGTCCTTTTGGAGCTCCCATGAACAAGTCTCTGCTCGGCGCGTCCCTCTTCGCGCTCGCCCTCGCCGCCCCGGTCGCACACGCTCACGAAGCGGGCGACATTCTGATTCGCGCCGGTGCAATTACCGTGAATCCGAAGGCTGACAGCGGCAGCGTCAAAGTTGATCAAGGCCCATTGGCCGGCACCAACCTGGGCGGCAAGGCGACCATGAGCAGCGACACCCAACTGGGCTTGAACTTTGCCTACATGCTCACCAACCACGTCGGGATCGAGCTGCTGGCCGCCACGCCGTTCGAGCATGACGTGAAGATCAAGAACACCGCCCTCGGCGCCGCCAACGGCAAGCTCGGCACCCTGAAACACCTGCCGCCAACCCTGAGCGTCGTGTACTACCCGCTGGACAACAAATCCGCCTTCCAACCGTACGTGGGCGCCGGTATCAACTACACCTGGATCTACGACGAGCACGTCGGCAGCCGCGCGGAACAAGCCGGTTTCAGCAACTTCAAGGCTGAAAACTCCTGGGGCTGGGCCGCGCAGATCGGTGCCGACTACATGATCAACGACAAGTGGATGATCAACGCCCAGGCGCGCTACATCGACATCAGCACCAAGGCCACCGTGGACAACAATGCGTTGGGCCAAGGCACACGCGCCAAGGTCAATGTGGACGTTGACCCGATGGTTTACATGGTAGGTATTGGTTACAAGTTCTAAGCGATATTTCACCAACACCACAACACCAATGTGGGAGCGGGCTTGTGTGGGAGCTGGCTTGCCTGCGATAGCATCACCTGGGTATCACTGATACACCGAGGTGTCAGCATCGCAGGCAAGCCAGCTCCCACACAAAACCGGCTCCCACATTTGGTTTTGTGTGACGCTCAGCTATGCCGGTAAAACCGATCCAGCAACGCCGGCAACCCCGCCCGCCACGCCCGTGGCTTGATACCAAAGGTGTGCAGGATCTTCTTGCAGGCCAGCACCGCGTGTTGCGGTTCATCCGCCGCATCCGGCCGGGCCGCGTGGGCCTGGGCGGTAGGCGATTCAATCGCCAACGGGTGGAAGTTACGCGCTTCGGTGAGGATCGCCTGGCCCAGCGCCAACGGCGTGGTCGCTTCGTGCCCGGCGTAGTGATAGGTGCCCCACAGCGGCGCCTCGCAATCGAGTTGCTTGAGCACCGAGATGATCACCCGCGCGGCATCGTCCACCGGCGTCGGGTTGCCACGCCGGTCATCGGCCATCAGCAATTCATCCGGCTTCTCGGCCCGGGCCAGAAAGCGCCCGAGGGTGCCGTCGACGCTGTCATCCAGCAACCAGCCAAAACGTAGCAGCACATGTTGCGGGCAGGTCGCGCGCACACTCTGTTCGATACGCCACAGCGCCTGGCCACGCAGGCCAAGCGGCACCGGCTCGTCTTTTTCGCTGTAGGCGGTGGCACGGGAGCCATCGAACACGCGGTAGCTGGAAGGCTGCAGCAAGGTGATGCTGTGGTGCTGACACAACTCAGCCAGGCGTTCGATGGCGAATTCCTGGGCAGCCAAGCGGGTTTCGCTGACGGCTTCGGCCTGGAACCAGTCGAAATAGTAGGCGAGATTGATCAACGCATCGGGACGGGTGTCGTCGAGCAATTGGGTGAGGCTCGCGGCATCCCAGCCGTCTTGGGGCGGTTTGGGTGCGAGGAAACCGATGTCTTCCTCTGCACCGAGGCGAATAAGCGCCTGCCCGAGGGCATTCCCGCCGCCCAGTAACATAAGGCGCATTCGCATAGATTGAGCAGGCCCGGTCTGTTTGGAACGATGGTTATTATCGGCAGGCCTGTGGGCCTTACCGTTGGTGGTTGCCAGAATCGTTGCATTTTGCGGGTTTGTAGCGCAACCGTCACTTATAAAGTGCGGGGTTGCAACTTATGGGAGACGGCCGCATAACTCCCTGCATGAACCTTCATGAATCCACGGGCACGGTATTGAACGGCTTCCACCCCGCCGTCAGCGCCTGGTTCCGCAGCAGCTTCCCGTCGGTGACCGGCGCCCAGGCCCAGGCGTGGCCGCTGATCCGCCAACGGCGCTCAACGCTGATTGCCGCGCCCACCGGCTCGGGTAAAACCTTGACGGCGTTTCTGGCCGTGCTGGATGACCTGGTTCACCAAGGCCTGGCCAACGGCGGGCAACTGCCGGATGAGACGCTCGTGGTCTACGTCTCGCCGCTCAAGGCGCTGTCCAACGACATCCAGATCAACCTGCAAAACCCGCTGGCCGGCATCACCGAACAGTTGCAGGCCATGGGCTTGCCGCCCTTGGTGATCCGCACCGCCGTGCGCACCGGCGACACCCCGCAAAAAGACCGCGCGCTGATGCGCAAGCGCCCGCCGCATATCCTGGTGACCACTCCGGAATCGCTCTACGTGCTGCTGGGCTCGGACTCCGGCAGGCGGATGCTCGCCTGCACGCGCACGGTGATTGTCGACGAAATCCAAGCCATCGCCGCCAGTAAACGCGGTAGCCACATGGCCTTGAGCCTGGAGCGCCTGCAAGGCTTGTGCGCCGAGCCGCTGACCCGCGTTGGCCTGTCGGCCACACAAAAACCCATCGAGGCGGTATCGCGCTTTCTGGTCGGCGCAGGCCGCGATTGCGCGATTGTGGATATCGGCCACGCGCGCCCGCGCGACCTGGATATCGAAGTGCCGCCGGTGCCGCTCTCGGCAGTAATGGCCAATGACGTGTGGGAACTGGTCTACGACCGCCTCGCTGAGTTGGCGCGCGAACACCGCACCACGCTGATTTTCGTCAACACCCGCCGCCTGGCCGAACGCCTGGCGCGGCACTTGAGCGACCGCCTGGGCAAGACCGCTGTGGCCGCCCACCACGGCAGCCTGGCCAAAGAGCTGCGCCTGGACGCCGAGCAACGGCTCAAGGCCGGCGAGCTGCAAGTGTTGATCGCCACAGCGTCCCTGGAGCTGGGGATTGATATCGGCGACGTCGACCTGGTGTGCCAGATCGGCTCGCCCGGTTCGATCAACGGCTTTCTGCAAAGGGTCGGTCGCTCCGGCCACCAGGTCGGCGGCACGCCCAAGGGGCGCCTGTTCGCCACCACCCGCGATGACTTGATCGAATGCGCCGCCCTGCTCGACTGCGTGCGCCGCGGCGAACTCGACACCTTGCAGATCCCGGTCGCGCCGCTGGACGTGCTGGCCCAGCAGATCATCGCCGAAGTCAGCGCCCAGGAATGGGCGGAACAGGCATTGCTCGACCTTATCCGCCGCGCCTCACCTTACGCCGCGCTGGACGAACGCCATTACCAGGCGCTGCTGCAGATGCTTTCCGAGGGCTATAACGGTCGCCAGGGCATCCGCAGCGCCTACCTGCACCGCGACGCCGTAACCCACACCCTGCGCGGCCGCCGTGGCGCCAAGCTGACCGCCGTGACCAGCGGCGGCACCATCCCCGACAACGCCGACTACAGCGTGTTGCTGGAGCCGCAGAGCCTGAATATCGGCAGCGTCAACGAAGACTTCGCGGTGGAAAGTATTGCCGGGGATATCTTCCAGCTCGGTAACACGTCCTACAGAATTTTGCGGGTCGAAGCCGGCAAGGTGCGCGTCGAAGATGCGCACGGCCAACCGCCGACCATTCCGTTCTGGCTCGGCGAAGCGCCGGGGCGCAGTAACGAGTTGTCGGCGGCCGTGGCGCGCTTCCAGGGGCAGTTGGACGCGTTGCTCAGCGCCACACCCGGCGACTTGCAAGCCGCACAAGACTGGCTCACCGGCACCCTCGGCCTGAACCGCGCCAGCGCCGAACAGATCCTCGATTACCTGGCCCGCACGCGCTTGGCGCTCAGCGCGTTGCCGTCCCAGGACACGTTGATCATGGAGCGGTTTTTCGACGCGTCCGGCGGCACTCAATTAATCATTCACACGCCGTTCGGCAGCCGCGTCAATCGCGCCTGGGGCCTGGCCTTGCGCAAGCGTTTTTGCCGCACGTTCAATTTCGAATTGCAGGCGGCGGCGAGTGAAAATGCAATCGTGCTGTCGCTGTCCACCAGCCACAGCTTCGAGCTGGACGAAGTATGGCGCTACCTCAACAGCAACAGCGCCGAGCACATCCTGATCCAGGCCGTGCTCGACGCGCCGCTGTTCGGCGTGCGCTGGCGCTGGAACGCGGGGGTGGCCCTGGCGTTGCCGCGTTTTACCGGCGGGCGCAAAGTGGCGCCGCAGATCCAGCGCATGAAAAGCGAAGACCTGATCGCCAGCGTGTTTCCCGACCAGATCGCCTGCCTGGAAAACCTCGCCGGCGAGCGTGAAGTGCCCGAGCACCCATTGGTGGAACAGACCCTCGACGACTGCCTGCACGAAGCCATGGACAGCACAGCCTGGCTGGCGCTGTTGCGACGCATGGAAAGCGGCGAAGTCCGCCTGATCAGCCGCGACCTGCCAGCGCCCTCGCCCATGGCCGCCGAAATTCTCAGCGCGCGCCCTTACACTTTTCTCGACGATGCGCCCCTGGAAGAGCGCCGCACCCAGGCCGTGCTCAACCGGCGCTGGAGCGACCCGCACAGCACCGACGACCTCGGCGCGCTGGATGCCGACGCCATCGCCGGCGTACGCGAAGAAGCGTGGCCGGCGCCCCATGGTTTGGACGAAATGCATGAGGCGTTGATGAGCCTGGCCTGTATCGCCGCCAGCGAAGTCACGCCGCAATGGGCCGAGTGGCTGCGCGCCCTGGCCAAAGGTGGGCGCGCCTATCAGCTGAAAAATGGCCTGTGGGTGGCCGTTGAACGCTTGAGTTGTGTACAGGCGATCTATCCCCACAACTTGCCGCTGCTGCCGGGCTTTGATGAGCCGTGGACTGTTGATGAGGCGCTGGCGGAAGTATTGCGCGCACGCCTCGGCGGCTTCGGCCCGCTGACCTTGATCGAGATTGCCGCGCCGCTGGCTCTGCCGGTGGCGGACGTGACCCAGGCATTAGCGCGCCTGGAGCAGGAAGGCTACGTACTGCGCGGCCGCTTCAGCCCTGGCGCCACGCAAGAGCAATGGTGCGAGCGACATTTGCTCGCGCGTATTCACCGCTACACGGTCAAGCGCCTGCGCCGGGAAATCGAGCCGGTGGCGTTGCAGGACTTCATGCGTTTTCTGTTCGATTGGCAGCACCTCGCCGAGGGCACACGCGGCCAGGGCAGCGCCATGTTGCCGCAGATCGTCGCGCAGTTCGAAGGCTACGCCGCCGCCACCTCGGCCTGGGACACTGACCTGCTCAGCGCGCGGCTCAAGGATTTTTCCTCCACCTGGCTCGACGACCTGTGCCGCAGCGGCAAACTGGTGTGGACGCGGCTGAGCAACAAGGCCAGCGCGATGGCGCTGCGCAGTACGCCAGTGGTGCTGCTGCCGCGTAGCCAGGTGCCGCTGTGGAGTGGGCTCACCGAATTGACCGACAGCACCACGCTCTCGCCCAAGGCGCAAAAAGTCCACCTGGCCTTACGCGAGCATGGCGCGTTGTTTTTTGATGAGCTGGTGCACGAAGCCCATCTGCTGCGCAGCGAATTGGAAAGCGCCTTGCAGGAACTGGTCGGCGCCGGCCTGGTGAATGCCGACAGCTTCGCCGGCCTGCGCGCCCTGACCACGCCCGCCAGCAAACGCCAGGCGCGCAGCAGCCGGCGTGGGCGCGGGGCATTTGTTGGCGGCATGGACGACGCCGGGCGCTGGGCCTTGGTGCGCCGCTCGGCCAGCGCTGCCGGGGCGCATTCGGCCGAGACGCTGGAACATGTGGCGATGACCTTGCTGCGCCGCTATGGCGTGGTGTTCTGGCGGCTGCTGGAGCGCGAAGCGGACTGGTTGCCGAGCTGGCGCGAATTGCTGCGCACGTTCCATCGGCTGGAGGCGCGTGGTGAGATTCGCGGCGGACGGTTTGTCAGCGGCCTGGCGGGCGAGCAGTTTGCGTTGCCGGAGGCAATTCCGTTGTTGCGCGAAGTCAGGCGCAGGCCACATGACGGCAGCTTGATTGCGGTGTGTGGGGCGGACCCGCTGAACCTGGTGGGCACGTTGTTGCCGGGCAATAAGGTGCCGGCGGTGAGTGGTAATCGGATTGTGTATCGCGATGGCGTGCCGGCGGCGGTGATGGTCGCGGGCAAGCAGCAGGTGTTGGTGGATGTTGATCAGCAGGCGGTGCAGGAAAAACTGATCAGGCATTGATGACGCCATCGCAGGCAAGCCAGCTCCCACAGTTGATGGGGTTCTGTGGGAGCCGGGCTTGCCCGCGATGAGGCCCGCCCGGCCACCCTCAATCACTGGGTGCGCGGCTGCTCGGTCAACACCACCGAAACCGGCGCCTCTTCATCCGGCTCATCCACCTGCGCTGTACGCTTGGGCAGCCAAACCTGTTGTGGATAAGTTTGCGCGAAGTGCACCTCATCACAGTTATCCACAAGCTTTTTCAGGCGCTGGTTAAACGCACGACTCACCGCATATTGCCCGCCCGACACGGTGCGGAATTGCGCCGTGAGCACCACGCCGTTGAGGTCCATTTTGTCGACGCCAAATACTTCCAGCGGCCCTTGCAGGTTGTACTTGAGGAACACGTCGTCGCGGATCGATTGCCCAGCCTCGCGAATCAACTCCACGGCCTTGTCCACATCGGTGTCGTAGGTGAACTGCACCGAGAAGAATGCGTAGGCGAATTGCCGCGACTGGTTGGTGACCGCCTTGATCTGCCCGAACGGCACCGAGTGCACAAAACCCTTGCCGTCGCGCAGGCGCAGGGTGCGGATGGTCAGGCCTTCGACGGTGCCGGCGTGGCCGGAGTCGAGCACCACCCAATCGCCGATCGACAGCGTGTCCTCGATAATGATGAACAGGCCGGTGATCACGTCCTGCACCAATTGCTGCGAGCCGAAACCGATGGCCAGGCCGACCACACCGGCACCTGCCAGCAACGGTGCGACGTTGATGCCCAGGTTGGCCATGGTGGTGATCGCGCAGATCACCACGAGGATGATCTTCACCGCGTTGCGCAGCAGCGGCAGGATGGTTTTGACCCGCGTACTCGGCTGGCGACTGGAGCGTTTATTCACCGGTGGTTTCAGCGCTTCCTGGATCGCGGTGTCGAGCACTACCCAGAACAGCCAGGTCATCAACAGGATCAGGCCGATGCTGCTGAGGGAATCGCTGATCGCCCGGCCCACGGAGTTGCGCTGGGCAAATTCGAACAGCGATATGCCCCAGATACGCCCGAGGATTTCGATAAAGGCGACCGCCATGACAATGCGCAAGATCGCGTGCAGCAGGCTCAGGAAGCGTTCCTTGTAGGCGCTGCTGCGCTGGATCGCCACCTGGCTGCGGGACTTGAACAGGTGTTGCAGCACCGTGCTGAGAAACACCGTGCCGATCAGCAGAATGGTGGTGAACAGCGCGCAACGCAGGGCTTTCTGGTTGTCGTCGCCAGCGCCGATCAGGTTGATGGCCGAGACCAGCACCATCAACAGAATCGGCCAGTACCACAACCCGGAAAAAACCCGAAGTGATTGCTGCAATGCCGGGTGCTTGAGGCGCTGGGCCAGCGGCCGATTGCGGATCAGGTGCGCCACCGGGCGACGCAGGCGCACCACCAGCACACCGAAAATCACCGCTGCAAACAGGCCGGTGAACACCGCGATGCTGCTGGTGATATTGCCGCCCAATTGGCGAGCGATTTGCGGGCTGGTCAGCGCGTCGCTGAGGGCGGCGAGGAAGCCGATCAGGAACAGCGGTTTTGGGCAGTAGTCACGAATAATCTGCACGGCCGGGCATTTGTGGCCGACGTTGAACATGACGATGACGCACAACAGCATCGAGGTGGAAAAGATGCCGCTGCTGGTGGCGTAGGCAAAACACAGCGCCAGCGCACGCCCTACCGATGTGGGTAAAAAATGGCTGACGTAAAGGGTCAATGGCAGACAGATAATGGCCGGAATCGTGTAGGGCACCACATAGCCCAGCACGGCTTGCAGGCGTTTGCGCTGTGCGACGAAATGCCGGCGACTCAAGCGCTGCACGATAAAGCGCCCCAGCAACGTCAATACCGCAAAGGCGCCCACCCATACACCCGACAGCAGCAGGAAGTCGCCGGCCACGCTCCATGGCGAACGTTCGGCGGTCTGGTCGACCAGGCGCCCTACTTCGTCCGCCGCGCGATCGGCGCGCAAACGCCAGGCGTCGATCAGGTTCTGGTTGAGGTCGAGCTTGTCTTGTACATCGTCGATGCTGGAACTGATGGCGCCGAGCAGGCCGCCTTCCACCAATAACTCCGGCTTGGCCGGCGCGGCAGGTTCAGCCGGCGCTGGGGTTGCGGCTTGCAATGCGCCATTGCCACACAACAGCAGCGCACCAAGCAGTAATGCAGTCTTAAGATTCAGCAAAACGCCGGGCCTCCATCAGCAGGGTCTGTAAGGAACTGACGGGTTTAAGCGCTGATCGTTCCCATGCTCTGCGTGGGGATGCAGCCTTGGGCGCTCTGCGTCCGCATTAAAAAGCGTGACGCGGAGCGTCACCGGAGGCATTCCCACGCGGAGCGTGGGAACGATCTGTCCAGTGTGGGAGCCGGGCCCACCGCTATCGCAGGCAAGCCAGCTCCCACACTTCTGACCGTGTACCGTCTGTAGGAACGGCGAAACTTTCCGGCAAAAACCGCAGTCATCCCAAAACGGAGGTCACCCGACCCTACATCCACGGGAGCAAGCATGGCGGCGATTCATATGGGCATTTCCGAATGGCGCGGGGGGTTGTCATGACCCACCCGGAATTGATCCCCGTCACGCCCACCACGGCCATCACGCGGTTCACCGTGCTGACGGTGAATATCCACAAGGGCTTCACCGCGCTGAACCGGCGTTTCATCTTGCCTGAGTTGCGTGAAGCGGTGCGCAGTGTGGGCGCCGACATGGTGTTCCTGCAGGAAATCCACGGCACCCACGAACGCCATCCCCAGCGCTACAGCGACTGGCCGAAGATGCCGCAATACGAGTTCCTCGCCGACAGCATCTGGCCGCAGTTCGCCTATGGGCGCAACGCGGTCTACCCGCATGGCGACCACGGCAATGCGTTGCTGTCGAAATTCCAGATCGTGCGCTACGACAACCTCGATATCTCGCAAAGCGGCCATGAAAGCCGTGGCTTGCTGCATTGTGTGTTGCGCCTGCCGGGCAGCGGCCAGGAGGTGCATGCGATCTGCATGCACTTGGGCCTGCGCGAGGTGCATCGCCAGCAACAATTGCGTTTGCTGGAGCAGCGTATCAGCGAGATTCCTGCCGACGCGCCGCTGGTGGTGGCCGGTGACTTCAACGACTGGCGCCAGAAGGCCGACCTGAGCCGCAGCGGCCTCAAGGAAGTCTTCGTCGAGGCCCACGGCAAGCCCGCACGCACGTTCCCGGCGCGTTTGCCGCTACTGCCGCTGGACCGCATCTACGTGCGCAACCTGAAGATTCATAACCCCAAAGTGCTGACGACTCGGCCCTGGTCGCATCTGTCCGACCATGTGCCGCTGTCGGTGGAGATCGAGTTATGACTGTCGCAGTAGAGCACATCGCCACTGATCAGCCGCCGGACGAAGCCAAGGCGCGGGATGTCGATTACGGCTGGCAGAGCGGTAACCAAGTGGAGCTGCTGGAGAACGGCGAGGCGTACTTTCCCCAGGTGTTCGAGGCCCTGCGTGGGGCGCAGCGGGAGATCCTGCTGGAGACTTTTATTCTGTTCGAAGACAAGGTCGGCCATGAACTCAAAGGCATCTTGATCGAAGCGGCGCAGCGCGGCGTGAAGGTGGTGGTCAGCCTCGATGGCTTTGGCTGCGGCGAGCTGAGCCCGGCCTTTCTGGGCGAGTTGGCGGAGGCTGGCGTGCTGGTGCAGATGTTCGACCCGGCGTCAAAAAGGTTGGGGATTCGTACCAACTGGTTTCGTCGCCTGCACCGCAAGATTGTGGTGGTGGACGCCACGGTGGCGTTTATTGGCGGGATCAACTTTTCGGCTGATCACCTCGGCGATTTCGGCGCCGAAGCCAAGCAGGATTACGCCGTGCAAATCATCGGCCCGGCCGTGGCGGACTTGCACCATTTCGCCCTCGCCCAAAGTGGTCGCCAGGTTCGCACCCGGCGCGGCTGGCGGCGGCGCCAGCAACGGCCCTCGCTGTGGACGACCGCGAACGACGACGGCCTGGTGCGCCTGATTTATCGCGACAACGTGCAGCACCGAGACGACATCGAAGAGGCGTATATCCACGCGTTGAGCAAGGCGCAAAAACGCGCGGTGATTGCCAACGCCTATTTCTTCCCCGGCTACCGCCTGCTACGCGAGATCCGTAATGCCGCGCGCCGTGGCGTGCACGTGCAACTGATCATGCAAGGCCAGCCCGATGTGCTGCTGGCCAAGCTGGCGGCGCGCATGCTCTACGATTATTTGCTCAAGGATGGCGTGGTGATTCACGAGTATTGCCAGCGCCCGCTGCACGGCAAAGTCGCGTTGGTGGATGACGATTGGAGCACGGTGGGCTCAAGCAATCTGGACCCGCTGAGCTTGTCGCTGAACCTGGAAGCCAACGTGCTGATTCGCGACCGCGCGTTCAATCAGCAGCTCTACGAGCGCCTGGAAATGCTCGCCAAAAACCACTGCCAGACCATGCCGGAAAACCGCAAGCCGCGCCTGTGGTTATGGCGTTTGACCGTGGGCTTCCTGGTGTTTCATGTGATGCGCCATTTCCCCGCGCTGACCGGCTGGCTGCCCGCACACAAGCCGCGCTTGAAACCCTTCGAGAGCCAGGCCCATGACCGCTGAAGCCGGCAGTTCACGATTCAAGCGCTGGAAGAAACCGCTGACCATCGCCTTCTTCCTGTTGCTGATTGTGCTGTTCACCTTGCTCGCGCGGCGCATCGACTGGAGCGAAGTGCTGCAGACGCTGGGCGACTTCAAGCTGCGCACGCTGTTGATCGCCGGTGCGCTGACCTTGTGCAGTTTTCTGGTGTACGCCAGCTTCGATCTGATCGGCCGCACCTACATTCGCCAGCCGCTGCGCTGGAAGCAGATCCTGCCGGTGGGGATCATCAGCTATGCGTTCAACCTCAACCTCAGCGCGTGGGTCGGCGGGATTGCCATGCGTTATCGCCTGTATTCGCGGCTCGGCGTGAGCACCAGCAACATCGCCAAGATTCTTGGGCTGAGCCTGGCGACCAATTGGTTTGGCTACATGGCGCTGGCCGGCGTGGTGTTCAGCAGCGGCCTGGTGACGATGCCGCCCGGTTGGAAAGTCAGCACCTTGGCGTTGCAGGGCATTGGTGTGGTGCTGGTGTTGGCCAGCCTCGGCTACCTGGCGGCGTGCCGGTTTTCAAAGAAGCGTGCGTGGTCGATCAAGGGCATCGAGATCAATCTGCCGTCGTTGCGCATGGCGTGTTTGCAGTTGGCTCTGGGCGCGTTGAATTGGTCGTTGATGGCGGCGGTGATTTTTACCTTGTTGCCGGCCAAGTTGGACTATCCGCTGGTGTTGGGGGTGTTGCTGATCAGCGCGATTGCCGGTGTGGTGACGCATATTCCAGCCGGGCTTGGGGTGTTGGAGGCGGTGTTTATTGGCTTGCTGCAGCATGAGGCGTCGCGCGGGAGTTTGCTGGCGGGGTTGATTGCCTATCGGGCGGTGTACTTTATTTTGCCGCTGGTGATTGCGTTGGTGATGTACCTCGCGGTGGAGGCTAAGGCCAAGGCGTTGCGGGTGAAGAAGACACCCGCCTGAGAGATATGTCGATTGGTCTGGCGCCTTCGCGAGCAAGCCCGCTCCCACCTTTGAAATGCATTCCAAAGGTGGGAGCGGGCTTGCTCGCGAAGGCGGCCTGAAGAGCACTGCATCAACGGGACTGGATGATGCTCAACCGCTCGCCCACCACCATCTCGGTAATCCAGTCCACCAGGATTGAGGTGTAGGCCTGCTGCGACACCGGATCGCTCAACGAGTGGTCGGCGCCGTCGATGATGCGGTGGGTCAAGGAGTGAGTCTGCTGGCACGCCGCGCGGTAACTCATGATCGTGGCGTGGGGCACGTGGTCGTCGGTTTCCGACTCGACAATCAGCACATCGCCGGTGAATTTCGCGCAGGCATGCAGGGCGCGGTTGGTTTCGGCGTGCACCAGGGTGCTGCGGTAATCCATCAGGTCGGCCTTGTCCAAGTCGCGTTTGGGCTTGAGCCATTCCTGATCGCGATACAGCGCTGGCACGCGCAGTGCCAGCCAGCGCACCGGGCGCAATGAGGTGAGAATCGCCGCCAGGTAGCCGCCGTAGCTGGTGCCCACTACCGTCACCGCCGAGGTGTCGATGGCTGGGTGCGACAGCAAGCGGTCATACGCCGCCAGCAGGTCGCGCAGATTGTCTTCACGGGTGACGCGGGACAACGGAATACCGGTGCCGGCATGGCCGCGCAGGTCGAAGGTCAGGCACACGCAGCCTAACCCGGCGATGCCTTTGGCGCGCTCAAGGTCGCGCTCCTGGCTACCGCCCCAACCGTGCACAAACAACACGCCAGGGACTTTGGATTTTGGGCTCAGGAAGGTGCCGCTCATCTGTTCGTCGTCGATATCGATCGCAATGCTTTCGCTTCTAGCCGTCATAAGATTTAACCGTCACGTACTTGAGAAGAAAGTCGCTGTTTTCTGCGGGGCCGCGATACACCTCAATGGCGTCTGCCGGCAGCGGTTGGTCCACGTAGGTTTCCACCGATGAAACGCGAATAGCGCGCAGGCCGGGGTTGTTGATAAAGCTCTGCAACGCTGCGACTTCCGCGCTGCTGGCCCCGCCCAGGCGCCAGGATTGTTCGAGTACGCCGCTACGGCGCTGGCCTTCACTGTCCAGGCCTTGGGCGATGTCGTAGTTGCGCCGGGAGGCGTAGAAACCAGGGTAGGCCTCATCGGCCGCCGTGTCGAAAACCTGGGCTTGCTCAATGGCCTCACGTACGTCGTCGGGCAGGTCGAGCTTCAACAGGTCTTCGTAGTAGCCGGGCACCACCAGCAGGTTGGAGCCGCCATAGACGTCTTCGCCCTGCCCGTCCTGGGTGAGGTATTGCTCGCCGCAGTAGCTGAACACGTGATCGCCGATAAAACTCTGGCCCACGCTGTGGGTAACCACCTCGTGCAGGTCTTGCTCCAGCACCACGCCTTCGGCGAATAACTGCTGCGCTTCAGGCCGCGCCAGTAACGCCTCGAATTCGTCGAGACTGTGGATAACTTCTTGCCCACGGCCAGCGCAGGCATGCACGGGTTTCAGGCGGATCGGCCCGCTGTAGAGCAAGCGCGTGGCGGCGGGCAACGCGTCTTTCAGCGCGAACACACTCAGGCCGTCGAGCACGACTTTGCGCACACGCTCGCAGAACAACGGCGACCAACCTTCGGGCGCCGTGGATTCAGGGCCGAGCACGCCGTGGGTGATGGCTTTGGTGCAGATGAAATCGTGGTCGACATAACCGCCCCACAGGTCGTGCGGGCCTGTGACGTTGAGCGGGAGCGCCTGGGCGGCGCCGACCAGGGTTTGCGTGGGCAACAGATACAGCTCACGGTCGGCGTGTTTCTGCGGGTCATGGCTGCCGCCGAACTTGAGCCCCAAGATCTGCGCCAGCCAGCGCGCCAGCGCGAGGTTGGTGCCGACTTCGTGCTGCGGTGCGCCTGCTCGTGTTGAGTGGGCGACCACCAGTTTCTTGCGTTGAGTCGGGGTCATGCGTCCCCCTTGGCTATCCTGCCATGTGTGTGAATAGACCGTTGCAGGGATCAAGCCAAGGCACGACTAAAAAGGATGGTTGTTAAATCAACCCGTTACTGAAAAAGTAGTGGCAGTAGGCCTGTTTGATTCTGCACGACACTAGGTTAAACACGCGGCGTTCTGCACGATTCACACGGCCCTCGCCTGGCGCCAGCTAAGCTGCTGGAAGCCAGCCCACCGACCACGAGGCATCACGCATGGCCAAGCAAGCGCTCATCCTGATCGACATCCAGAACGACTATTTCCCCCAAGGCAAGTGGCCACTCGACGGCGTGGAAGCGGCGGCAGACAAGGCCGCGCAAGTGCTGGCAGCCTTTCGTCAGGCCGGTGATGCCGTGATTCATGTGCGCCATGAGTTCACCGCCGACGATGCACCGTTCTTCACGCCGGGCTCCGAGGGCGCGCATCTGCATGCCAAGGTGCTGAATGAGGCGGATGAGCCGGTGGTGCTTAAACACTTCGTGAATGCGTTTCGCGGGACTGATCTGCGAGCGGAGCTGGAAAAACGCGCCATCACCGAGGTGGTCGTGGTGGGCAGCATGAGCCATATGTGCATCGACGGCGTGGTGCGGGCCGCTGCGGACCTGGGCTACAAGGTTACGGTGCTGCATGACGCGTGCGCCACGCGGGATCTGGAATTCAATGGGCAGGTGATCCCGGCGGAGCAGGTGCATGGGGCCTTTATGGCTTCCTTGGCCTTCGGTTATGCGGGTGTGGTGTCGACGGATGAATACTTGAAGGCACAAGCGGCGGCATGACCGCCACTTGTCTGCCAGGTGTCAGCGAGTAGCGATGATGAATAGGCGGGGGAATGGCAGCAACACCGTGCCATCGCCCAGCGCTGGGTAAGCCTGGGTGATACGCGCCTGGTATTCCTGTAGGAAGGCGGCTTTTTCACTGTCGGTCAACGGCGCAAGAAAGGGCCGCAACGCCGACGCCTTGAACCACTCCACCACCGCCGCGGAATCCGCCAGGGGATGCTGATAGGTAGTGCGCCATACGTCGACGGTGCTGCAGTGTTTGCTCAGCAGCTCGTAGTAGTAACTCGCGGTGTGGCGCTCATTGTGTTTCACCGCGCCGATCTTCGCCGACCATGGGCCTTCGGCAGCCACTTCGCGGGCCAGGCGGTGGGCAGGTTCGTCGAGGTTGTCCGGGGTTTGCACGGCCAGCGTGCCGCCAGGTGCCAGTTGGTTGACCAAGTGCGGATACAGCGTGGCGTGGTCCGGCAACCATTGCAGGGAGGCGTTGGCCAGAATCACGTCGAATTTTTGTGCCGGACTCCAGGCACCGATATCCGCTAATTCAAAGCTCAGCGCCGGTAGCCGCTTGCGCGCATCCACCAGCATGTCGTCGGAGCTGTCCAGGCCGGTGACGTGCGCCTGAGGAAAACGCTCGGCCAATACCTCGGTGGAATTGCCAGGGCCGCAGCCCAGGTCGACGGCGCTGCGCACATCGGTAGTGGGAATGGCCGCGACCAGGTCACGGACGGGGCGTGTGCGCTGCTGTTCAAACATCGTGTACTGCTTGGCTGACCAGGTCATCGCGGCGTTCCTTCTTGTTGAGGTTGGCCACAGCCTAAATCTTGTGAGCCATGAGAACAAATGCCAGGATTGGTGACCTCCCATACCTTGAAAGTATCCTTATGTTGGAACTCTTATGTTGGAATTTCGCCAGCTCAAAGCCTTCATTGCGATTGCCGAAGAAGGCTATATCACCCGCGCGGCAGAGCGCTTAGGGATGCAGCAACCGCCGCTGACCCGGCTGCTGCAAAGCCTTGAAGCCGAACTGGGCGTGATGTTGATGGAGCGCCTGCCCCGTGGCGTGCGCCCGACCACCGCCGGGCTGGCCTTGTTGGACGAGGCCCGCAACATTCTCGCCCAGGTTGAAGGGGTAACCGACGTGGTGCGCCGTGCCGCTCGCGGTGAGCGCGGCCGCTTGGCGATCGGCTTCACCAGCTCCGCCGCGCTGCACCCGTTCGTGCCCAGCGTGTTGCGGCTGTTTCGCGAAACCTTTGTCGGCGTTTCGGTGGTGCTGGAAGAAGCGGGCACTGGCGAGCTGTTGGACGCGCTGGTGCATGAAAAGCTCGACGCGGCGTTTATCCGCTCGCCGCTCAGCGGCTCTCAGTCATTGCAAGACCAGCCTATTTTGGTGGAGCCGATGCTGCTGGCGCTGCCTACCGATCATCCGCTGGCCATCGACGCGCAATCGCCCCTGCCCTTGGCCGCGTTGGCGACTGAAGCGTTTGTCCTGTATCGCCGCCGCGTAGGGCTGGGTTTGTATGACGCGATTCTGGTGGCCTGCCGTGAAGCAGGGTTCAGCCCGCAGGTGGTTCAGGAAGCGCCACGCATGACCGCGACATTGAGCCTGGTGGCGGCGGGACTTGGGGTGTCCATTGTGCCAGCGTCGATGCAAAGGCTGCGTGGGGACGGCATCGTTTATCGCGAACTGACCGAGTGTCGCAGCCTGGTGGCACCGTTGCATTTGGCGACGCGGGTCGGTGACGGCTCGGCGGTTTTGCGGCGTTTCAAGGAGATGGTGGTGGCAGCGGCTGCGGCAGAGGCCTGATCATCGGCAATAAAAAACCCCCGAGGCCTGGGCCATCGGGGGTTTTGTGCGTTCCGGGTGCTGGACCTTAGAACGGGATATCGTCATCAAAGCTGTCGAAATCCGGAGCCGGCTGTGGTGCGGCCTGTTGTGGAGGCGGCGCCTGGCGCGACTGTTGCGGTGCCGACTGCTGCGGGCGCGGAGCCTGCTGGCGTGGGGCCGGAGCGGACTGCTGGTAGTTGTTGCCGCCGCCTTGTTGGTCGCCCTGTTGTGGACGGCCGCCGAGCAGTTGCATGGTGCCTTGCATGTCGACCACGATTTCAGTGGTGTAACGCTTGATGCCGTCTTTTTCCCACTCGCGGGTTTGCAGTTTGCCTTCGATGTAAACCTGCGAACCTTTGCGCAGGTATTCACCGGCGATCTCTGCGACCTTGCCGAACATCGACACGCGGTGCCATTCGGTTTTCTCGACCTTCTGGCCGGTTTGCTTGTCGGTCCACTGTTCGCTGGTCGCCAGACTCAGGTTGGTCACGGCGTTACCGTTAGGCAAGTAGCGAACTTCGGGATCCTGGCCGCATGTACCGACCAATATGACTTTGTTAACCCCACGGGCCATAACGTTCTCCTAGGCTGGGCGCGCTGTCGGCACTGGGTTGACCAGTTGCTCGAGCGTCGCGCGATCCAATAATTCGGTGTCCAATTTGATGTAAATGGCCGCCTCTTCAGCGACCACAACTGCATCTGTTACCCCAACGACGGCCTTCAGGCGCTCTACCAGACCGCTTTCACGGATCGCCTCAGGCGATAGCGGCAAACGCAGGCTTGTGACGTAGGGAGGTTCGCGCATGGTAACAGCAAAGGCCAGCCAAAGTGCAGCCAGCCCGGCGCATCCGAGGAACACAACCGACAAACCGCCATGCTGGAACATCCAGCCGCCCATGATGCCGCCCAGCGCAGAACCCAGGAACTGGCTGGTGGAATACACCCCCATCGCCGTGCCCTTGCCACCGGCGGGTGAAACTTTACTGATCAGCGAAGGCAACGAGGCCTCCAGCAGGTTGAACGCGGTAAAGAACACCACCGTACCGATTACCAGCGCCCGCAGGCTGTCGCCGAACTGCCAGAAGAATAGCTCAGTGAGCATCAGCGTCGCGACGGCGCCGAGCAAAACTCGTTTCATTTTGCGTTTCTTCTCGCCGTAGATGATGAACGGGATCATGGCGAAGAACGAGATCAACAAGGCGGTGAGGTAGACCCACCAGTGCTGCTCCTTGGGCAGGCCGGCTTTTTCGACCAGCGCCAGAGGCAAGGCAACGAAGCAGCACATCAGCATGGCGTGCAACACGAAGATACCTAAATCCAGGCGCAGCAGGTCCGGATGCTTGAGCGTCGGCAACAATGCCTTGCGTGCCACGCCGGACTCACGGTGCTGCAGCGTGCCGGTGGAACGCGGCACCATGAACGCCACGATCACGATCCCGAACAATGCCATGCCGCCCGTGGCGAGGAACAGCCCGTGCAAGCCAAAGGCGCGTGTCAGCAATGGGCCGACCACCATGGCCACCGCAAACGACAGGCCGATGGTCATGCCGATCATGGCCATGGCCTTGGTGCGATGTTGCTCGCGGGTCAGGTCCGAGAGCAGCGCCATGACGGCGGCGGAAATCGCACCGGCGCCCTGCAGGACCCGCCCGGCGATTACGCCCCAGATCGAGTCTGACTGTGCCGCGAGGACACTGCCGAGGGCGAACACGATGAGCCCGAGGTAAATCACCGGCCGACGGCCAATGCGATCGGAAATGATCCCGAACGGAATCTGAAACAGCGCCTGGGTCAGGCCATAGGCGCCAATCGCCAGGCCGATCAATGCGGGGGTTGCGCCTGCGAGATCCATTCCATAGGTCGCCAGCACCGGCAACACCATAAACATGCCAAGCATACGGAAGGCGAACACCAGGGCCAGACCGCTTGCCGCTCGGGTCTCGCCGCTACTCATGCGTTCGCTGTGGGGATCGTGCATGGAAAAACCTCGTGTGAACCGGCGGCGATTCTACCAGTCCCATCGATTGAGAGGGTATATGCGGCGCTTTGCCGCGCAGCTTTCATGTAAGGCTGCACCCGGCACTTTGACAGTGTATATTCATCCAGTCTTTAGCCGTATACTCCTGCATTATTTACGCCCGCCGTGCGAGGCCATCTTGGACAAGATCCTGATTCGTGGGGCTAGAACCCACAACCTGAAGAACATCGACCTGACCCTGCCCCGGGACAAACTGATCGTCATCACCGGCCTGTCCGGCTCCGGCAAATCGTCCCTGGCGTTCGACACGCTGTATGCCGAAGGTCAGCGTCGCTATGTGGAATCGCTGTCGGCCTATGCCCGGCAATTCCTGTCGATGATGGAAAAGCCCGACGTCGACACCATTGAAGGCCTGTCGCCGGCGATCTCCATCGAGCAGAAGTCGACGTCCCACAACCCACGCTCCACCGTGGGCACCATTACCGAAATCTACGACTACCTGCGCTTGCTGTATGCGCGCGTGGGTATTCCGCGCTGCCCGGACCACGATATTCCCCTGGAAGCCCAGACCGTCAGCCAGATGGTCGACCTGGTGCTGGCCCAGCCGGAAGGCGCCAAGCTGATGCTGCTGGCGCCGGTGATTCGAGAGCGTAAAGGCGAACATCTTTCGGTTTTTGAAGAGCTGCGTGCGCAAGGTTTTGTGCGCGCACGTATCAACGGCAAGCTCTATGAACTGGATGAAGCGCCGAAGCTCGACAAGCAGAAAAAGCACTCCATTGATGTGGTGGTCGACCGCTTCAAGGTCCGCGCCGATTTGCAACAGCGTTTGGCCGAGTCGTTCGAGACCGCGCTGAAGCTGGCGGACGGTATTGCACTGGTCGCACCGATGGACGACGAGCCGGGCGAAGAAATCATCTTCTCCGCGCGTTTTGCCTGCCCAATCTGTGGTCACGCAATCAGCGAGCTGGAACCCAAGCTGTTTTCCTTCAACAACCCGGCTGGCGCCTGCCCGACCTGTGATGGCCTGGGGGTTAAGCAGTTCTTTGACATCAAGCGTCTGGTCAACGGTGACCTGACCCTGGCGGAAGGTGCGATACGCGGCTGGGACAGGCGCAATGTCTACTACTTCCAGATGTTGGGGTCGCTGGCATCGCACTATAAATTCAGCCTGGAAGTGCCGTTCAACCAACTGCCGGTCGAGCAGCAAAAAGTCATCCTGCACGGCAGCGGCTCGCAGAACGTCGACTTCAAATACCTGAACGACCGTGGCGATATCGTCAAACGTTCGCACCCGTTCGAAGGTATCGTGCCGAACCTGGAGCGTCGCTACCGCGAGACCGAGTCGGCGAGCGTGCGCGAAGAGCTGGCCAAGTTCCTCAGCACTCAGCCTTGCCCGGATTGCCGGGGCACTCGTCTGCGTCGTGAAGCACGTCATGTGTGGGTGGGCGAGAAGACACTGCCGGCAGTGACCAACCTGCCGATCGGCGATGCGTGTGAGTACTTTGGTGTGCTCAAGCTGACCGGGCGCCGTGGGGAAATTGCCGACAAGATCCTCAAGGAAATCCGTGAGCGCCTGCAATTCCTGGTTAACGTTGGCCTGGATTATCTGTCGCTGGATCGCAGCGCCGACACCCTCTCGGGTGGTGAAGCCCAGCGGATCCGTTTGGCCAGCCAAATTGGTGCCGGCCTCGTGGGCGTATTGTACATCCTCGATGAACCGTCGATTGGCTTGCACCAGCGAGACAACGACCGCCTGCTGGGAACGCTGAAGCACCTGCGGGATATCGGCAACACGGTGATCGTGGTTGAGCACGATGAAGATGCGATTCGCCTGGCGGATTATGTGGTCGACATTGGCCCGGGTGCGGGTGTGCACGGTGGGCATATTGTTGCCGAGGGCACGCCTGCCGAGGTCATGGCGCACCCGGACTCGTTGACCGGTAAGTACCTGTCCGGCCGCGTGAAGATTGAAGTGCCGGCCAAGCGTACGCCACGCAACAAGAAGCTGGCGCTGCACCTCAAGGGCGCGCGCGGCAACAACTTGCGCAATGTCGACCTGGAAATCCCACTGGGTTTATTGACCTGTGTGACCGGTGTATCCGGTTCGGGCAAGTCGACGCTGATCAACAACACGCTGTTCCCACTGAGCGCCACCGCCTTGAACGGCGCGACAACCCTGGAAGCGGCTGCGCACGACAGCATCAAGGGCCTTGAGCATCTGGACAAAGTCGTCGACATCGACCAAAGCCCGATTGGCCGTACGCCGCGCTCCAACCCGGCGACCTATACCGGGTTGTTCACGCCGATTCGCGAACTGTTCGCCGGCGTACCGGAGTCCCGCTCGCGGGGTTATGGGCCTGGCCGGTTCTCGTTCAACGTTAAGGGCGGGCGCTGCGAAGCGTGCCAGGGCGATGGCCTGATCAAGGTTGAGATGCACTTTTTGCCGGACATCTACGTGCCGTGCGATGTGTGCAAGAGCAAGCGCTATAACCGCGAAACCCTGGAGATCAAGTACAAGGGCAAGAGCATCCACGAAACCCTCGAAATGACCATCGAGGAAGCACGGGTGTTCTTTGACGCGGTTCCAGCGTTGGCGCGCAAGCTGCAAACGCTGATGGATGTGGGCCTGTCGTACATCAAGCTGGGGCAATCGGCGACTACCTTGTCCGGCGGCGAGGCGCAGCGGGTGAAGTTGTCTCGTGAGCTGTCCAAGCGAGATACCGGCAAGACCCTGTATATCCTCGATGAGCCGACCACGGGTCTGCACTTTGCGGATATCCAGCAATTGCTCGACGTGCTGCACCGCCTGCGCGACCACGGCAACACAGTGGTGGTGATTGAGCACAACCTGGATGTGATCAAGACTGCCGATTGGCTGGTGGACCTGGGGCCGGAAGGCGGTTCCAAAGGAGGCCAGATCATTGCGGTGGGCACACCGGAGCAGGTCTCGGAAATGCCGCAGTCGCATACCGGTTACTACTTGAAACCGTTGTTGGCACGCGATAAAGCCTGATTTATCGGGCTCATGAAAAAGCCCCTGTCACTTTGCGGTGACAGGGGCTTTTTTGTAGCCGGGAATCAGAACTGCGATTGCAGGTAATTCTCCAGACCAACCAGCTTGATCAGGCCCAACTGCTTTTCCAGCCAGTAGGTGTGATCTTCTTCGGTGTCATTCAACTGCACCCGGAGGATTTCGCGGGTGACATAGTCGTTGTGCTGCTCGCAGAGCTCGATGCCCTTGCAGAGCGCGGCACGCACCTTGTACTCGAGGCGAAGATCGGCTGCGAGCATGTCAGGCACCGTGGTGCCCACATCCAGGTCGTCGGGACGCATGCGTGGCGTGCCTTCGAGCATAAGAATACGGCGCATCAGCGCGTCGGCGTGCTGTGCCTCTTCTTCCATTTCGTGGTTGATACGTTCGTAGAGCTCAGTAAAGCCCCAGTCTTCGTACATACGCGAATGGATGAAATATTGGTCACGAGCTGCCAGTTCGCCCGTCAGCAACGTGTTGAGGTAATCGATTACGTCGGGGTGACCTTGCATCGCCCTACATCTCCCTGCTTGAAAGTCTGTAGTTTGAACCATCATGACCCGGAGGTCACGAGACCAACGGCAGAAAAGCGAAGATTTTCTGAGAAAAGTAGCGGAAATAACGCAAAAACCGCCCAAATGAGGGCGGTTCTGCTTCTCGTTTAGAGTCAGCTAAGCGTTACGCCCAGCGCCGTTGCAATGCCTTGGCCGTAATCGGGGTCGGCTTTGAAGAAGTGCTGCAGCTGGCGCTGAACCACATCCCTGCTCACGCCATCCATAGCCCCGGCAATGTTGTTGATCAGCAGGGCCTTTTGCCCGGCATCCATCAAACGGAATAGCGCACCTGCGTGACTGTAGTAGTCGGTGTCTTCACGCTGATCGTAGCGATTCGCCGCACCATTGAGTGCCAGAGGTGGCTCAGCGTATTGAGGCGCCTGTTGTGGCGTACCAGCGACGCTGTTTGGTTCATAGTTAGGAGACGCACCTCCGAAACCAAGGGACATCGAACCGTCACGCTGATTGTTATTAACCGGGCTCAAGGGAGCATTGACCGGCAACTGCTGGTGGTTGGTGCCAACACGATAACGGTGAGCATCCGCATAAGCGAAAACGCGGCCTTGAAGCATGCGGTCCGGCGAGAGACCAACACCCGGAACCATGTTGCTTGGGCCAAAGCATGCCTGCTCGACTTCAGCAAAGTAATTCACCGGATTACGGTCCAGCACGAGCTCGCCAACCTCGATCAGCGGAAACTCCTGCTGTGACCAGGTTTTGGTCACGTCAAACGGGTTTTCGTAGTGAGCTTCAGCCTCGGCTTCGGTCATGACCTGAATGTTGACGCTCCACTTGGGAAAGTCGCCCCGCTCGATAGCGTTGAACAGGTCACGCTGAGCATAATCAGGATCAGTGCCGGCAATGCGAGTCGCCTCTTCAGGCGTCAGGTTCTTGATACCTTGCTTGGTTTTGTAGTGCCATTTGACCCAATGGCGCTCGCCTCTAGCATTGATCAGGCTATAGGTATGACTCCCGAAGCCGTGCATATGGCGGTAACCGTCTGGAGTGCCGCGATCCGAGAACAGGATGGTGATCTGGTGCAACGCCTCAGGAGAGAGCGACCAGAAATCCCATACCATCTGTGCACTTTTCAGATTCGTTTGCGGCAACCGCTTTTGGGTGTGAATGAAGTCGGGGAACTTCAGCGGGTCGCGGATGAAGAACACTGGCGTGTTGTTGCCAACGATGTCCCAGTTACCTTCTTCGGTATAGAACTTCAAAGCAAAGCCACGCGGGTCACGCGCGGTATCCGCCGAGCCTCGCTCGCCGCCAACGGTGGAGAATCGAAGGAAAGTAGGTGTTTCTTTACCAACGGATTCGAACAGCTTCGCACTGGTGTACTGGGTGATGTCCCGGGTTACGGTGAATTTACCGTGAGCGCCCGAACCCTTGGCGTGTACGCGACGCTCAGGAATGTTTTCACGGTTGAAGTGCGCAAGCTTTTCGATCAGGTGAAAGTCATCGAGGAGCAACGGGCCACGCGGACCGGCAGTACGGGAGTTCTGGTTATCCGCAACGGGGGCACCGCTGGCGGTAGTAAGGATATTACTCATGCTCAATCTTCCTCAGGTCAGACTAGGAACTGCCGGCTAATCGGCTTGGAGGGAGTATTGACCATCAAGATGACACCATCAAATGCATTAAATCATGGACTTTGATAGAAAATAACTAACACAGAACCTCAACGGATAGCGGCGGGTTTATTAGAGAACCGGCAGTGACGTGAGAAATATAGCCGGTTTTCGACCGCCCACAAAAAACCGGGCACTAGGCCCGGTTCTCTGTTGCAGACTGTCGTCTTACTCGGCGCTTACAGCTTCGCCGGCAGTAGCACGATCAACCAACTCGACGTACGCCATAGGCGCGTTGTCGCCAGCGCGGAAACCGCACTTGAGGATGCGCAGGTAGCCACCCTCACGGGTAGCGTAACGCTTGCCCAGGTCGTTGAAGAGCTTACCAACGGTAGCTTTCGAACGAGTACGGTCGAAAGCCAGACGGCGGTTAGCCAGGCTGTCTGTCTTGGCCAAAGTGATCAGCGGCTCAGCAACGCGACGCAGTTCTTTAGCTTTCGGCAGTGTAGTTTTGATCAGCTCGTGCTCGAACAGCGACACCGCCATGTTTTGAAACATGGCCTTGCGGTGCGAGCTGGTACGGCTCAGGTGACGACCACTTTTACGATGACGCATGGTTCATTCCTTACCAAACTCACGTTCGGTGATTACGACGATCAGGCAGTCGCCTTGTCGTCCTTCTTAAGACTTGCAGGCGGCCAGTTGTCGAGGCGCATGCCGAGGGACAGACCGCGGGAGGCCAGAACGTCCTTGATTTCAGTCAAGGATTTCTTGCCCAGGTTCGGAGTCTTCAACAGTTCTACTTCGGTACGCTGAATCAGGTCGCCGATGTAGTAAATGTTTTCCGCCTTAAGGCAGTTAGCCGAACGTACAGTCAGTTCCAGATCGTCAACCGGGCGAAGCAGGATCGGATCGATCTCGTCTTCCTGCTCGATTACCACTGGTTCGCTGTCACCTTTGAGGTCGACGAACGCAGCCAACTGCTGTTGCAGAATGGTTGCAGCGCGGCGGATAGCCTCTTCAGGATCCAGAGTACCGTTGGTTTCCAGATCAATAACCAGCTTGTCCAGGTTAGTACGCTGCTCGACACGGGCGTTTTCCACCACGTATGCGATACGGCGAACCGGGCTGAACGAAGAGTCAAGCTGCAAGCGACCAATGCTGCGGCTTTCGTCTTCATCGCTCTGACGCGAGTCGGCCGGTTCATAACCACGACCACGAGCTACAGTGAGCTTCATGTTCAGGGCGCCGTTAGACGCCAGGTTAGCGATTACGTGATCGGGGTTAACGATCTCGACATCATGATCCAGCTGAATATCGGCAGCGGTAACCACCCCCGAACCCTTCTTCGACAAGGTCAGCGTAACTTCGTCACGGCCGTGCAGCTTGATAGCCAGACCTTTAAGGTTCAACAGGATTTCAATTACGTCTTCCTGTACACCTTCGATGGCGCTGTACTCGTGGAGCACACCGTCAATCTCGGCCTCGACTACTGCACAGCCGGGCATTGAGGACAACAGGATGCGGCGCAGCGCGTTGCCCAGGGTGTGGCCAAAACCACGCTCGAGAGGCTCGAGAGTGATCTTGGCGCGGGTTGGACTGACAACCTGCACATCAATGTGGCGGGGTGTCAGGAACTCATTTACCGAAATCTGCATGGATGCACCTATTTTCTAGCCCTTACTTGGAGTAGAGCTCGACAATCAGGCTTTCGTTGATGTCGGCGGACAGATCACTGCGAGCAGGAACGTTCTTGAAAACGCCCGACTTCTTCTCAGTGTCTACTTCTACCCATTCTACGCGGCCACGTTGGGCACACAGATCGAGAGCTTGGACAATGCGAAGTTGGTTTTTTGCTTTCTCGCGAATCGCGACTACGTCACCAGCACGAACCTGGTAAGACGGTACGTTAACGGTTTGGCCGTTTACGCTGACGGATTTGTGCGATACCAGCTGACGGGATTCGGCACGAGTCGAACCAAAGCCCATACGGTATACAACGTTGTCCAGACGGCATTCGAGCAGTTGCAGCAGGTTTTCACCGGTTGCACCTTTTTTGCCAGCAGCTTCTTTGTAGTAGCCGCTGAACTGACGCTCGAGAACGCCGTAGATACGACGGACCTTCTGCTTTTCACGCAGTTGGGTGCCGTAATCGGACTGGCGACCGCGGCGTTGGCCGTGGATACCAGGTGCTGCTTCAATGTTGCACTTCGATTCGATCGCGCGCACGCCGCTCTTCAGGAAGAGATCGGTGCCTTCGCGACGAGCGAGTTTGCATTTTGGACCAATGTAACGAGCCATTCTTTACAATCTCCTGGATTACACGCGGCGCTTCTTCGGCGGACGGCACCCGTTGTGCGGGATTGGCGTCACGTCGGTGATGCTGGCGATCTTATAGCCACAGCCGTTCAAAGCACGGACAGCAGACTCACGACCTGGACCTGGACCTTTGACGTTAACGTCGAGGTTTTTCAGGCCGTATTCCAGCGCAGCTTGACCAGCACGTTCAGCAGCTACTTGAGCAGCAAACGGCGTGGACTTGCGGGAACCGCGGAAACCCGAACCACCAGAGGTAGCCCAAGACAGAGCGTTACCTTGACGGTCGGTGATGGTCACGATGGTGTTGTTAAAAGAAGCATGGATGTGGGCGATGCCATCAACCACTGTCTTTTTAACTTTTTTACGAGGACGAGCAGCAGGTTTTGCCATGATAATTTTCCTGTCGATTCGCTGGGGCGATTACTTGCGGATCGGCTTACGCGGACCTTTACGGGTACGCGCGTTAGTCTTGGTACGCTGACCGCGCACTGGAAGACCACGACGATGACGCAGACCGCGATAGCAACCGAGGTCCATCAAACGCTTGATTTTCATGTTGATTTCGCGACGCAGGTCACCTTCAGTGGTGAACTTCGCCACTTCGCCACGCAGCAATTCAATCTGCTCGTCGCTCAGATCCTTGATCTTAGCGGCTGGGTTTACCCCAGCAACTGCGCAAATTTTCTGCGCAGTAGTGCGACCAACACCATAGATGTAGGTCAGCGAGATAACAGTGTGCTTGTTATCTGGAATGTTAACGCCTGCAATACGGGCCATTCAGTGGGACTCCAATTGACAGCTACCTACGCCCCGGAAGCCAAGAAATAGGGCGCGAGATAATATCGCTGTAATAACAAATAATCAACCCGGCAGCGCACTAGCTGCCGGGCTTCAAGCGGATCACACTCAGCCTTGGCGCTGTTTGTGACGCGGTTCCGCGCTGCAAATTACTCGAACAACACCTTCGCGGCGAATAATCTTGCAGTTACGGCACAGCTTTTTCACCGATGCACGAACTTTCATCACCAACTCCTCGAACCTTATGGGTACTCAGCGCAACATGCCGCTGCCGTAACCCTTCAGGTTGGCTTTCTTCATCAGGGATTCGTACTGGTGCGAAACGAGGTGCGATTGTACTTGGGACATGAAGTCCATCACAACCACGACCACGATCAGCAACGAGGTCCCGCCAAGGTAGAACGGAACGTTTGCTGCAACCACCAGGAACTGGGGCAACAAGCAGACGGCCGTCATATATAGAGCACCGAACAGGGTCAAACGAGTCAGAACGCCATCAATGTAGCGTGCAGACTGCTCACCTGGACGGATACCCGGAATAAAGGCACCGGACTTCTTCAGGTTTTCCGCTACGTCTTTCGGATTGAACATCAACGCCGTATAGAAGAAGCAGAAGAAAATAATCCCTGCACTAAACAGCAGAATATTCAACGGCTGACCAGGAGCGATCGACTGAGAGAGGTCCTGCAGCCAGCCCATGTTTTCAGACTGACCAAACCAGGTACCCAACGAAGCCGGAAACAGCAAAATGCTGCTCGCGAAAATTGCCGGAATAACACCGGCCATATTCACTTTCAGCGGCAAGTGGCTGGTCTGCGCAGCGAAGACCTTGCGGCCCTGCTGACGCTTGGCGTAGTGAACAGCAATACGACGCTGGCCACGCTCAATGAACACCACAAAACCGATAATCGCTACTGCCAGCAAACCGATAGCAACCAAGGCGAAGATATTGATATCACCCTGACGTGCAGACTCGAAAGACTGCCCAATTGCTCTCGGAAGACCGGCGACGATACCTGCGAAAATCAACATCGAGATACCGTTACCAACACCACGCTCAGTAATCTGCTCACCCAGCCACATCATAAACATCGCACCAGCCACAAATGTGGATACCGCGACGAAATAGAAGCCAAAGTCACCAGTGAACGCAACACCCTGCCCGGCCAAGCCAACGGACATGCCGATAGCTTGAACCAAGGCAAGGATGACAGTGCCGTAGCGGGTGTACTGGCTAATCTTGCGACGGCCAGCTTCACCTTCCTTCTTCAACTGCTCCAACTGCGGACTGACGGCGGTCATCAACTGCATGATGATCGATGCCGAAATGTACGGCATGATCCCCAGTGCAAAGATACTCATCCGTTCCAGCGCGCCGCCGGAAAACATGTTGAACAAGCTAAGAATGGTCCCCTCATTCTGTCGAAACAGGTCTGCGAGTCGGTCCGGGTTGATACCTGGAACCGGGATGTGTGCGCCTATTCGGTAGACGATAATCGCCAGGAACAGAAAACGCAGACGAGCCCAAAGTTCAGACATACCGCCTTTGCCGAGCGCTGAGAGAGCACCTTGCTTAGCCATTTATTCCTCGAACTTGCCGCCAGCTGCTTCGATAGCCGAACGCGCACCTTTGGTGGCGCCGATTCCCTTGCCGATAGTGACAGCGCGAGTCACTTCACCGGACAGCATGATTTTCACACGCTGTACGTTGACGTTGATCACGTTGGCATCTTTCAGGGTCTGCACAGTAACGATGTCGCCTTCCACTTTAGCCAGCTCGGACAAACGCACTTCTGCGCGATCCATGGCTTTCAGGGATACGAAACCGAACTTAGGCAGGCGACGATGCAGCGGCTGTTGACCGCCTTCAAAGCCTGGAGCGATGGTGCCACCGGAGCGGGAGGTTTGACCTTTGTGGCCACGGCCACCAGTCTTACCCAAACCGCTACCGATACCACGGCCCGGACGATGCTTTTCGCGACGGGAACCCGGCGCTGGACTCAGATCATTGAGTTTCATCGATTAACCCTCTACACGCAGCATGTAGTAAGCCTTGTTGATCATCCCGCGATTCTCGGGAGTATCCTGGACTTCTACAGTGTGACCGATGCGACGCAGACCCAAACCTTTAACGCACAGTTTGTGGTTAGGAATGCGGCCGGTCATGCTTTTGATCAGCGTTACTTTAACGGTAGCCATGATCAGAAGATCTCCTTGACAGTCAGACCACGCTTGGCAGCGATGGACTCAGGAGATTGCATAGCTTTCAAACCTTTGAAAGTGGCGTGAACCACGTTTACCGGGTTAGTCGAGCCGTAGCACTTGGCCAGAACGTTCTGAACGCCAGCAACTTCGAGGACAGCACGCATAGCGCCGCCAGCGATGATACCGGTACCTTCAGAAGCAGGCTGCATGTACACCTTCGAAGCGCCGTGAGCGGACTTCATAGCGTACTGCAGAGTGGTGCCGTTCAGATCAACTTGGATCATGTTGCGACGAGCAGCTTCCATTGCCTTCTGGATCGCAGCAGGCACTTCACGTGACTTGCCACGGCCGAAGCCAACACGCCCTTTACCATCACCCACCACGGTCAACGCGGTGAAAGTGAAGATACGGCCGCCTTTAACGGTTTTGGCTACGCGGTTAACTTGAACCAGCTTCTCAATGTAGCCTTCGTCGCGCTTTTGGTCGTTATTTGACATAACTTAGAACTCCAGCCCAGCTTCACGAGCAGCATCAGCCAGCGCTTTAACGCGGCCGTGGTACTTGAAGCCAGAGCGGTCGAAAGCCACTTGCGAGACGCCAGCGGCCTTAGCACGCGTAGCGACCAGCTGGCCAACCTTTGTGGCCGCGTCGATGTTGCCAGTGGCACCATCACGCAGTTCTTTATCCAAAGTCGAGGCGCTTGCCAGGACTTTGTTGCCGTCGGCCGAGATGACCTGGGCGTAGATGTGCTGCGACGAGCGGAACACGCAGAGACGCACGACTTCGAGTTCGTGCATTTTCAGGCGTGCTTTGCGAGCGCGACGCAGTCGAGTAACTTTTTTGTCGGTCATTTGCTATGCCCTACTTCTTCTTGGCTTCTTTACGACGGACGACTTCGTCCGCGTAGCGCACACCTTTGCCTTTGTACGGCTCTGGTGGACGGAAGTCGCGGATCTCAGCGGCCACCTGACCTACCAGCTGCTTATCAATACCCTTGATCAGGATATCGGTCTGGCTAGGAGTCTCAGCGGTGATGCCTTCCGGCAGTTCGTAATCCACTGGGTGCGAGAAGCCAAGGGCCAGGTTCAAAACCGTGCCTTTTGCTTGCGCTTTGTAACCAACACCGACCAGCTGGAGCTTACGCTCGAAGCCTTGGCTTACGCCATGGACCATGTTGTTTACCAACGCACGCGTGGTACCGGCCATTGCGCGAGTTTGTTGATCGCCATTGCGAGCAGCGAAACGCAGCTCACCAGCTTCTTCAACGATCTCAACGGACGAATGGATGTTCAGTTCAAGAGTGCCCTTGGCACCCTTCACCGAAAGCTGTTGGCCTGCGAATTTGACTTCGACACCGGCTGGCAGCTTAACGGGGTTCTTAGCGACGCGAGACATGCTTATCCCCCCTTAGAACACAGTGCAAAGAACTTCGCCGCCGACACCGGCAGCGCGCGCAGCACGATCCGTCATCACACCTTTGTTGGTGGAGACGATAGACACGCCCAGACCGCCACGAACTTTCGGCAGATCTTCAGCGGACTTGTACTGACGCAGGCCTGGACGGCTAACGCGCTTCACTTCCTCGATGACCGAACGGCCTTCGAAGTATTTCAGCTCGATGGACAGCAGTGGTTTTGTTTCGCTGCTGATCTGATAACCCGCAATGTAGCCTTCGTCTTTCAGGACTTTGGCAACAGCTACCTTCAACTTGGAAGATGGCATGCTTACGACGGACTTTTCAGCCATCTGGGCATTACGGATACGAGTTAGCATGTCCGCTAACGGGTCCTGCATACTCATGGGCTAGACGCTCCTAATACAAAAAAATTAGCCTTGCGGCTACATATGTCGCCGAGAATCTCCGAGCATAGAAAACACGGGCTCAGGCGAGCCGGGTATTCTAGACACACTCCGGAAATGAAACAAGCCCCAAAAGGGGCTTGTTCCAGATTCAAGGTCACCGGTGGTCAGTATCTTGCGACGCAAACCACCTGGACTTCGAAAGTACTTACCAGCTGGCTTTAACCAGACCTGGTACGTCACCACGCATTGCCGCTTCACGCAGTTTGTTACGGCCGAGGCCGAACTTGCGGTAAACGCCGTGTGGACGACCGGTCAGGCGGCAGCGGTTACGCATGCGCGAGGCGCTTGCGTCACGTGGCTGCTTCTGCAGAGCAACTGTAGCTTCCCAGCGCGCTTCTGGACTTGCGTTCAGATCAACGATGATTGCTTTCAGTGCTGCACGCTTCTTGGCGTACTTGGCAACCGTGAGCTGACGCTTCAGCTCGCGGTTTTTCATGCTCATCTTGGCCATGGTCCTACTCCAATCAGTTGCGGAACGGGAATTTGAAAGCACGCAACAGGGCGCGACCTTCATCATCGTTCTTGGCAGTGGTGGTCAGGGTGATGTCCAGACCGCGGAGAGCATCGATCTTGTCGTAGTCGATTTCCGGGAAGATGATCTGCTCTTTCACGCCCATGCTGTAGTTACCACGACCATCGAAGGACTTGGCATTCAGGCCGCGGAAGTCGCGAACCCGAGGCAGGGAGATCGACAGCAGACGATCCAGGAATTCGTACATACGCTCACGGCGCAGAGTCACTTTGACGCCGATCGGCCAACCTTCACGGACTTTAAAGCCAGCGATGGATTTCCGAGCGTAAGTCACAACGACTTTTTGACCGGTGATCTTTTCCAGGTCGGCAACAGCGTGCTCGATGACTTTTTTGTCACCGATCGCTTCGCCCAGACCCATGTTCAGGGTGATTTTGGTAACGCGCGGAACTTCCATCACGTTCCCGAGCTTAAGTTCTTCCTTAAGCTTAGGGGCGATTTCCTTCCGGTAAATCTCTTGTAGTCGTGCCATGGTCTAATCTACCTAGCAGTGTTCAAGCATCAACCGCTTTTTGGGTCGACTTGAAGACACGAATTTTCTTACCGTCTTCTACTTTGAAACCAACGCGGTCAGCCTTGTTGGTTTCGCCGTTGAAGATGGCGACGTTAGAAGCGTCCAGCGGAGCTTCTTTCTCGACGATACCGCCCTGCACGCCCGACATCGGGTTAGGCTTGGTATGACGCTTGACCAGGTTCAGACCACCGATAACCAGACGGTTATTAGCGAGAACCTTAAGCACCTTACCGCGCTTACCTTTGTCTTTGCCGGCGATCACGATGATCTCGTCGTCACGACGAATCTTTTGCATGTCGGATCTCCTTACAGCACTTCTGGGGCGAGCGAGACGATCTTCATGAACTTCTCAGTACGAAGTTCACGGGTCACTGGCCCAAAGATACGGGTGCCGATCGGCTCTTGCTTGTTGTTCAGAAGAACAGCAGCGTTGCCATCAAAGCGGATAATGGAGCCATCTGCACGGCGTACGCCGTGACGAGTGCGGACTACAACAGCAGTCATCACTTGGCCTTTTTTCACTTTACCGCGAGGAATTGCTTCCTTCACGGTAACTTTGATGATGTCACCGATACCAGCGTAACGACGATGGGAGCCACCCAGCACCTTGATGCACATAACACGGCGAGCGCCGCTGTTATCGGCCACATCGAGCATGGATTGAGTCTGAATCATATAATTTCTCCGACCCCTAGTCCTTAGACTTCCACAGCGCGTTCGAGAACATCAACCAGTGCCCAAGACTTGGTCTTGGCCAGCGGACGAGTTTCACGAATAGTGACTTTGTCGCCGATGTGGCACTGATTGGTTTCGTCGTGCGCGTGCAGCTTAGTCGAACGCTTAACATATTTACCGTAGATCGGGTGCTTAACACGACGCTCGATCAAAACGGTGATGGTTTTGTCCATCTTATCGCTGACAACACGGCCAGTCAGCGTACGGACAGTCTTTTCGGCTTCAGCCATGATCACTTACCTGCCTGCTGGTTGAGCACAGTCTTCACGCGAGCGATGTCACGCTTAACTTGCGAGAGCAGATGAGACTGCCCCAACTGGCCAGTTGCTTTCTGCATACGCAGATTGAACTGGTCGCGCAGCAGGCCGAGCAGTTGCTCGTTCAGCTGCTGTGCGGATTTTTCACGAAGTTCATTCGCTTTCATCACATCACCGTCCGTTTAACAAAGGCGGTGGCGAGCGGCAGCTTTGCAGCAGCCAGGGCAAAAGCCTCACGCGCCAGCTCTTCAGTTACACCCTCGATTTCATACAGGACTTTGCCTGGCTGAATCTGGGCTACCCAGTATTCCACGTTACCCTTACCTTTACCCATCCGAACCTCGAGAGGCTTTTTGGAGATCGGCTTGTCCGGGAATACACGGATCCAGATCTTGCCGCCACGTTTAACGTGACGGGTCAGTGCACGACGCGCTGACTCAATCTGACGAGCGGTGAGACGACCACGAGCTACAGACTTCAGCGCGAACTCGCCGAAGCTGACTTTGCTACCGCGCTGTGCCAGACCACGGTTGTGGCCTGTCATCTGCTTGCGGAACTTCGTACGCTTAGGTTGCAACATTTGGCGTACCCCTTACTTAGCAGCTTTTTTACGAGGAGCTGGTGCTTGTGGTTTCAGTTCTTCTTGGCGACCACCAATTACTTCGCCTTTGAAGATCCAAACCTTTACACCGATCACACCGTAAGTGGTGTGAGCTTCGTAGTTGGCATAGTCGATGTCGGCACGCAGGGTGTGCAGTGGCACACGACCTTCGCGATACCATTCAGTACGTGCGATTTCAGCACCGCCGAGACGACCGCTCACTTGGATTTTGATGCCTTTGGCACCAATGCGCATGGCGTTCTGTACAGCGCGCTTCATGGCGCGACGGAACATTACGCGACGCTCCAGCTGCTGAGCTACGCTCTGCGCAACCAGCATACCGTCGAGCTCCGGCTTGCGGATCTCTTCGATATTGATGTGCACAGGCACACCCATTTGCTTGGTCAGGTCCTGACGCAGTTTCTCAACATCTTCACCTTTCTTCCCGATAACGATACCTGGACGAGCGGTGTGGATGGTGATACGTGCAGTTTGCGCCGGACGATGGATATCGATACGGCTTACGGACGCGCTTTTTAGTTTGTCTTGGAGATACTCACGCACCTTCAGATCAGCGAACAAATAGTCCGCATAAGTCCGACCGTCTGCGTACCAGACGGAGGTGTGCTCCTTGACGATTCCCAGGCGAATGCCAATGGGATGTACTTTCTGACCCATCTCTTCGACTCCGTTACTTGTCAGCAACCTTGACAGTGATATGGCAAGACCGCTTGACGATGCGATCAGCACGGCCTTTGGCACGTGGCATGATGCGCTTCAGCGAACGCCCTTCGTTGACGAAAACGGTGCTGACCTTCAGGTCATCAACGTCTGCGCCTTCGTTATGCTCGGCGTTGGCTACGGCCGACTCCAGCACTTTCTTCATGATCTCGGCGGCTTTCTTACTGCTGAAAGCCAACAGGTTGAGCGCTTCGCCCACCTTCTTCCCGCGGATCTGGTCGGCGACCAAGCGGGCTTTCTGGGCGGAGATTCGAGCGCCCGACAACTTAGCGGCTACTTCCATTTCCTTACCCCTTAACGCTTGGCTTTCTTGTCTGCCACGTGCCCACGATAAGTGCGGGTACCGGCAAACTCGCCTAGTTTGTGGCCGACCATGTCTTCGTTAACGAGAACTGGGACGTGTTGACGACCGTTGTGTACTGCGATGGTCAAACCGACCATTTGTGGCAGGATCATCGAACGACGCGACCAGGTCTTAACTGGTTTGCGATCGTTCTTTTCCGCCGCCACTTCGATCTTCTTCAGTAGGTGAAGATCAATAAAAGGACCTTTTTTCAGAGAACGTGGCACTGTCGTATCCCTCTATTTACTTGCGACGACGGACGATCATTTTGTCGGTACGCTTATTACCACGAGTCTTCGCGCCCTTAGTCGGGAAGCCCCATGGCGATACCGGATGACGACCACCAGAGGTACGACCTTCACCACCACCGTGTGGGTGGTCAACCGGGTTCATGGCAACACCACGAACGGTTGGGCGAACGCCACGCCAGCGTTTGGCACCAGCTTTACCCAGCGAACGCAGGCTGTGCTCGGAGTTCGAGACTTCACCCAGGGTCGCGCGGCATTCAGCCAGCACTTTACGCATCTCACCAGAACGCAGACGCAGGGTCACGTAGACACCTTCACGAGCGATCAGCTGAGCCGAAGCACCAGCGGAACGAGCGATTTGCGCGCCTTTACCTGGCTTCAATTCGATGCCGTGTACGGTGCTACCAACTGGAATGTTACGCAGTTGCAGAGCGTTGCCCGGCTTGATCGGCGCCAGAGCACCTGCGATCAGCTGGTCGCCAGCACTCACGCCTTTAGGGGCGATGATGTAGCGACGCTCGCCATCTGCGTACAGCAGCAGAGCGATGTGAGCAGTACGGTTTGGATCGTATTCGATACGCTCGACAGTGGCAGCGATGCCATCTTTGTCGTTGCGACGGAAGTCGACCAGACGATAATGCTGCTTATGGCCACCACCGATGTGACGAGTGGTAATACGACCATTGTTGTTACGACCACCAGTCTTCGATTTTTTCTCGAGCAGCGGTGCGTGAGGAGCGCCTTTATGCAGCTCCTGGTTGACCACCTTGACCACAAAACGGCGGCCAGGGGAAGTCGGTTTGCATTTAACGATTGCCATGATGCACCCCTTCCTTACTCAGCACTGCTGCTGAAATCGAGATCTTGGCCTGGCTGAAGGGAGATAACTGCCTTCTTCCAGTCATTACGCTTGCCCAGACCGCGAGCAGTGCGCTTGCTCTTACCCAGAACATTCAGGGTAGTAACACGCTCTACTTTCACGCTGAACAGGCTTTCGACGGCCTTCTTGATTTCCAGCTTGGTTGCGTCAGTTGCAACCTTGAAAACGAACTGGCCTTTCTTGTCAGCCAGAACCGTAGCCTTTTCGGAAACGTGCGGGCCAAGCAGAACTTTAAATACGCGTTCCTGGTTCATCCCAGCAGCTCCTCGAATTTCTTCACGGCCGACACGGTGATCAACACCTTGTCGTATGCGATCAGACTAACTGGATCGGAACCTTGCACGTCACGTACATCAACGTGTGGCAGGTTGCGAGCAGCCAGGTACAGGTTCTGATCAACAGCTTCAGACACGATCAAAACGTCGGTCAGATTCATGTTGTTCAGCTTGCCCAGCAGATCTTTGGTTTTTGGACCTTCAACAGCGAAGTCCTGAACCACGACCAGACGATCAGTACGCACGAGTTCAGCAAGGATGGAGCGCAGAGCTGCGCGGTACATCTTCTTGTTGAGCTTCTGAGTGTGATCCTGTGGACGAGCTGCGAAAGTGGTACCGCCGCCACGCCAGATTGGGCTACGGATAGTACCGGCACGAGCACGGCCAGTGCCTTTCTGACGCCAAGGGCGCTTACCGCCACCACGTACGTCGGAACGGGTCTTTTGCTGCTTGCTACCTTGACGGCCGCCGGCCATGTAGGCCACGACTGCTTGGTGAACCAGCGTCTCGTTGAATTCGCCGCCAAATGTCAGTTCGGAAACTTCGATCGCTTGAGCGTCATTTACATTTAATTGCATGTCAGCTTCCCCTTAACCGCGAGCCTTGGCCGCTGGACGTACAACCAGGTTGCCGCCAGTAGCGCCAGGAACAGCACCCTTGACCAACAACAGATTGCGTTCAGCGTCGACGCGCACTACTTCGAGGGACTGCACGGTCACGCGCTCAGCGCCCATATGACCGGACATTTTTTTGCCCTTGAATACACGACCAGGAGTCTGGCACTGGCCAATAGAGCCCGGGACGCGGTGGGAAACGGAGTTACCGTGAGTGTTGTCTTGGCCACGGAAATTCCAACGCTTGATCGTACCCTGGAAGCCTTTACCTTTGGACTGACCGGTTACATCAACCAGTTGACCAGCAGCGAAGATTTCAGCGTTGATCAGATCGCCAGCCTGGTAGTCGCCATCTTCAAGACGGAACTCCATAACAGTGCGACCAGCTGCAACGTTTGCTTTAGCGAAGTGACCTGCTTGAGCAGCAGTCACGCGCGAAGCACGACGCTCGCCGACAGTGACTTGCACTGCACGATAGCCATCGGTTTCTTCAGTTTTGAACTGGGTGACGCGATTCGGTTCGATCTCAATGACCGTGACCGGAATGGAGACACCTTCTTCGGTGAAAATACGGGTCATACCGCATTTACGACCGACTACACCAATAGTCATGTTGTAAACCTCATGAGTGTACGGGGCTTTCACCCGCTATGGCCGCCCATTTCAGAGCGTTACACGACTAAGACCCAAGTCTTAGCCGAGGCTGATCTGTACTTCCACACCGGCCGCCAGATCGAGCTTCATAAGAGCATCAACGGTTTTATCCGTTGGCTGGACGATGTCCAGTACGCGCTTATGAGTACGGATCTCGTACTGGTCACGCGCGTCTTTGTTGACGTGCGGGGAGACCAGAACGGTGAACCGCTCTTTACGGGTAGGCAGTGGAATTGGACCACGCACTTGAGCACCAGTACGTTTCGCGGTTTCCACGATTTCCTGGGTGGATTGGTCGATCAGGCGATGGTCAAAAGCCTTCAACCTGATACGGATTTGCTGATTTTGCATTGGATTTCAGACTCCGGCTGCTATTCCCAGCGAGCGCAATACGCCCGTTAAAAGGAGGCGCAATTCTATAGACGGCCCTGATAGGTGTCAACCCAATAAAAAAGGCCCCCGCTAAGCGGGGGCCTCCTCAAAACATCAAGGCTATCTCAGAAGAGATAATTACTCGATGATTTTAGCTACAACGCCAGCACCAACGGTACGGCCGCCTTCACGGATAGCGAAGCGCAGACCGTCTTCCATTGCGATGGTTTTGATCAGGGTAACAACCATTTTGATGTTGTCGCCTGGCATAACCATTTCAACGCCTTCCGGCAGTTCGCAGTTACCAGTCACGTCAGTAGTACGGAAGTAGAACTGTGGACGGTAGCCTTTGAAGAACGGAGTGTGACGACCGCCTTCTTCTTTGCTCAGCACGTACACTTCAGCTTCGAACTTGGTGTGCGGCTTAACCGAACCTGGCTTAACCAGAACCTGGCCACGCTCAACGTCGTCACGCTTGGTACCACGCAGCAGAACGCCGCAGTTCTCGCCAGCACGACCTTCGTCGAGCAGCTTACGGAACATTTCAACACCGGTGCAGGTGGTGACGGTAGTGTCACGCAGACCAACGATTTCCAGTGGATCTTGAACCTTAACGATACCGCGCTCGATACGGCCAGTCACAACAGTACCGCGACCGGAGATCGAGAATACGTCTTCGATTGGCATCAGGAACGGCTTGTCGATAACACGAACTGGATCTGGGATGTAGCTGTCCAGAGTTTCAACCAGTTTACGAACGGACGTGGTGCCCATTTCGTTGTCGTCTTTGCCTTCCAGAGCCATACGAGCAGAACCGATGATGATCGGAGTGTCGTCGCCTGGGAAGTCGTAAGTGCTCAGCAGATCGCGCACTTCCATCTCAACCAGTTCCAGCAGCTCAGCGTCGTCTACCAGGTCAGCCTTGTTCAGGTAAACCACGATGTACGGAACGCCTACCTGACGGGACAGCAGGATGTGCTCACGGGTTTGTGGCATCGGACCATCAGCGGCCGAGCAAACCAGGATTGCGCCGTCCATCTGGGCAGCACCGGTGATCATGTTCTTCACATAGTCAGCGTGACCTGGGCAGTCAACGTGAGCGTAGTGACGGATCAGCGAGTTGTATTCAACGTGCGCGGTGTTGATGGTGATACCACGAGCTTTTTCTTCTGGTGCGCTGTCGATTTTATCGAAATCAACGATTGCGGAACCGAAAACTTCGGAGCAAACGCGAGTCAGAGCAGCAGTCAGAGTGGTTTTACCGTGGTCAACGTGACCGATGGTGCCAACGTTGACGTGCGGTAGGGAACGATCAAATTTTTCTTTAGCCACGACAATTAACTCCTTGCCTAAAGGACTGAATCAGCCTTGTTTTTTGGATACAGTTTCAGCGATGTGCGCCGGAGCTGTGTTGTATTTTTTGAATTCCATAGAGTAGCTTGCGCGACCCTGAGACATGGAGCGAACGTCGGTCGCATAACCGAACATCTCACCCAACGGAACCTCGGCGCGAATCACTTTGCCGGAAACCGTGTCTTCCATACCCAAGATCATGCCGCGACGACGGTTAAGGTCGCCCATGACATCACCCATATAGTCTTCAGGTGTAACAACTTCTACCGCCATGATTGGCTCAAGCAACTCACCACCGCCCTTCTGGGCCAGTTGCTTGGTTGCCATGGAAGCAGCCACCTTAAACGCCATCTCGTTGGAGTCGACGTCGTGGTAAGAACCGTCAAAAACGGTTGCTTTCAGGCCGATCAGCGGATAGCCGGCAACAACACCGTTCTTCATCTGCTCTTCGATACCCTTCTGGATAGCCGGGATGTATTCCTTAGGAACAACACCACCAACTACTTCGTTCACGAATTGCAGACCTTCCTGACCTTCGTCAGCAGGTGCAAAACGGATCCAGCAGTGACCGAACTGACCACGACCGCCGGACTGACGAACGAACTTGCCTTCGATTTCACAGTTCTTCGTGATGCGCTCACGATAGGAAACCTGAGGCTTACCGATGTTGGCTTCGACGTTGAACTCACGGCGCATCCGGTCAACCAGGATGTCCAGGTGCAGCTCGCCCATGCCGGAGATGATCGTTTGACCAGTCTCTTCATCAGTCTTGACGCGGAAAGATGGATCTTCCTGAGCAAGTTTGCCCAGAGCGATACCCATTTTTTCCTGGTCATCCTTGGTCTTAGGCTCTACGGCAACCGAAATAACCGGCTCCGGGAAGTCCATGCGAACCAGGATGATTGGCTTAGCAGCGTCGCACAAAGTCTCACCAGTGGTGACGTCCTTCATGCCGATCAGGGCCGCGATGTCACCAGCGCGCACTTCCTTGATCTCTTCACGGGCGTTTGCGTGCATTTGCACCATACGACCCACGCGCTCTTTCTTACCTTTAACCGAGTTGATCACGCCGTCGCCGGATGCCAACACGCCCGAGTAAACACGGACGAAGGTCAAGGTACCCACGAATGGGTCGGTAGCGATCTTGAACGCCAGGGCCGAGAACGGCTCGCTGTCGTCTGCATGACGCTCCATTTCTTCTTCCTCGTTATCAGGGTTGGTACCCTTGATAGCAGGAATGTCGGTTGGAGCAGGCAGGTAGTCGATCACAGCATCGAGAACCAGGGGAACGCCCTTGTTCTTGAACGAGGAACCGCAAACAGCCAAGACGATCTCACCAGCGATAGTACGCTGACGCAGAGCGGCCTTGATTTCCACGTTGGTGAGCTCTTCACCTTCGAGGTACTTGTTCATCAGCTCTTCGCTGGCTTCGGCAGCAGCCTCAACCATGTTGTTGCGCCACTCGTCAGCCAGCTCCTGCAGTTCAGCAGGGATAGGCTTACGAACAGGAACCATACCTTTGTCGGAATCATTCCAGTAGACAGCTTCCATGTTGATCAGATCGATCTGACCCTGGAAGTTATCTTCGGAACCGATAGCCAATTGGATTGGCACCGGGGTGTGACCCAGACGCTGCTTGATCTGACCGATCACGCGCAGGAAGTTGGCACCAGCACGGTCCATCTTGTTTACGTAAACAAGACGTGGAACGCCGTATTTGTTGGCTTGACGCCATACGGTTTCCGACTGAGGCTCAACGCCCGAGGTACCGCAGAACACAACGACAGCGCCGTCGAGTACACGCAGGGAACGCTCAACTTCAATGGTGAAGTCTACGTGGCCCGGGGTATCGATTACGTTGAAGCGGTGCTCATCTTTGTACTGCTTCTCGGAACCTTTCCAGAAGGCGGTAATAGCAGCAGAAGTAATGGTAATACCACGCTCCTGCTCCTGAACCATCCAGTCTGTGGTCGCGGCGCCGTCATGCACCTCGCCCATTTTGTGACTTTTGCCGGTGTAAAACAGCACGCGCTCGGTGGTGGTGGTTTTACCAGCATCCACGTGAGCAACGATACCGATGTTACGGTAGCGGCTAATCGGAGTAGTACGAGCCATAAAGCCCTCGCAAAATTAGTGAAGCTAAGATTAGAAGCGGTAGTGCGAGAAAGCTTTGTTAGCTTCAGCCATACGGTGCACGTCTTCACGCTTCTTAACAGCAGCACCTTTACCTTCAGCAGCGTCCAACAGTTCGCCAGCCAAACGCAGAGCCATAGACTTCTCGCCGCGCTTACGGGCGAAGTCTACCAACCAGCGCATTGCCAGAGCGTTACGACGGGACGGACGAACTTCAACCGGAACCTGGTAAGTAGCACCGCCTACACGGCGCGACTTCACTTCGACCAGCGGAGCGATGGCGTCGAGAGCTTTCTCGAAGATTTCCAGGGGGTCGCTGTTCTTGCGTTCTTTAACCTTTTCCAGCGCGCCATAAACGATACGCTCGGCAACGGCTTTCTTGCCGCTTTCCATCACGTGGTTCATGAACTTGGCCAGAATTTGGCTTCCGTATTTTGGATCGTCAAGCACTTCGCGCTTGGCTGCTACGCGTCTTCTTGGCATGGATAAGCCCTCAAACGGTCTTCAGGTTCGCTCGGAATCAGTGCCCTTTTCGGGACGCCTCCGACCTTACTCTTATCGACTCAGAAAATAAGATGATTCAGTTTTACAAAAAGCCGCTACTACTTAGGCTTCTTGGTACCGTACTTCGAACGACCCTGGTTACGACCTTTAACGCCGGAAGTATCCAAGGAGCCGCGTACGGTGTGGTAACGAACACCTGGCAAGTCTTTTACACGACCGCCGCGGATCAGTACCACGCTGTGCTCTTGCAGGTTGTGGCCTTCACCACCGATGTACGAGGAAACCTCGAAACCGTTGGTCAGACGCACACGGCATACTTTACGCAGTGCCGAGTTAGGTTTTTTCGGCGTAGTGGTATACACGCGAGTGCATACGCCACGACGTTGCGGGCAGTTCTGCAGCGCAGGCACGTCGGATTTCTCGACGATACGCTTACGCGGCTGACGTACCAGCTGGTTGATAGTTGCCATCTACTAGCTCCACTGTTGTCTTGCGACGCTATTGTCTTGCAAGAAAAGCAAAATGGCAGGAACGAATTCCCGCCAAATTTAGGGGTACAAGAGTCTAAAGAGGATCTTGTCCCCAGTCAAGGCAAGGCCCCGACCTCCCCTCTCATCGAACCGGGGCAAAACTGCCTCGATCCGACGAATGGGGCTGCCAGGGCCCGGACTTATTTACCGCAGAACTCAGTTACCGCTTGAGTTCAGCGCTTCGGTCAGTGCAGCTTCCACTTCACTGGCGCTTACGCGCAGCGGCTTGTCAGCATCACGGCGGCGCTTGCGCTCGCTGTGGTAAGCCAAACCGGTACCCGCCGGGATCAGACGACCCACGACCACGTTTTCTTTCAGGCCGCGCAGGTAATCGCGCTTGCCGGTTACCGCTGCTTCGGTCAGTACGCGAGTGGTCTCCTGGAAGGAGGCTGCCGAGATGAACGACTCAGTGGACAACGACGCCTTGGTGATACCCAGCAACACACGAGTGAACTTGGAGACAAATTTGTCTTCCGCGCTCAGACGTTCGTTTTCTACCAGTACGTGAGTCAGTTCCATCTGGTCGCCCTTGATGAAACTGGAATCGCCGGATTCAGCGATTTCAACTTTACGCAACATCTGACGCAGGATGGTCTCGATGTGCTTATCGTTGATCTTCACGCCTTGCAGACGGTAAACGTCCTGGATCTCGTTAACGATGTACTTGGCCAGCGCACTCACACCCAGCAGACGCAGGATGTCGTGTGGATCGCTTGGGCCGTCGGAGATAACTTCGCCGCGGTTTACCTGTTCGCCTTCGAACACGTTCAGGTGACGCCACTTAGGAATCAGCTCTTCATACGGATCGCTACCGTCGTTCGGGGTAATGACCAGACGGCGCTTGCCTTTGGTCTCTTTACCGAACGCGATGGTGCCGCTGACTTCAGCCAGAATCGACGCTTCTTTCGGACGACGAGCTTCGAACAAGTCGGCAACACGCGGCAGACCACCGGTGATGTCACGGGTCTTCGAAGTTTCTTGCGGGATACGCGCGATAACATCACCGATCGCGATCTTCGCACCGTCCGCTACACCGACCAGGGCGTTGGCTGGCAGGAAGTACTGAGCGATTACGTCAGTGCCTGGCAGCAACAAGTCCTTGCCGTTGTCATCGACCATCTTAACGGCAGGACGGATGTCCTTACCGGCAGCTGGACGATCTTTCGCGTCGAGTACTTCAATGTTGGTCATACCGGTCAATTCGTCAGTCTGACGCTTGATCGTGATGCCTTCTTCCATGCCCACGTAGGTCACGGTACCTTTCATTTCGGTAACGATTGGGTGAGTGTGCGGATCCCACTTGGCCACGATTGCGCCAGCGTCGACCTTGTCACCTTCTTTAACCGAAATAACAGCACCGTACGGCAGCTTGTAACGCTCACGCTCACGACCGTAGTCATCAGCGATTGCCAGCTCACCGGAACGGGACACAGCAACCAGGTGGCCATCCACTCGCTCAACGTGCTTGAGGTTGTGCAGACGGACGGTACCGCCATTCTTCACCTGAACACTGTCGGCTGCGGAGGTCCGGCTTGCCGCACCACCAATGTGGAACGTACGCATGGTCAGCTGGGTACCCGGCTCACCGATGGACTGGGCAGCGATAACGCCGACCGCTTCACCGATGTTCACCTGGTGACCACGAGCCAAGTCACGACCGTAGCACTTGGCGCAAATGCCGTAGCGGGTTTCGCAGCTGATCGGCGAGCGAACAATCACTTCGTCGATGCTGTTGAGTTCGATGAACTCGACCCACTTCTCGTCTACCAGAGTGCCGGCAGGAACGATGATTTCCTCGGTACCTGGCTTGAATACGTCACGGGCGATTACTCGACCCAGTACGCGCTCACCCAACGGCTCTACAACGTCGCCGCCTTCGATGTGCGGAGTCATCAGCAGACCGTGTTCGGTGCCGCAGTCGACTTCAGTCACAACCAAGTCTTGCGCAACGTCTACCAGACGACGAGTCAGGTAACCGGAGTTAGCGGTTTTCAACGCGGTATCCGCCAGACCTTTACGAGCACCGTGAGTGGAGATGAAGTACTGAAGTACGCTCAAACCTTCACGGAAGTTCGCAGTAATCGGCGTCTCGATGATGGAACCGTCCGGCTTGGCCATCAGGCCACGCATACCGGCGAGCTGACGGATCTGCGCAGCAGAACCCCGTGCGCCCGAGTCGGCCATCATGTACATCGAGTTGAACGACTCTTGATCGACTTCTACGCCATGACGATCGATAACCTTCTCTTTCGAGAGGTTAGCCATCATCGCCTTCGACACTTCGTCGTTGGCCTTGGACCAAAGGTCGATCACTTTGTTGTACTTCTCGCCCTGGGTTACCAGGCCGGAGGCGTACTGGCTTTCGATCTCTTTCACTTCATCGGTAGCAGCACCGATGATCTGAGCTTTTTCATCCGGGATAACGAAGTCGTTAACACCGATGGAAACGCCGGAAATAGTCGAATAAGCAAAACCGGTGTACATCAACTGGTCAGCGAAGATCACGGTCTCTTTCAAACCAACCACGCGGTAGCACTGGTTGATCAGCTTGGAGATCGCCTTTTTCTTCATCGGCAGGTTGACGACGTCGTACGACAGACCTTTTGGCACAACTTGATACAACAGCGCACGGCCGACAGTGGTGTCGACGATACGGGTGTTGGTCACGCTGCCGCCGTCACGGTCGTTGACGGTTTCGTTGATCCGTACTTTGACCTTGGCGTGCAGCGCGGCTTCGCCGGCACGGAACACACGGTCAACTTCTTGCAGGTCAGCGAACACACGACCTTCGCCCTTGGCGTTGATCGCTTCACGGGTCATGTAGTACAGACCCAATACAACGTCCTGCGACGGAACGATGATTGGCTCACCGTTGGCTGGCGACAGAATGTTGTTGGTCGACATCATCAACGCACGCGCTTCCAACTGAGCTTCCAGTGTCAGCGGTACGTGCACGGCCATTTGGTCGCCGTCGAAGTCGGCGTTGTACGCAGCACAGACCAGAGGGTGCAGCTGGATAGCCTTACCTTCGATCAGTACTGGTTCAAACGCCTGGATCCCCAGACGGTGAAGGGTCGGTGCACGGTTGAGGAGAACCGGGTGTTCGCGGATCACCTCAGCGAGAACGTCCCAAACCTCTGGCAGTTCGCGCTCGACCATTTTCTTGGCCGCTTTGATAGTGGTCGCGAGACCGCGCATTTCCAGCTTGCCGAAGATGAATGGCTTGAACAGCTCAAGCGCCATCTTCTTAGGCAGACCGCACTGGTGCAGACGCAGGGTCGGGCCTACGGTAATTACCGAACGACCGGAGTAGTCAACACGCTTACCGAGCAAGTTCTGACGGAAACGACCTTGCTTACCCTTGATCATGTCAGCCAAGGATTTCAGAGGACGCTTGTTGGAACCGGTGATAGCGCGGCCACGACGACCGTTGTCGAGCAAGGCATCGACAGCTTCTTGCAACATACGCTTTTCGTTGCGCACGATGATGTCCGGAGCGGACAGATCAAGCAGGCGCTTCAAGCGGTTGTTACGGTTGATCACGCGGCGGTACAGGTCGTTGAGGTCGGACGTCGCGAAACGACCACCGTCCAACGGTACCAGCGGACGCAGGTCTGGCGGCAGAACCGGCAGAACGGTCAGCACCATCCACTCTGGCAAGTTGCCGGAACCCTGGAAGGCTTCCATCAACTTCAGACGCTTGGACAGTTTCTTGATTTTGGTTTCGGAGTTGGTTTGCGGAATTTCTTCACGCAGACGGCCAATCTCGTGTTCCAGGTCGATAGCGTGCAGCAGTTCACGGACAGCTTCGGCACCCATGCGGGCATCGAAATCGTCGCCGAACTCTTCCAGCGCTTCGAAGTACTGCTCGTCGTTCAGCAGCTGACCTTTTTCAAGGGTGGTCATGCCTGGATCGATAACGACATAGCTCTCGAAGTAGAGAACGCGTTCGATATCACGCAGGGTCATGTCCATCAGCAAGCCGATACGGGACGGCAGCGATTTCAGGAACCAGATGTGGGCAACCGGCGAAGCCAGTTCGATGTGCGCCATACGCTCACGACGAACTTTAGCCAGCGCAACTTCAACGCCGCACTTCTCGCAGATCACACCACGGTGCTTCAAGCGCTTGTACTTACCGCACAGGCACTCGTAATCCTTTACCGGGCCAAAGATCTTGGCGCAGAACAGGCCGTCACGCTCAGGTTTGAACGTACGGTAGTTAATGGTTTCCGGCTTTTTAACTTCACCGAACGACCACGAACGGATCATCTCAGGCGATGCCAATCCAATACGGATGGCGTCGAACTCTTCGACTTGACCCTGGTTTTTCAGCAAATTCAGTAGGTCTTTCAAGGCCTTTCCTCCTGGCGGAGCAGAGAGCGGGCTAAACAGCCCCGCTCTCGATTCGCGTCACGTGTTATTCGGTTTCCAGATCGATATCGATGCCGAGGGAACGAATTTCTTTGATCAACACGTTGAAAGACTCGGGCATGCCCGGCTCCATACGGTGATCGCCGTCCACGATGTTTTTGTACATCTTGGTCCGACCGTTCACATCGTCCGACTTCACTGTGAGCATTTCTTGCAGAGTGTAAGCAGCACCGTATGCTTCCAGTGCCCAGACCTCCATCTCCCCGAAACGCTGACCACCGAACTGAGCCTTACCACCCAGCGGCTGCTGGGTAACCAGGCTGTACGAACCGGTAGAACGAGCGTGCATCTTGTCGTCTACCAAGTGGTTCAGCTTCAGCATGTACATGTAGCCAACAGTAACCGGGCGCTCAAACTTGTTGCCGGTACGGCCGTCGAACAGCTGCATCTGGCCGCTTTCTGGCAGGTCTGCCAGTTTCAGCATGGCCTTGATTTCGCTTTCCTTGGCACCGTCGAACACCGGGGTAGCCATTGGAACGCCGCCGCGCAGGTTCTTCGCCAGATCCAGGATTTCCTGGTCGGAGAAGGTGTCCAGCTCTTCGTTGCGACCGCCGATCTCGTTGTAGATCTCGTGCAGGAACTTACGCAGGTCTGCGACCTTGCGCTGCTCTTCGATCATACGGTTGATCTTCTCGCCCAGACCTTTGGCCGCGAGGCCCAGGTGGGTTTCAAGGATCTGACCAACGTTCATACGCGAAGGTACGCCCAACGGGTTGAGGACGACGTCGACCGGGGTGCCATTGGCATCGTGCGGCATGTCTTCAACCGGCATGATCACGGAGACCACACCTTTGTTACCGTGACGACCGGCCATCTTGTCGCCCGGCTGGATGCGGCGACGGATTGCCAGGTAAACCTTGACGATTTTCAGCACGCCTGGAGCCAGGTCATCGCCCTGCTGCAGTTTGCGCTTCTTGTCTTCGAACTTGTCGTCCAGCAGACGGCGGCGATCAACGATATAGGCCTGGGCCTTCTCGAGCTGCTCGTTCAGAGCATCTTCAGCCATGCGCAGTTTGAACCACTGGCCGTGCTCAAGACCGTCGAGGATTTCGTCGGTGATGTCCTGACCTTTCTTCAGACCTGCGCCGCCTTCAGCCTTGTGGCCTACCAGAGCGGAACGCAGACGTTCGAAGGTCGCGCCTTCAACGATACGGAACTCTTCGTTCAGGTCCTTGCGGATCTCGTCGAGTTGGGTCTTCTCGATGGACAGTGCACGAGCATCACGCTCAACGCCGTCACGGGTGAAGACCTGTACGTCGATGACAGTACCCTTGGTACCGGTAGGTACGCGCAGGGAGGTGTCTTTAACGTCGCTGGCTTTTTCACCGAAGATGGCACGCAACAGCTTCTCTTCCGGAGTCAGTTGGGTCTCGCCTTTCGGAGTGACCTTACCGACCAGAATGTCGCCTGCACCAACTTCAGCACCTACGTAAACGATACCGGCTTCGTCCAGCTTGTTCAGTGCAGCTTCACCCACGTTCGGGATGTCTGCAGTGATCTCTTCAGGCCCAAGCTTGGTGTCACGTGCCACACAGGTCAGTTCCTGGATGTGGATCGTGGTGAAGCGGTCTTCTTGAACAACACGCTCGGACAGGCAGATGGAGTCTTCGAAGTTGAAGCCGTTCCATGCCATGAACGCGATGCGCATGTTCTGACCCAGAGCCAGCTCACCCATATCGGTGGACGGGCCATCGGCCATGATGTCGCTACGCTGAACGCGATCACCCTTGCTCACCAGCGGACGCTGGTTGATGCAGGTGTTCTGGTTCGAGCGGGTGTATTTGGTCAGGTTGTAGATGTCGACACCGGCTTCGCCAGTTTCAACTTCGTCATCGGCAACACGAACCACGATACGGCTGGCATCAACGGAGTCGATCACGCCGCCACGACGAGCCACGACGCAAACGCCGGAGTCACGGGCTACGTTACGCTCCATGCCGGTACCTACCAGCGGCTTGTCGGCACGCAGGGTCGGTACAGCTTGACGCTGCATGTTGGAACCCATCAACGCACGGTTGGCGTCATCGTGCTCCAGGAACGGGATCAGCGACGCAGCAACCGAAACTACCTGCTTCGGCGAAACGTCCATCAAGGTGACGTCTTCCGGCGCCTTAACGGTGAACTCGTTCAAGTGACGAACAGCTACCAGCTCGTCGATCAGGACTTTCTTGTCGTTCATCGTGGCCGAAGCCTGAGCGATCACGTGATCAGCTTCTTCGATGGCGGACAGGAACACGATCTCGTCGGTGACCAGAGCGTCTTTCACTACACGGTACGGGCTCTCGAGGAAGCCGTACTGGTTAGTGCGCGCATAAGCGGCCAGGGAGTTGATCAGACCGATGTTCGGACCTTCCGGCGTTTCGATCGGGCAAACACGACCGTAGTGCGTCGGGTGTACGTCACGAACTTCAAAGCCTGCACGCTCACGGGTCAGACCGCCTGGGCCCAGTGCGGAAACACGGCGCTTGTGGGTGATCTCGGAGAGCGGGTTGTTCTGGTCCATGAACTGCGAGAGCTGGCTGGAACCGAAGAACTCTTTCACCGCCGCAGCCACTGGCTTGGCGTTGATCAGGTCTTGCGGCATCAGGCCTTCGCTTTCAGCCATCGACAGACGCTCTTTGACCGCACGCTCAACACGTACCAGGCCAACGCGGAACTGGTTCTCGGCCATTTCGCCTACGCAGCGAACACGGCGGTTACCCAAGTGGTCGATGTCATCGACGATGCCTTTACCGTTGCGGATGTCGACCAGAGTCTTCAGTACCGCGACGATGTCTTCCTTGCACAACACGCCCGAACCTTCGATCTCGGTACGACCGATACGACGGTTGAACTTCATCCGGCCGACCGCAGACAGGTCATAGCGCTCAGGGCTGAAGAACAGGTTGTTGAACAGGGTCTCGGCAGCGTCTTTGGTTGGCGGCTCACCAGGACGCATCATGCGATAGATCTCGACCAGCGCTTCCAATTGGTTGCTGGTGGAGTCGATCTTCAGTGTGTCGGAGATGAACGGACCGCAGTCGATGTCGTTGGTGTACAGGGTCTCGATGCGAACAACCTGGGCCTTGGCGATTTTCGCCAGGATCTCGGTGTTCAGCTCGGTGTTGCACTCAGCCAGGATTTCGCCTGTAGCCGGGTGAACGATGACCTTGGCGGTGGTGCGGCCCAGGACGTAGTCCAAAGGCACGTCCAGCGACTTGATACCGGCTTTTTCGATCTGGTTGATGTGGCGCGCAGTAATACGGCGGCCGGCTTCAACGATGACCTTGCCATTCTCATCCTGGATATCCAGGACAGCAATTTCACCACGCAGACGCGAAGCAATCAGTTCCAGGCTGAGGGTTTCATCCTTCAGGCTGAATACGTTGGTGGTATAGAAAGCATCCAGCACTTGCTCAGTGGTATAACCGAGCGCGCGCAGCAGTACCGAGGCCGGCAGCTTACGACGACGGTCGATACGCACGAACACGCAGTCTTTCGGGTCGAACTCGAAGTCCAACCACGAGCCGCGGTACGGAATGATCCGCGCGGAGTACAGGAGCTTACCGGAGCTGTGCGTCTTGCCGCGGTCGTGGTCGAAGAACACGCCCGGGGAACGGTGCAGCTGGGAAACGATAACGCGTTCGGTACCGTTGATAACGAAGGTACCGTTTTCAGTCATCAGTGGGATTTCGCCCATGTAGACTTCTTGCTCTTTGATGTCCTTGATCGCTTTGTTCGACGATTCTTTGTCGAAAATGATCAGACGGACTTTTACCCGCAAAGGTACGGCGTACGTAACACCGCGCAACACGCATTCTTTGACATCAAATGCCGGTTCGCCCAGGCGATAACCCACGTACTCCAGCGCAGCATTGCCGGAGTAGCTGATGATCGGGAAAACGGATTTGAAGGCCGCATGCAGGCCCACGTCGCGGAACTGATCTTTAGTCGCTCCCGCTTGCAAGAATTCACGATACGAATCCAGCTGGATAGCCAGAAGGTACGGGACATCCATGACGTCCGGCAACTTGCTAAAGTCCTTGCGGATACGTTTTTTCTCAGTATATGAGTAAGCCATCAGCGTTCCCCAGCTTGGTCACCTGCTTGTTTGGCCCCTCCCGACGGGAGCAGCCAGAAAATCTCGCAAACCCCATGGTTTGCACCACCGCATCGGGTGGCTACAGCGCGTTAATGGCGGCGACCGAGTCGACAGCCAAGAACGGAAAAAGGCCGGTGGCAAGAGCCACCAGCCATCAGCCTTCAGCTTAACGCTTGGGCTGGAGACGCAAGGTCGATGCTTACTTCAGCTCGACTTTAGCGCCTGCTTCTTCCAGCACTGCTTTAGCTTTGTCAGCGGCGTCTTTCGACACTGCTTCCAGAACCTGGGCAGGAGCGCCGTCAACTACAGCCTTGGCTTCTTTCAGGCCCAGACCGGTCAGTTCACGAACTGCCTTGATCACGTTTACTTTCTTCTCGCCAGCTTCCAGCAGCATGACGTTGAATTCGGTTTGCTCTTCAGCAGCAACAGCAGCAACAGCTGGGCCAGCGGAAGCAGCGGCAGCGGAAACGCCGAATTTTTCTTCGAAAGCTTTGATCAGCTCAACAACCTGCAGAACCGACATTTCAGCTACGGCGTTGAGGATATCTTCTTGGGAGATAGACATTACTGTATTTCCTGAATTGGGGGACGGCCTACGCGGCCATCGAAATAAACAAAAATACGCGAAAGGAGGTGCTCAGCCTTAGGCTGCGGCAGCTTCTTTTTGCTCGCGAACTGCAGCCAGAGTACGAGCCAGCTTGCTGGTAGCGCCTTGAATCACGCTCATCAGCTGCGAAATAGCTTCGTTACGGGTCGGCAGTGTTGCCAGTACGTCGATTTGGTTAGCTGCGAGGAACTTGCCCTCGAACGCAGCTGCCTTGATCTCGAACTTATCCTGACTCTTGGCGAATTCTTTGAACAAACGGGCAGCAGCGCCTGGATGTTCTTTAGAGAACGCGATCAGAGTCGGGCCGGTGAACACGTCGTTGAGGACACTGTATTCAGTGTCAGCAACAGCGCGCTTGAGCAGGGTGTTACGTACAACTCGTACGTATACGCCAGCTTCACGAGCCTCTTTACGGAGTCCGGTCATAGCGCCTACTGTCACACCACGGGCATCAGCCACGACAGCGGACAGAGCAGCTTTGGCAGCCTCGTTGACTTCAGCGACGATGGCCTTCTTGTCTTCGAGATTAATTGCCACGGGTTTAACTCCTGCTTGTTACCGTTTCATCTGGCCGAAGCCGGATGTCGTTTTGGTGTCTGATTCGGTAAGGAACCGGGAGCACCATCTGCGTAGGCTTGTGGTTTAAGGCTTGCGCCGCCTACGGTCTTGGATAGCCCCCGCCAGGCAGGGACCCCAATTTTTTCGATTGACGCGAACTCTCGCGCCAATCTGTGTCTTATACGTCCAGCGAGCCTTGGTCGATGACCAGACCTGGGCCCATAGTGGTGCTCAGGGTAACGCGCTTAACGTAGATGCCTTTCGAGGAAGCTGGCTTGATACGCTTCAGATCAGCGATCAGGGCTTCAACGTTTTCCTTCAGCTTGACGGCGTCGAAGCCGACTTTGCCAACGGAAGTGTGGATGATGCCGTTTTTGTCGGTGCGATAACGAACCTGACCAGCCTTGGCGTTTTTAACCGCGGTAGCTACGTCTGGGGTTACGGTGCCGACTTTAGGGTTAGGCATCAGACCACGTGGACCGAGGATCTGACCCAACTGACCTACAACGCGCATTGCATCCGGGGAAGCAATAACTACGTCGTAGTTCAGGTCGCCGCCTTTCATTTCGGCAGCCAGGTCGTCCATGCCAACGCGATCGGCGCCGGCGGCCAGAGCAGCTTCAGCTGCCGGGCCTTGGGTGAAGACAGCAACACGTACAGTCTTGCCAGTACCGTGTGGCAGCACAGTAGCGCTACGAACGACCTGGTCGGATTTACGTGGGTCAACACCCAGGTTTACAGCAACGTCAACGGACTCGCTGAACTTGACAGTCGACAGCTCGGTCAGCAGGGCAGCGGCGTCTACAAAGTTGTAGGCCTTGCCTGCTTCGATTTTGCCGGCGATAGCCTTTTGGCGCTTGGTCAGCTTAGCCATTACACACCCTCCACGTTAAGGCCCATGCTACGAGCAGAACCGGCGATGGTACGCACGGCTGCATCCATATCAGCTGCAGTCAGATCCGCGTTTTTGGTTTTCGCGATTTCTTCCAGCTGAGCACGAGTTACGGTGCCAACCTTAACGGTGTTAGGACGAGCGGAACCGCTAGTCAGACCTGCAGCCTTCTTCAGCAAAACCGAAGCCGGGGTCGACTTGGTTTCGAAAGTGAAGCTACGGTCGCTGTATACAGTGATGATCACTGGAGTCGGCAGACCTGGCTCAAGACCCTGAGTACGGGCGTTGAAGGCCTTGCAGAATTCCATGATGTTCACGCCGTGCTGACCCAGAGCTGGGCCGACAGGTGGACTTGGGTTGGCCTGAGCGGCCTTCACTTGCAGCTTGATGTAAGCGGTAATCTTCTTGGCCATGAGGCACTCCAATTACGGGTTCAAACGCCTCGAAAGGCTCCCCGGTTACTTGCGCGTTTATCCCAGTGACGACAAAACCCCACAGCCTAAGGCTGCGGGGTTGGGATGCTTGCTCAGCTAGACCTTCTCGACCTGGCTGAACTCCAACTCTACCGGAGTAGAGCGACCGAAAATGAGCACTGCCACTTGGATCCGGCTCTTTTCGTAGTTAACTTCTTCGACAGTACCGTTGAAATCAGCAAACGGACCATCTGTGACACGAACAACCTCACCCGGCTCGAACAACGTCTTCGGCTTAGGCTTGTCGCTACCGTCAGCAACACGACGCAGAATTGCTTCCGCCTCTTTGTCGGTGATCGGAGCAGGCTTATCGGCAGTACCGCCAATGAAACCCATGACACGAGGAGTGTCCTTGACCAAGTGCCAAGTACCTTCATTCATGTCCATCTGAACCAGCACATAGCCAGGGAAGAACTTGCGTTCGCTTTTACGCTTCTGACCATTCCGCATTTCAACCACTTCTTCAGTGGGAACCAGAATTTCGCCGAAGCCATCTTCCATGCCTGCCAGCTTTACGCGCTCCAGCAAAGAGCGCATCACATGCTTCTCGTAACCCGAGTAAGCATGCACAACGTACCAACGCTTAGCCACGGGACACCCTTAGCCAACAATCAAGGAAACAAGCCAGCCGAGCAGGGAATCAAGCCCCCACAACAGCAACGCCATAACCAGAACAACAGCCACAACAATCAACGTGGTCTGCGTGGTTTCTTGGCGAGTCGGCCAAACGACTTTACGGATTTCTGTGCGAGCTTCCTTTACCAGGACTGCGAAAGACTTGCCTTTGGCAGTCTGCAGGCCTACAAAGGCAGCTACAGCAGCAAGGGCAAGCAAAGCGAGTACGCGGTACAGGATCGGCGAAGCAGAATAGTACTGATTGCCAACTACGCCTACGACCACCAATGCGACTACAGCAAGCCACTTGACTAGATCGAAACGAGAGCTTTGAGCTTCAGCCTTAGGAGTCATCTATGAAGATCCTGTGAAAAGAAAGCCAGACACACCACGTGAATCTGGCAGGTCAGGAGGGAATCGAACCCCCAACCTACGGTTTTGGAGACCGTCGCTCTGCCAATTGAGCTACTGACCTAAAACAAAATCATGCCCACCATTATGCAGGCCTGAAAAAGACTTTACAACAACCAACCCCAAGAGACTTGAAATCACCCAACATCAACGCCAGGCACAACACCATCAAGCCGAGGTAGCTGTTAAAACAAAGGCAGATATTTTCATATCTGCCTTGTTATATGGAGCTCTTGAGCGGATTTGAACCGCTGACCTCACCCTTACCAAGGGTGTGCTCTACCAACTGAGCTACAAGAGCAAAACACCGTGCACAACCTGCAAACTTGGAGCGGGTAGCGGGAATCGAACCCGCATCATCAGCTTGGAAGGCTGAGGTTCTACCACTAAACTATACCCGCGGAGCTTGCAGCTCACGCTAAAAATGGTGGAGGGGGAAGGATTCGAACCTTCGAAGTCGTAGACGTCAGATTTACAGTCTGATCCCTTTGGCCGCTCGGGAACCCCTCCTAAGCGAGCCGGCATTCTACATCACGCCGGCCTTCTGTCAAGCATTTTCTCATTAAAAAATATGAGGTTAGCTGCGTTGACGCTCGCTTCACACTGCAGACCGTAAAGGTCTTCACTGCGAAGCGGGCGCCATTCTATGCAAACTATTCGACAGTTGCAATGCCTTCGCACAGCATTATTTTGTGTTTTAACTCATTGAATTCCTTAGCAAGGTTTTCAAAGGGCAGATCGTCGGCCAGACGCCTGCTTTCAGGGGCCACACGGAGCCAATAGCCGGAAGCGTCAGGCGCATTGAGCTGTTGCACCTTGACCCTTATATCCAGGCTCACCAGACGCTGCTCGAGCGACTGCAGTTGCCGCGGATCAGCAAAGCCACCTATGTATAGGCACGTATTTTGTGGATCAGGCGCTTTTGCTCGATCACGGCGAACTACCGGATCAGAAGACTCGCTCAACAGTCGAATGTCTTGCTGAGAGCCTCGATATAGACTCAGGGGCGTGACGTCCTTGGCGCGCAACGGGGCCTCTTGTTGATGCCAGATGTAATAGAAGGCATTGAGAACCAGCAAAAGCAAAAACAGCCAACGCATAAACACCTCAGGACAAAGGGCACGCCATCGCCAGACCCACAAAAACCAAATCCGGAACAAAGCGAGCTTTCGGTACGGCATCCGAGACTAGGTCAGCATCACCGCCGGTTAGGAAAACGGTGAAGTCATCCCCCCAATAACGCCGAGCCAGCTCGAGCTGGGTCAATACAAATCCCCTGAGCATCAGCGTACAACCACGCTCGACGGCCTCAACGGTCGTTCGCCCAGGGGACAGACGCTCCATAGCCTGTTCGGCCGCGGCGTCGTCGTAGCGAATCTTGCGGGTGTGCGTTCGCAACTGGCTGCGCATAAGGGGCAATCCTGGGCATATGAAGCCTCCGAGATGCTCACCATCAGCAGCGATGAAGTCCGCAGTCGCTGCGGTGCCGAAGTCGAGCACCAGGCAAGCACCTGGTGCCAAATTGAAACCACCCAGCATCGCTAACCAGCGATCAAGCCCGAGACGCTCAAACTCTTCATACCCATTGCGCACTCCCGCCATTTCTCGCGCCGGGACAGCACAGGCAACAGTGACTCCAAAGCCGCCCTGTAGCGCCTCAACCAGCGTGCTGGTCTCCTCTGAAGCACGGACACTCACCAAACGGCAGCGCGTCAGCGACAGGCCAGGAATTGCTTTCAGGCTCTCAATCAATGCGAGATCCGAACCGACAACTCCTTCCGCAGAGGCGCTAGCAGCCTCCGACTCGAGTACACGCCACTTGATAAAGCTATTCCCACAGTCGAGCTCAAGAATCATCACGCAGCCTCAGGCTTAACTCACCACCGCTATATATTTTCTCGATACCGTCGACGTTTAGACGCAATGCGCCTTGGTGGTCGATCCCCAGTACAACACCGTCGATCTGGTTGGCGCCGGCAATGAGAGAGACAGCCTTGCCCTGCCACAAATGATTTCTCTCCCACTCTTCATGGAGCGCAGAAAAACCAGAAGTCTTGTGTCGTTCCAGGTGGCCCTGCAACTGCAGGCTCAGCTGTGCAACCAAGTGATTGCGGTCGACCGCAGAGCCTGTTTCCAACTGTGCCGAAGTCCACTGCTGATCAACCTCAGCAGCCTGCTGCATATTGACGTTAATGCCTATTCCAAGAACAACATGACAAATGTCAGCTGGATCCCCCACCAACTCGAGCAGGATGCCAGCTATTTTCTTTTGCCCAACCAGGACGTCGTTTGGCCATTTCAAGGCAGCACTCTGTACACCTAATTCACGCAGAGCCTGCATGACCGCCAATCCCACTACGAGGCTAAGACCTTCCAACTGACGCAGCCCACCCTCGATACGCAATACAAGGCTGTAATAGACATTCTGAGCGAATGGGCTAACCCACTTGCGGCCTCGCCTCCCCCTTCCGGCCGTTTGCTGCTCCGCAAGCACCAGGAATGGCGCGGCGTAGCCAGCATCGACAAGGCGTAAAGCTTCGGCATTGGTGGAGTCAATAGAGTCTGAAATGTAAACGGGCCACGTCAAAGAAGCAGCATTTGCTTCAATTTCTGCTGCATTCAAGAAGACCAAGGGGGACGCAAGCTGATACCCCTTACCACGAATTTTATGAATGGGCAGATTCAGTTCCGCCTCAAGATGCTGGAGCTGCTTCCAAACTGCGCTACGGCTGACACCCAAGGCGACACCCAGCGCCTCTCCGGAATGGAATCGGCCATCTTTAAGAAGTTCTAACAACGTCAGCATGCATGCATCGCCTCACAATGAGGCACGCATGATAGCCATGCATAAGGCCATTGCATAGAAAGGTAGGGATTTAGCATCGCAGGGACGGACTCCGGCACGCAAAGGCGGGCCAGGCATCGCGGACAATCGTTATCTTCACCGCGAGCAAGCACCACCCCCGATTATTTTTTCCGACCGCCCAAAACAAAACCCCTGTTTGCGTTAGCAAACAGGGGTTCTGGAATTTAATCTTGACGATGACCTACTCTCACATGGGGAAACCCCACACTACCATCGGCGATGCATCGTTTCACTACTGAGTTCGGGATGGGATCAGGTGGTTCCAATGCTCTATGGTCGTCAAGAAATTCGGGTACTGAGTCGTGACCAAGTGGTCTCGCTTCAGCAAATTGGGTATGTGATAGCTTTCGGTGTTTTGTGAACGTCGAACTTTCGGTTCATTTCGTCTTCACACACCGCAATCTGGCCTTTCGACTCAAATTGCTTGGGTGTTATATGGTCAAGCCTCACGGGCAATTAGTATTGGTTAGCTCAACGCCTCACAGCGCTTACACACCCAACCTATCAACGTCGTAGTCTTCGACGGCCCTTCAGGGAACTCAAGGTCCCAGTGAGATCTCATCTTGAGGCTAGTTTCCCGCTTAGATGCTTTCAGCGGTTATCTATTCCGAACATAGCTACCCGGCAATGCCACTGGCGTGACAACCGGAACACCAGAGGTTCGTCCACTCCGGTCCTCTCGTACTAGGAGCAGCCCCTCTCAAATCTCAAACGTCCACGGCAGATAGGGACCGAACTGTCTCACGACGTTCTAAACCCAGCTCGCGTACCACTTTAAATGGCGAACAGCCATACCCTTGGGACCGGCTTCAGCCCCAGGATGTGATGAGCCGACATCGAGGTGCCAAACACCGCCGTCGATATGAACTCTTGGGCGGTATCAGCCTGTTATCCCCGGAGTACCTTTTATCCGTTGAGCGATGGCCCTTCCATACAGAACCACCGGATCACTAAGACCTACTTTCGTACCTGCTCGACGTGTCTGTCTCGCAGTCAAGCGCGCTTTTGCCTTTATACTCTACGACCGATTTCCGACCGGTCTGAGCGCACCTTCGTACTCCTCCGTTACTCTTTAGGAGGAGACCGCCCCAGTCAAACTACCCACCATACACTGTCCTCGATCCGGATAACGGACCTGAGTTAGAACCTCAAAGTTGCCAGGGTGGTATTTCAAGGTTGGCTCCACGCAGACTGGCGTCCACGCTTCAAAGCCTCCCACCTATCCTACACAAGCAAATTCAAAGTCCAGTGCAAAGCTATAGTAAAGGTTCACGGGGTCTTTCCGTCTAGCCGCGGATACACTGCATCTTCACAGCGATTTCAATTTCACTGAGTCTCGGGTGGAGACAGCGCCGCCATCGTTACGCCATTCGTGCAGGTCGGAACTTACCCGACAAGGAATTTCGCTACCTTAGGACCGTTATAGTTACGGCCGCCGTTTACCGGGGCTTCGATCAAGAGCTTCGCGTTAGCTAACCCCATCAATTAACCTTCCGGCACCGGGCAGGCGTCACACCCTATACGTCCACTTTCGTGTTTGCAGAGTGCTGTGTTTTTAATAAACAGTCGCAGCGGCCTGGTATCTTCGACCGGCATGAGCTTACGGAGCAAGTCCTTCACCCTCACCGGCGCACCTTCTCCCGAAGTTACGGTGCCATTTTGCCTAGTTCCTTCACCCGAGTTCTCTCAAGCGCCTTGGTATTCTCTACCCAACCACCTGTGTCGGTTTGGGGTACGGTTCCTGGTTACCTGAAGCTTAGAAGCTTTTCTTGGAAGCATGGCATCAACCACTTCGTTAACTAAAAGTTAACTCGTCATCAGCTCTCGGCCTTAGAATCCCGGATTTACCTAAGATTCCAGCCTACCACCTTAAACTTGGACAACCAACGCCAAGCTGGCCTAGCCTTCTCCGTCCCTCCATCGCAATAACCAGAAGTACAGGAATATTAACCTGTTTTCCATCGACTACGCTTTTCAGCCTCGCCTTAGGGACCGACTAACCCTGCGTCGATTAACGTTGCGCAGGAAACCTTGGTCTTTCGGCGTGGGTGTTTTTCACACCCATTGTCGTTACTCATGTCAGCATTCGCACTTCTGATACCTCCAGCAAGCTTCTCAACTCACCTTCACAGGCTTACAGAACGCTCCTCTACCGCATCACTTACGTGATACCCGTAGCTTCGGTGTATGGTTTGAGCCCCGTTACATCTTCCGCGCAGGCCGACTCGACTAGTGAGCTATTACGCTTTCTTTAAAGGGTGGCTGCTTCTAAGCCAACCTCCTAGCTGTCTAAGCCTTCCCACATCGTTTCCCACTTAACCATAACTTTGGGACCTTAGCTGACGGTCTGGGTTGTTTCCCTTTTCACGACGGACGTTAGCACCCGCCGTGTGTCTCCCATGCTCGGCACTTGTAGGTATTCGGAGTTTGCATCGGTTTGGTAAGTCGGGATGACCCCCTAGCCGAAACAGTGCTCTACCCCCTACAGTGATACATGAGGCGCTACCTAAATAGCTTTCGAGGAGAACCAGCTATCTCCGAGCTTGATTAGCCTTTCACTCCGATCCACAGGTCATCCGCTAACTTTTCAACGGTAGTCGGTTCGGTCCTCCAGTTAGTGTTACCCAACCTTCAACCTGCCCATGGATAGATCGCCCGGTTTCGGGTCTATTCCCAGCGACTAGACGCCCTATTAAGACTCGCTTTCGCTACGCCTCCCCTATTCGGTTAAGCTCGCCACTGAAAATAAGTCGCTGACCCATTATACAAAAGGTACGCAGTCACAGAACAAAGTCTGCTCCCACTGCTTGTACGCATACGGTTTCAGGATCTATTTCACTCCCCTCTCCGGGGTTCTTTTCGCCTTTCCCTCACGGTACTAGTTCACTATCGGTCAGTCAGTAGTATTTAGCCTTGGAGGATGGTCCCCCCATATTCAGACAAAGTTTCTCGTGCTCCGTCCTACTCGATTTCATGACTAAGAGATTTTCGCGTACAGGGCTATCACCCACTATGGCCGCACTTTCCAGAGCGTTCCGCTAATCTCAAAGCCACTTAAGGGCTAGTCCCCGTTCGCTCGCCACTACTAAGGGAATCTCGGTTGATTTCTTTTCCTCAGGGTACTTAGATGTTTCAGTTCCCCTGGTTCGCCCCTTACACCTATGTATTCAGTGTAAGGTAACCATCTTATGATGGCTGGGTTCCCCCATTCAGACATCTCCGGATCAAAGTCTGTTTGCCGACTCCCCGAAGCTTTTCGCAGGCTACCACGTCTTTCATCGCCTCTGACTGCCAAGGCATCCACCGTATGCGCTTCTTCACTTGACCATATAACCCCAAGCAATCTGGTTATACTGTGAAGACAACATTCGCCGAAAATTCGAATTTCTCAATTAAGAGAACTCACAAATTTTACCTTAGCCTGATCCGTTACCAGTGAAAGTAACGTTCAGTCTATCTTTCTATCACATACCCAAATTTTTAAAGAACGATCTAATCAAAGACTAGAAATCAACATTCACCATCAACCTGATGGAATGCTCATTTCTAAGCTTTCAAAACTTTCAGAAGCAGTAGTGGTGGAGCCAAACGGGATCGAACCGTTGACCTCCTGCGTGCAAGGCAGGCGCTCTCCCAGCTGAGCTATGGCCCCGTATTTCTACAGGCGTTTCCCACACAAAATTGGTGGGTCTGGGCAGATTCGAACTGCCGACCTCACCCTTATCAGGGGTGCGCTCTAACCAACTGAGCTACAGACCCAATTGCGGGCTGCTTCTTATCGTCTTCTTCAATGAATCAAGCAATTCGTGTGGGAACTTATGGAGCAGCTGATGTCGTCGATTAAGGAGGTGATCCAGCCGCAGGTTCCCCTACGGCTACCTTGTTACGACTTCACCCCAGTCATGAATCACACCGTGGTAACCGTCCTCCCGAAGGTTAGACTAGCTACTTCTGGTGCAACCCACTCCCATGGTGTGACGGGCGGTGTGTACAAGGCCCGGGAACGTATTCACCGCGACATTCTGATTCGCGATTACTAGCGATTCCGACTTCACGCAGTCGAGTTGCAGACTGCGATCCGGACTACGATCGGTTTTATGGGATTAGCTCCACCTCGCGGCTTGGCAACCCTCTGTACCGACCATTGTAGCACGTGTGTAGCCCAGGCCGTAAGGGCCATGATGACTTGACGTCATCCCCACCTTCCTCCGGTTTGTCACCGGCAGTCTCCTTAGAGTGCCCACCATTACGTGCTGGTAACTAAGGACAAGGGTTGCGCTCGTTACGGGACTTAACCCAACATCTCACGACACGAGCTGACGACAGCCATGCAGCACCTGTCTCAATGTTCCCGAAGGCACCAATCTATCTCTAGAAAGTTCATTGGATGTCAAGGCCTGGTAAGGTTCTTCGCGTTGCTTCGAATTAAACCACATGCTCCACCGCTTGTGCGGGCCCCCGTCAATTCATTTGAGTTTTAACCTTGCGGCCGTACTCCCCAGGCGGTCAACTTAATGCGTTAGCTGCGCCACTAAAAGCTCAAGGCTTCCAACGGCTAGTTGACATCGTTTACGGCGTGGACTACCAGGGTATCTAATCCTGTTTGCTCCCCACGCTTTCGCACCTCAGTGTCAGTATTAGTCCAGGTGGTCGCCTTCGCCACTGGTGTTCCTTCCTATATCTACGCATTTCACCGCTACACAGGAAATTCCACCACCCTCTACCATACTCTAGTCAGTCAGTTTTGAATGCAGTTCCCAGGTTGAGCCCGGGGATTTCACATCCAACTTAACAAACCACCTACGCGCGCTTTACGCCCAGTAATTCCGATTAACGCTTGCACCCTCTGTATTACCGCGGCTGCTGGCACAGAGTTAGCCGGTGCTTATTCTGTCGGTAACGTCAAAACAATTACGTATTAGGTAACTGCCCTTCCTCCCAACTTAAAGTGCTTTACAATCCGAAGACCTTCTTCACACACGCGGCATGGCTGGATCAGGCTTTCGCCCATTGTCCAATATTCCCCACTGCTGCCTCCCGTAGGAGTCTGGACCGTGTCTCAGTTCCAGTGTGACTGATCATCCTCTCAGACCAGTTACGGATCGTCGCCTTGGTGAGCCATTACCTCACCAACTAGCTAATCCGACCTAGGCTCATCTGATAGCGCAAGGCCCGAAGGTCCCCTGCTTTCTCCCGTAGGACGTATGCGGTATTAGCGTCCGTTTCCGAACGTTATCCCCCACTACCAGGCAGATTCCTAGGCATTACTCACCCGTCCGCCGCTCTCAAGAGAAGCAAGCTTCTCTCTACCGCTCGACTTGCATGTGTTAGGCCTGCCGCCAGCGTTCAATCTGAGCCATGATCAAACTCTTCAGTTCAAACATCTTTGGGTTTTTAAGAAACCCTAAACTTGGCTCAGCAATCGTTGGTTACATCTTTGATTTCTCGCGGAGTAACTTGTGATGCTGATAATCTTGTTGACTATCAGTCTGACTCCACAAGCACCCACACGAATTGCTTGATTCAGTTGTTAAAGAGCGGTTGGTTAAGATCTTTCGTCTCAACCGAGGCGCGCATTCTACAGCAGCCTCATTTGCTGTCAAGTGATTATTTTCAGAAGTTTTCGAAGATTTCTTCAACAACTTCAACCACTTGCGCTTCCGATCTCTCGTTAGCGGGAGGCGAATTCTACAGCGTTACACGCTGCTGTCAACACCTCTTTTTCTCCGCTTTCGACCGAGAAGATCGAAACGTTAATAGAGCCAAACAACACCGCTCTACCAACTCCTTCTGGGCTTCGATGAACTGAAGCAACTCACTGTCGAATTCTGCGTAACTCTTTGTTTACCAAGGAGTTTTCCGTTTCGACTGCGCCGGAAGTGGGGCGAATTATAGACAGATATAATTCGCCGTCAACACTTAATTTCAGGTTTATTCGGATTTGAGCGTAATACGCGCAAATGCCTTCTTACCGGCCTGGCAGACATGGGTTGCGCCCAGCTCGTATATAAAGGTGCGATCAACCACTTCACCATCTATACGCACACCACCGGAACCTAGAAGGTCCCGCGCAACCGCCGAGTTCTTCACCAAGCCCGCCTTATTAAGGACAGCGGCAATCGGCATTGCCTCAGCAGCAGTCAGCTCAATCTCCGGAAGATCGTCCGGCAGCTCGCCATCCTTCATACGGTTACCGGCCGCACGATGAGCACTGGCCGCAGCCTCCTCACCATGGAAGCGCGCAACGATCTCTTCCGCCAGCTTGATCTTCACGTCACGCGGATTGGCACCCGCCCCTACATCAGCACGCAGCGCATTGATCTCGTCCATCGAGCGGAAGCTCAATAGCTCGAAGTAACGCCACATCAACGCATCAGGAATCGAAACCAGCTTGCCGTACATAACACCAGGCGCCTCCTGGATACCCACATAGTTACCCAAGGACTTGGACATCTTCTTGACGCCATCCAAACCCTCCAGCAACGGCATAGTCAGAATGCACTGCGCCTCTTGCCCGTACGCTCGCTGCAACTCGCGCCCCATCAGCAGATTGAACTTCTGATCAGTACCGCCCAGCTCAACGTCCGCGCGCAGCGCCACCGAGTCATAGCCCTGCACCAGCGGGTACAGGAACTCGTGAATCGCAATCGGCTGATTGGTGGAGTAGCGCTTGTCAAAGTCATCGCGCTCAAGCATGCGCGCCACGGTGTATTGCGATGTCAGGCGAATGAAGTCCGCCGGCCCCATCTGGTCCATCCAGGTGGAGTTGAACGCCACCTCGGTCTTGGCCGGGTCGAGAATCTTGAACACCTGGGTCTTGTAGGTCTCGGCATTATCGAGAACCTGCTCACGAGTCAGCGGTGGGCGCGTTGCGCTTTTGCCGCTCGGATCACCGATCATCCCGGTGAAGTCACCTATAAGGAAGATGACCTGATGCCCCAGCTCCTGGAACTGGCGCAGCTTATTAATAAGCACGGTATGACCCAGGTGCAGATCCGGCGCCGTCGGATCGAAGCCAGCCTTAATACGCAGGGGTTGGCCACGCTTGAGCTTTTCGATCAGCTCGGCCTCGACCAACAGTTCTTCCGCACCACGTTTTATCAGCGCTAGCTGCTCTTCAACCGACTTCATAACAGACCCGCAAGGCTCAGATTCAAAAGGGAACCAACCATACAAGATCAGGGACTAATTACAAGTTTTGCCCTGCGCACGGACACCGTTCAGCAAGCCCAGCGTTCGCGAGCTTGCGCCACAGATGATTTGGTTATATTTTATACAGTTATTTCATCTTCATCATGTCATTCATCTTTTCCATTTCATCTTCAAAGTCAAAATTACTTATGACCACAGAACCGTCTAAAGCGCCGCCGCTTTACCCGAAGACCCACCTGCTCGCCGCAAGTGGTATCGCCGCCCTTCTCAGCCTGGCACTCCTGGTATTCCCTTCCAGTGACGTAGAAGCCAAACGAACATCCCTGAGCCTTGACCTGGAAAGTCCAGTTGAACAACTGACACAAGATCAAGACGCTGCCGACGCGCAACAAGCCACAAATGCACCTGTTGAATCCCCGTTCGCACAGATAGAAAGCACGCCCGAAGACACCAAGCAAGCGACTCAAGAGCAGCCAGCCGCAGTCGCAGCCAAGAACCCGCTGCATCGCGAAGTGATCGTGGCCAAAGGCGACACGCTGTCAACGCTGTTCGAAAAGGTCGGATTGCCTGCTGCTACTGTTAATGAGGTGCTGGCCAGCGATAAACAAGCCAAGCAGTTCACCCAGCTCAAACACGGCCAGAAGCTTGAGTTCGAATTGGCGCCCAACGGCCAACTCAACAACCTGCACAGCAGCGTCAGCGATCTCGAAACCATCACCCTGACCAAGGGTGCCAAAGGCTTCGCGTTCAACCGTGTCACCACCAAACCGGTGATGCGCTCCGCCTACGTACACGGCGTAATCAATAGCTCGCTGTCACAATCGGCTGCACGCGCCGGCTTGTCCCACAGCATGACCATGGACATGGCCAGTGTGTTTGGCTACGACATCGACTTCGCCCAGGACATTCGCCAGGGCGACGAATTCGACGTGATCTATGAGCAGAAAGTAGCCAACGGCAAAGTCGTCGGCACCGGCAATATCCTGTCCGCACGCTTCACCAACCGCGGCAAGACCTATACCGCCGTTCGCTACACCAACAAACAAGGCAACAGCAGCTACTACACGGCTGACGGCAACAGCATGCGCAAGGCGTTCATCCGTACCCCGGTGGATTTCGCCCGCATCAGCTCGCGCTTCTCGATGGGCCGCAAGCACCCGATCCTGAACAAGATCCGCGCCCACAAAGGCGTCGACTATGCAGCGCCACGCGGCACGCCGATCAAAGCAGCCGGTGACGGCAAGGTTCTGCTCGCAGGGCGCCGCGGCGGCTACGGCAATACCGTGATCATCCAGCACGGCAACACTTACCGCACGCTGTATGGCCACATGCAAGGGTTCGCCAAGGGCGTGTCGACCGGCAGCAACGTTAAGCAAGGCCAGGTTATTGGCTATATCGGCACCACGGGCCTGTCCACCGGCCCGCACCTGCACTATGAATTCCAGGTGAACGGCGTCCACGTCGATCCATTGGGCCAGAAGTTGCCGATGGCCGACCCGATCGCCAAGGCCGAGCGCGCGCGCTTCCTGCAACAAAGCCAGCCGTTGATGGCGCGCATGGACCAGGAGCGCTCCACCCTTCTGGCTTCGGCGAAGCGCTAAGGCATGCCGCTCTATATAGGTGTGATGTCCGGGACCAGCCTCGATGGCCTGGACATCGCCCTGATCGAACAAGGCCCAGCGATCAACTTGATCGCCACACACTACATCCCGATGCCCGACAGCTTGCGCACCGAGCTGCTAAGCCTGTGCGCCAGCGGCCCGGACGAAATCGCCCGCTCTGCAATTGCCCAGCAACAGTGGGTGACGCTTGCCGCTCAAGGTATTCATGCCTTACTGCAACAACAGAACCTTAAACCCCAGGACATTCGCGCGATTGGCAGCCACGGGCAGACCATCCGCCACGAGCCTGCCAGGGGCTTTACCGTACAGATCGGCAACCCGGCGCTGCTCACCGAACTGACAAACATCACCGTGGTCAGCGACTTCCGTAGCCGCGACGTTGCCGCCGGTGGCCAGGGTGCGCCTTTAGTGCCAGCCTTTCACGAAGCCTTGTTCGGTGAGCGCAGCGGCAACCGTGCGGTGCTAAACATCGGCGGGTTCAGCAACCTCAGCCTGATCGAGACCGGCAAACCGGTAGCCGGCTTCGACTGCGGCCCGGGCAACGTTTTGCTGGATGCGTGGATTCACCAGCAGCGCGGCGAACACTTTGATCGCGACGGCCAGTGGGCCGCCAGTGGCAAGGTCGAGTCTCAACTACTCAATGCCCTGCTCAGCGACCCCTTCTTCCTGACCAAAGGCCCGAAAAGCACCGGGCGTGAAGTCTTCAACCTGGGATGGCTGCAACAGCACCTTGGCAGATTGCCGGCATTTGAACCCCAGGATGTACAAGCAACCCTGCTTGAGCTGACGGCATTGACCATCGTTGAGTCCCTGCAAACCGCACAGTCAGCGACTGAAACGCTACTGGTCTGTGGCGGCGGCGCGCATAACGCCACGCTGATGAGCCGTCTGGCGGCGCTTCTGCCTTCCACCCAGGTCAGCAGCACGGCCACCCACGGCGTCGATCCAGACTGGGTTGAAGCCATGGCCTTCGCCTGGCTGGCGCATTGCTGCCTCGAAGGCATTGCCGCCAACCGCCCCAGCGTCACCGGCGCCCAGGGGCTGCGGGTATTAGGCGCGATCTACCCGGCCTGACGCCTTCATAATCCGCAGACAGCAAAACGCCGCTTGGCCTATCAAAGCCAAGCGGCGTTTTTGCATCCGCTGTCGATCAGATCGAGAACGAAGACCCGCAACCACAAGTCGTGGTGGCATTAGGGTTCTTGATCACGAAACGCGAACCTTCCAGACCTTCCTGGTAATCCACCTCGGCACCTACCAGGTATTGGAAGCTCATCGGGTCCACGACCAGGCTGACGCCCTCGCGCTCAACGATGGTGTCGTCATCGGCTACATCTTCATCGAAGGTAAAACCGTACTGAAACCCTGAACAACCGCCGCCCGTAACAAATACGCGCAGCTTCAAGCGATCATTACCCTCTTCATCGACCAGGCTCTTCACCTTGTGCGCAGCACCATGGGTAAATTGCAAAGCCGTGGGGGTGAAGGACTCAACGCTCATGCTGATAATCTCCCGGCGTACCGCCGCCATATGCGTAATGCCGGGCATTATCCGCTTCTCCTAGAAAAGCGGTCAACTATTGTTACGGTATATCAATCTGCGCTGCCGCCATTAAAAACACAAAAGGCCCGATCAACGGGCCTTTTGCACAGCGCCAGCCAAGCCTTACGGCAGCATGCCTGCGTGGGACAAGCCCAGCTTCTCATCCAGGCCGAACAGGATGTTCAAGTTCTGCACCGCCTGGCCCGACGCGCCCTTGACCAGGTTATCGATCACCGACAGCACCACGACCAAGTCGCCATCCTGTGGACGGTGCACGGCAATACGGCACACATTGGCACCGCGCACGCTGCGGGTTTCCGGGTGACTACCGGCCGGCATGACATCGACGAACGGTTCATTGGCATAGCGTTTTTCAAACAAGGCTTGCAGGTCTACCGAGCGATCGACCACGGTGGCGTACAAGGTTGAGTGAATACCACGGATCATCGGCGTCAGGTGCGGCACGAAGGTCAGGCCCACGTCTTTGCCGGCAGCGCGACGCAGCCCCTGGCGGATTTCCGGCAAGTGGCGATGCCCTTTTACCGCGTAGGCCTTCATGCTTTCCGACGTCTCGGAGTACAGCGAACCTACAGCAGCACCACGACCAGCACCGCTGACGCCCGACTTGCAGTCGGCGATCAGGCGCGAAGTATCCGCAAGACCCGCTTCCAGCAACGGCAGGAAACCCAGCTGCGTCGCGGTTGGATAGCAACCCGGCACGGCGATCAGGCGCGCTTGCTTGATCTGTTCACGATTGACTTCCGGCAGGCCGTACACCGCCTCTTCCAACAATTCGGGTGCGCCGTGTGGCTGGCCGTACCACTTGGCCCACTCATCAGCGTCCTGCAGACGGAAGTCGGCCGACAGGTCGATGACCTTGGTGCCGGCGGCCAGCAGTTCGCCAGCCAGTGCGTGAGCTACGCCGTGAGGCGTGGCAAAGAACACCACATCACAGGCGCCCAGTGTCTTGATGTCCGGCACGCTGAACGCCAGACCATCGTAGTGGCCTCGCAGGTTCGGGTACATATCGGCCACGGCCAGCCCGGCCTCGGATCGGGAGGTAATAACCACCACCTCAGCTTGCGGATGCTGAGCCAACAGACGCAGCAATTCGACACCGGTGTAACCCGTGCCGCCGACGATACCGACCTTGACCATAAACCTGCCCTCAACGAACCCACTGGAAAGCCGTCGATAATAGGGGCCGTATCGTCCTGCGACAACCGTCAACGTGACGTACGGGCGCATGAGCCACTACTATCTTCAGTTACCGTGAACCTGGGAATAACTAGAAATGCTCTATCTATGGATCAAAGCCTTCCACATTGTCAGCATCGTCTGCTGGTTTGCCGGGCTGTTCTACCTGCCACGCCTGTTCGTCTACCATGCGCAAAGCGAGGACACCGTCAGCAAAGAACGCTTCAGCGTCATGGAACGCAAGCTCTACCGCGGCATCATGGGCCCGGCGATGATCGCCAGCCTGATCTTCGGCGGCTGGCTGATCTACCTCAACCCTGCCATCTTTCAATCCGGCGCATGGATCCATGCCAAGCTGACCCTGGTCGTGCTGCTGATCGGCTACCACCATATGTGCGGCGCACAGGTAAAACGCTTTGCCCGTGGCGAAAACACCCGCAGCCATGTCTTTTATCGCTGGTTCAATGAAGTGCCGGTTCTGATATTGCTGGCTATCGTAATTTTGGTCGTGGTCAAACCGTTCTAACTTCAATTACACGGGGTACCTCCAATGTCGCTGCCCGCTTCTCTTGAACAACGTCTGCGCCTGCCTGTCGTGGTGGCGCCGATGTTCCTGATTTCCAATCCGCAACTGGTCCTGGCCTGCTGCCGCAATGGCGTAGTCGGGAGTTTCCCGGCCCTCAACCAGCACGAAAGCAGTGGTTTCAAGGCCTGGCTGGAAGAAATCGAAGCGGGCCTGGCGCAGCTGGACAACCCCGCGCCGTATGCCGTGAACCTGATCGTGCATAACAGCAACCCGCGCCTGGAAGCTGACCTGGCGATCTGCGTGGAACACAAAGTGCCGATCGTCATTACCAGCCTGGGCGCGGTGAAGGAACTGGTGGATGCCGTGCACAGTTACGGCGGCCTGGTGTTTCACGATGTCACCACGCGGCGTCATGCCGAAAAAGCGGCAGAAGCCGGCGTCGATGGCCTGATCGCCGTGGCTGCAGGCGCCGGGGGCCATGCCGGCACCTGGAGCCCGTTCGCGCTGATCGCCGAGATTCGCCAGTTCTTCGACAAAACCCTGCTGTTGGCCGGCTGCCTCAACCATGGGCACGAAGTCCTCGCCGCCCAGTTGCTGGGCGCAGACCTCGCCTATTTCGGCACGCGCTTTATCGGCACCACCGAAAGCCACGCCCCGGATGCCTATAAAGAGATGCTGCTCACATCGCGCGCCGCCGACATCGTGCACACTCCCGCAGTCTCCGGCGTACCCGCCAGCTTTATGCGCCAGAGCCTGGAAAACGCCGGCTTCGACCTCGCTGCCCTGCAGGGCAAAGGTGAGGTCAACTTCGGCTCCAAGCTCAAACCGTTGAGCGACGAGGCCAAGGCCTGGAAGACTGTATGGTCAGCCGGTCAAGGCGTTGGTGAGATTGATGACTTGCCCAGCGTCGATGAACTGATTGCGCGCCTGGATGCCGAATATCGCAAGGCGCGCGAGCAGGCCACCCAGTTACAATGGCCACGCTGACAATCGCCGGGTCTGCTGATAAAAGCCGACCTGCACTCCCCTTCCTGATCAAGTGACAAGGATGCCCGCATGAGCGACAACCGTTTCAAGATTGTGTTTGACGGAGCCTTGCTCCCGGGTGTCGAAAGCACCACCGCCAAACTGAACCTCGCCGAGCTGTTCAAGAGCGACGTAGAGGCTATCGAAAAACTCTTCACCGGCCGCCCGGTTGCGCTCAAGCGTGACCTGTCGCGCTCCGATGCCGACACTTACCTCACCGCGCTGAAAAACGCCGGGCTCGACGCACGCATCGAGCCTGAGCAACCCGTGGCATTCAGCCTGGCTGAAGCGCACGAGACGGATTCAGGCAGCGCCGACTTCTCGCGCCCCGCCGCTTCGCCCTATGCGCCGCCGCGTGCGGCTGTGGGTGACCACACTGGCGAATTCTCGACGCTCAAGGTTTTCACCATCCACGGGCGCATCGGCCGTCTGCGTTACCTCGCCTGGACGCTGGTGTTGACCATCGCCATGCTCGTGGCCGGGGGCATCATTTCCACCGCAGGCTTCGCCGTGGCAACCGCTTCGCCGACGGCAGGCATCATTCTCGGTTCGCTGCTGGGTTTTGCGTTGTTTGTGGCGATTGTCTGGGTCAGCGTGCAAATCGGTGTGCAGCGTCTGCACGACCTCGGGTGGTCCGGCTGGCTGTACTTCCTGAACCTGGTGCCCTTCGTAAACAGTATTTTCCCACTCTTGCTGATGGTATTGCCGGGCAATACCGGCGCCAACCAGTACGGCCCTCCACCACCGCGTAACTCCACGGCGGTAAAAGTATTGGCCACGCTGTGGCTGGCGTTCATTCCGGTGATGCTCGCCATCGTGGTTACGCTGGGCATGAACGGCTACTTGAATCAGCTCGAAGCCAACATGGACAGCAGCTACGAAAGCAGCTCCATCAACGCCGATGACGACGCCGATCAAAGCGTGATCGTTGATGAAGAAGAAGGCGCGCAAAGTGCTGAGGACACGGCCGAACCTGTAGACTCTCCAGAACAGTGAAGAAACGCCCGCCGCCTGTGATGCCTCTGTCACAGGCCCGGCGGCGTTGCGATGGAGAAAGGCATGACCCGTTACGCTCTGATCACCGGTGCCTCCAGCGGCATCGGCCTGGCCTTGGCCGAAGCACTGGCCCGTCGCGGCCGCAGCTTGATTCTGGTGGCCCGCCAGCGTGATCAGTTGGAAAGCATTGCACTCGAATTGACTCAACGCTTCGGCGTCGAGGTGCTGTTTCGGGCCTGCGACCTGGGCGAACCCTTGCGTTTGTCCGGGTTCCTGCTGGAGCTTGAAGAAGGCGAGCGGCAGATCGATCTGCTGGTCAACTGCGCCGGCATCGGCACCAGCGGGCCGTTCCTGGCCCAGGACTGGATGACCGAACAAGACCTGATTGAGGTCAACATCCTGGCCCTGACCCGCATGTGTCACGCCCTCGGCAATGCCATGGCGCTGCACGGCGGAGGCCAGATTCTCAACGTTGCCTCGGTCGCAGCCTTTCAACCGGGCCCGTGGATGAGCAGCTACTACGCCAGCAAGGCGTATGTGCTGCACTTCTCCGAAGGCCTGCGTGAAGAACTGAAGACTTGCGGCATCAAGGTCTCGGTGCTTTGCCCTGGCCCTACGCGCACGGCGTTCTTCGGCACTGCGCAAATGGACACGGCCAAACTCGACCGAAGCCAGCAACTGATGAGCCCGGAAGAAGTCGCGCTCTACACCGTTCGGGCGCTGGAAAAAAACAAAGCCATCATCATTCCAGGGCGACGTAACCGCTGGCTGGCATTCAGCCCACGTTTCAGCCCACGCTGGCTGACGCGCAAGATTGCCGGCGCGATCAACAAGGCCTATTGCCCACGCTGACCGCCCGGCTACACTCCCCTGCACTTTCACCATGGAGAAACAGCTGTGGATACTCTGTTCACCAAGATCATCAACCGGGAAATACCGGCGAAGATCATCTATGAAGATGACCAAGTCCTCGCCTTCCACGATATCGCCCCGCAGGCGCCGGTGCATTTTCTGGTTATCCCGAAAAAGCCCATTCGCACCCTCATTGACCTCACCGAAGAAGACAAAGCCCTGGCTGGCCATATTCTGTTCACCGCCCAGCGGCTGGCAGTGGAGCTAGGCTGCGAGAAGGGTTTCCGCGTGGTGATGAACTGCAATGAAGAAGGTGGACAGACCGTCTACCACATCCATATGCATGTGCTGGGTCAACGCCAGATGAACTGGCCACCGGGCTGAGTCTTCGTGGGAGCTTGCGACGGCTTCGCCGTCGGACATGAGCAAGCTCCCTCGCCACAAGGGCAAATTGACTCAGCGCAAACGCATCACCCTCTCTTGCGGTAAACTGGCCGCCGAGATTCCTCCCGGAGGTCAGCATGACTACCCAACGTCACTACTCGCCGATAGACCGTCTGTTGCTGCAAGCCGACATGGCCATGCGCACACTGTTGCCGTTCAGCGGCCAACCGTACCGCCCATCGCCCGCCATCGTGCAGCCGGATGCGCAAATGAGCGAGACCGACACCCGCCACGTCGCCGGCCTGATGCGCATCAACCATACCGGTGAAGTCTGTGCCCAGGCGTTGTACCAGGGTCAGGCGCTGACCGCCAAGCTGCCGCAAGTGCGCGCGGCGATGGAACATGCGGCCGAAGAAGAAATCGACCACCTGGCCTGGTGCGAGCAACGCATTCGTCAGTTGGGCAGCCACCCCAGCGTGCTGAACCCATTGTTTTACGGTTTGTCGTTTGGCATCGGCGCCGCTGCCGGCTTGATCAGCGACAAGGTCAGCCTCGGGTTTGTCGCTGCGACGGAACATCAGGTGTGCAAGCATCTGGATGAACACCTCGAGCAACTGCCGGCCGAAGACGAAAAGTCTCGCGCCATTCTCGAGCAGATGCGCATTGATGAAGAACATCACGCAGACAGCGCGCTGGACGCCGGCGGCTTCCGCTTCCCGGCGCCGGTCAGGTTTGGCATGAGCCTGTTGGCCAAGGTCATGACCAAAAGCACCTATCGAATATAAGTGCAACAAATCTGAGCCACAAAAAAGGGCGCCAGCAAGGCGCCCTTCTTTTTTGCCGATTGGCGATCAACCCAACTCGATGATTTCGTAATCATGGGTGATGGCCACACCGGCCGCGCCGAGCATGATCGACGCCGAGCAATACTTCTCAGCCGACAGCTCGATGGCCCGCTTGACCTGGGCTTCCTTCAGCGCCCGGCCCTTCACCACGAAATGCATATGGATCTTGGTGAACACCTTGGGGTCTTCAGTGGCGCGCTCGGCTTCCAGGAAGGCTTCGCAGCTTTCCACGGCCTGACGGGATTTCTTCAGGATGCTGACCACGTCGAAATTGCTGCAACCGCCGACACCCAGCAGGAGCATTTCCATCGGGCGTACGCCCAGGTTTCGGCCACCGGCTTCCGGCGGGCCATCCATGACCACAACATGGCCGCTGCCCGACTCACCGAGGAACATGGCCTCGCCCGCCCATTGGATGCGTGCCTTCATCGCCCAGACTCCACTGCTAAAAAAGGGTCGCCAGCTTAGCACAGGCCCCTGAAACAGCAGCGCCCTGCATGAAATCGATCAATGACCGCGTTTGGTCGGAAAATTCCCCAATCGAGGCAGAATGTGTCTGGTAAGCTGGCGCCAATTCAATGGCGCATTGCCATCCTTTGTACAGCGTGTATCAATGCCGACACCGCTGGATAAAAAAATAAATCCAACCACACCGTGCAGTCTTTCCGGGATACAACCATGGTTGCTCTTACTCCCACACCCAAGATCAAGAATCTCGACAAGCTGTTGATGCACTGCCAGCGCCGACGTCACCCGGCCAAGCACAACATCATCTGCGCGGGCGAACGTTCCGAAACACTGTTTTTCATTATCAAGGGCTCGGTCACCATCCTGATTGAGGACGAAGACGGCCGCGAGATGATCATCGCCTACCTCAATACTGGCGATTTCTTCGGCGAATTGGGGCTGTTCGAACAAGCGGGCAAAGAGCAGGAGCGTAGCGCCTGGGTGCGCGCCAAGGTCGAGTGTGAAGTTGCCGAAATCAGTTACGCGAAGTTTCGCGAACTGGCCCAGCACGATCCCGACATCCTCTACGCCCTGAGCGGTCAGATTGCCCAGCGCCTGCGCGACACCACGCGCAAAGTCGGCGACCTGGCGTTCTTCGACGTCACCGGCCGCGTGGCCCGTTGCCTGCTGGAGCTGTGCAAACAGCCCGACGCCATGACTCACCCGGATGGCATGCAGATCAAAGTCACGCGCCAGGAAATCGGGCGCATTGTCGGCTGCTCACGGGAAATGGTCGGGCGCGTGCTCAAGGACCTGGAAGAACGCAACCTGGTGCACGTCAAAGGCAAAACAATGGTGGTGTTCGGTACGCGTTAACCCGGCAGGAAGCCGGCCAGCATTTGACGGTACAAGGTATCCAGCCGGCTGATCGCATCCGGCGCGGCAAACGCTTCGTGCAGCGCGATATGGCTGTCGGCACGTACTCGCTGGTCGAGGCCACAGGCTTCATTAAAACGGTTGACCGCTGCAATCAATGCCTCGCGATCGTTATCCAGCAACAACGCACCGTGCACCAACCCCACCGGGCGGCCACCGCTCTGCCGCCAACGCTGGGCGGTGCCGACCATCTTGCGGCCATTGAGGTTGACGTTGTAGCGACCGTCGCAGAACGCACCGTCGATTTCGCCGACGGACGCATCGCCGCCCAGCTCGATCAACAAGTCGCAGATCGGCTGGCACAAACGCTGGTAGCCAGTTTCGATACGGCCTTGATCGCCTTCGCTGCGCGGCGGCGCGTACACCAGGGCGATATTGACGGTCGCGGCAGACTGCGGCACCGGCTCACCGCCGGTTTCACGCAGCAACACCGGCCAACCGGCATCGGCTGATACCTGGCTGGCGGCGTCAAAGGCGGGTAATCGACTCAAGCGGCGCGGCATGACCAGTGCTTGATCGCTGGGCTGCCAGAACAGTAGCCCGAATTCCTGCTCACCCGCGCAAACGGCGGCCAGCAGGTCTTGCTCGGCAGCGAGGCCTGCTTCGACGGTCATCGCGACTGGCTTGATCATCAAACACCTGCCTATCTAGATAAACACCAAACCCACTGTGGGAGCGGGCTTGTGTGGGAGCCGGGCTTGCCCGCGATGCAAGCAACTCGGTCTTTCAGCCCAATCCAGGTGATGCTATCGCAGGCAAGCCAGCTCCCACACAAACCAGCTGCCACATCGACCGTATTCCAAATCAGTCTAATGTGGAGCCGCTGACCGCCACACCACGCTCGGGGAAGAACAGACGCTGCAGTTCCGCCCCTGGGTTCTCGGCGCGCATAAAGGTCTCGCCGACCAGGAACGAATACACACCGCTGATTTCCATCAGCTCCACATCGGCGCGGTTGACGATGCCACTCTCGGTAATCACCAGACGGTCGCGCGGAATACGCGGCAACAGGTCGAGGGTGTTTTCCAGGCTGACTTCAAACGTGTGCAGGTTACGGTTATTGACGCCCACCAGCGGTGTGTCGAGGGTTTTCAGTGCACGCTCCAGCTCGTCGCCGTCGTGGACTTCCACCAGCACATCCAGGCCGACGCTTTTGGCCACGGCCGCCAGCTCAGCCATCTTCACGTCATCCAGTGCGGAGACGATCAGCAGCACACAGTCAGCGCCCAGGGCACGGGCTTCAACGATTTGATACGGGTCGACCATGAAATCCTTGCGGATCACCGGCAACTTGCACGCGGCGCGGGCCTGTTGCAGGAACAGGTCGGATCCCTGGAAGTAGTCGATATCAGTCAGCACCGACAGGCAGGTTGCGCCGCCCTTCTCATAGCTGGCAGCAATCTCGGCCGGCACAAAGTGCTCGCGGATCACGCCTTTGCTCGGCGAGGCTTTCTTGACCTCGGCGATCACTGCCGGGTGCTTGAGCTTGGCCTGAGCGATCAGGGCCTTGGCAAAACCACGCGGCGCATCGGCGGCCTTCGCTTGGGCTTCCAGCTCGGCCAGACTGACGCGCGCGCGGCGCTCAGCAACTTCTTCAGCCTTGCGGGCCAGGATCTTTTCCAGAACGGTCGGCACACTCATCCTTCATTCTCCATCTTGAATACAGCGGTGAATGCTCCCAGCTCTTCGAGCTTTTCGCGAGCCAGACCGGTGTGCAATGCATCGTGGGCCAAGGCGACACCTTCTGTAAGACTATAGGCGTGGTCCGCCGCGTAAAGTGCAGCGCCAGCATTCAGAACAATCATTTCTGCCGCTTTCTGGCCGTTTTCCGTTTTGCGACGCCCCAAGGCATCACGGATCAGTTCCAGTGAGGCTGCCGGGCTTTCCACCGACAGCCCATGCAAACTCTGGCTTTTCATGCCGAGGTCTTCGGGTTCGACCCAATACTCAGTGACCTGGTCATTCTTCAGCTCCGCCACAAAGGTCGGCGCCGCCAGGCTGAATTCGTCCAGGCCGTCTTTGGAATGCACCACCAGCACGTGTTTGCTGCCCAGGCGTTGCAACACTTCGGCCAACGGGCGGCACAGCGCCTGGCTGAACACGCCGACTACCTGATGTTTCACGCCGGCCGGATTCGTAAGCGGGCCGAGCATGTTGAACAGGGTGCGCAGGCCCAGGTCCTTGCGCGGGCCGGCAGCGTGTTTCATCGCGCCGTGGTGGGATTGGGCAAACATGAAACCAATGCCGACGCTGTCGATGCAGCGCGCCACTTGTACCGGCGTCAGGTTCAGGTAGATACCGGCCGCCTCCAGCAAGTCGGCGCTGCCGCTTTTGCCGGAAACCGCACGGTTACCGTGCTTGGCCACGGTGCAGCCAGCCGCCGCGACCACGAAGGAGGAAGCCGTCGACACGTTGAAAATATTTGCACCGTCACCGCCGGTGCCGACCACGTCGACCACGCCGTCGAGGGTCTTGAGTTCGACTTTATCGGCCAGCTCACGCATCACCGACACGGCGCCGACGATTTCGTCGATGCTTTCGCTCTTCATGCGCATGGCCATCATGAACGCGCCTATCTGCGCGTCGCTGCATTGGCCGGTCATGATTTCGCGCATCACATCGCTCATTTCAGCGGTGCTCAGGTCCAGGTGGCCGACGATACGGCTCAGGGCAGTCTTGATATCCATGGAAAGTCCTTAGCGCGTGCCGCCGCTCTGCTTGAGAAAGTTAGCGAACAGCTCGTAGCCCTGCTCGGTCAGGATCGACTCAGGGTGAAATTGCACCCCTTCGATATTCAGTGTCTTGTGGCGCAGGCCCATGATCTCATCGACCGAGCCGTCTTCAAGCTGGGTCCAGGCGGTCAGTTCCAGGCACTCGGGCAGGGTCTCACGCTTGACCACCAGCGAGTGGTAGCGGGTGACCGTCACCGGCAGGTTCAGGCCGTGGAACACCCCGAGGTCTTTATGGAACACCGGGCTGGTCTTGCCATGCATCACTTGGCGCGCACGCACCACATCACCGCCAAAGGCCTGGCCAATGGACTGGTGGCCCAGGCACACGCCCAGGATCGGCAGCTTGCCAGCGAAATACTTGATCGCTTCCAGGGACACACCGGCTTCAGTTGGCGTGCAAGGGCCAGGCGAAACCACGATGCGCTCCGGGTTCAGGGCGGCGATTTCGGCGACTGTCAGTTCATCGTTGCGCACCACCTTGACCTCGGCACCGAGCTCGCCCAGGTACTGCACAACGTTGTAGGTAAAGGAGTCGTAGTTATCAATCATCAGCAACATGTGGGTTCAAACCTCTTGAATTCACTGATTTCAAATGACTGCCTTCCAAGAGAGTGACCCGCTGCCAGACGCACGTTCCGGTTGCCAGGGTTAGCCGGCAAGGGGCGTCAAACAACGGGTGAAGAAGGCAAATCGGTACAGGTCCGGCCGGGCCGGCAGAGAAAAATGTCAGGCGCGCCAACGCCAACGGGCGTGTGCCTTGACTACTCGCATCAAGAGTTTGCTGATGATCAACACGGGGAGGGTCTCGTTCATACGTTCAGGCACAGTAACGTAGCCTCGCCAGCGGTGCAATATGGAGCAGCAAATACGGGGGCCACGACAGAGCCTTTGTGGGAAAAAACTGTTTTCTTCGCAGAAAACCCTCACTACATTGCTAATGTTTCGCTTCCGACACAAAAACAACTAAATGGACTTTTGCATGCTCAGACCACCGTTTTTCGCGCCCCTGGCCGGCTGCCTCCTGTCATTGGCCTGTGCTCAGGCACTGGCGGCGCCGTCGCCTTACTCAACCATGATCGTGTTTGGCGACAGCCTGGCCGACGCCGGCACGTTTCCCGATGGCTCGTCCGGGGCGACGCTGCGCTTTACCAACCGCACCGGGCCGACGTTCCAGGGCGACTATGGCCTGGTTTCATCAACCCTGTTGGGCACCAAGCTGGGCGTCGCGCCCAACGACCTGAATGCCTCCACCTCACCGGTGCGAGCGGCCCAGGGTTTGCCCGACGGCAACAACTGGGCGGTCGGCGGTTACCGCACCGACAACATCCTCGACTCCATCACCTCGGTCTCCGACGCAGCAATTCCGCCCGGCAACCCGGGTGGCGGCACGGTGCTGCGCAGTCGTCAGGGTTATCTCCCGGCCAACGGCGGGCGGGCTGATCCCAACGCGCTGTACTTCCTTTCGGGTGGCGGCAATGACTTCCTGCAGGGCCGCGTCCTCAGCCCAGGCCAAGCGGTTGCGGCCGGTGGGCGCCTGGCGGACAGCGCCCAAGTCCTGCAACAAGCCGGCGCGCGCTACATCATGGTGTGGATGCTGCCCGACCTCGGCCTGACGCCCGCCATTAACGGCACACCGCTGCAGGCGTCGAGTTCGGCCCTGAGCAACATTTTCAACCAGTCACTGGTGCAGCGCCTGTCGCAGATCGACGCGCAGATCATCCCGCTGAATATTCCGCTGCTCTTGAAGGAAACCTTCGCCGACCCTGCGCGCTTTGGCCTGGCGACCGGGCAGAACCTCACCGGCACCTGTTTCAGCGGTAACAGCTGCACCGCCAACCCGGTCTACGGCATTGGCGGCACCAACCCGGACCCGACCAAGCTGATCTACAACGACTCGGTCCACCCCACCATCGCCGGGCAACGCTTGATCGCCGACTACGCCTATTCACTGCTCGCGGCGCCCTGGGAAATGACGCTGCTGCCGGAAATGGCCCAAGGCACGTTGCGCGCCCACCAGGATGAGCTGCGCAACCAATGGCAGGCGGACAACGGTAACTGGCAAGCGGTTGGTCAATGGCGCGCAATTGTCGCGGGTGGCGGCCAGCACCTGGATTTCGATGACCAAAGCAGCTCAGCCAGCGGTGACGGCAGTGGCTACAACCTGAATATCGGCGGCAGTTACCGGCTCGACGAAAACTGGCGCGTCGGCGTAGCAGCCGGCCTGTATCGGCAGACGCTCGAAGCTGGCGCCAGCGATTCGGACTACAAGCTCAACAGCTACATGGGCACCGCGTTCGCGCAGTATCAGCAAAATCACTGGTGGGCCGATGCCGCGCTGACCGGCGGCAAGCTGGACTTCGACAGCCTCAAGCGCAAGTTCGCCCTGGGCGTGAGCGAAGGCTCGGAAAAAGGCGACACCGACGGCTGGCTCTGGGCCTTGAGCGGCCGGTTGGGCTATGACATCGCCGGAGCCGGCAGCGACTGGCACCTGTCGCCGTTCATTAGCGCCGACTATGCGCGGGTCGAAGTGGACGGCTATTCGGAAAAAGACAACCGCTCTACCGCGCTGACCTTTGATGATCAACAACGCGACTCCAAGCGCCTCGGCGTCGGCCTGCAGGGCAGCTACCGGGTCACGCCGCAAACCCAGGTGTTTGGCGAAGTGGCCCACGAGCATGAGTTCGAAAACGACACGCAAAAGGTGAAGATGTCACTCAACAGCGTGCCAGGCATCGACTTCAAGCTGGACGGCTACACGCCACGCAGCAATTCGGACCGTTTGAGTGTGGGTGTCAGCCATAAGCTGACTCAGGAGCTGGCGCTGCGGGCGGCGTATAACGTGAGGAAGGATGACAATTTGACCCAGCAAGGGGTGAGTGTCGGGGTGAGCCTGGATTTCTAAAACGGTCTAGAGCACACCACAAAACAACTGTGGGAGCTGGCTTGCCTGCGATGCAGACACCTCGGTGTATCAGGTACACCCAGGTGATGCTATCGCAGGCAAGCCAGCTCCCACATTTTCCAGCGCCAACAGTCAGTTTTGCGGGGTCTGCTCCGCCAACGCCACCGCCCTGAACATCGCACGGCGCTTGTTCAGGGTTTCTTCCCACTCAAGCGCCGGCACCGAGTCAGCCACAATCCCGCCACCCGCCTGCACATGCAGCTCGCCGTCCTTGATCACCGCCGTGCGGATCGCAATCGCGGTGTCCATGTTGCCGTTCCAGGCAAAATAGCCCACGGCGCCGCCGTACACACCACGCTTGACCGGCTCCAGTTCGTCGATGATTTCCATCGCGCGAATCTTCGGCGCGCCCGACAAGGTGCCGGCCGGCAGAATTGCGCGCAGCGCGTCCATCGCGGTCAGCCCTTCTTTCAGCTCACCGGTAACGTTGGACACAATGTGCATCACGTTGGAATACCGCTCGATGACCATCTTCTCGGTGAGCTTCACCGAACCGATCTCCGAGACGCGCCCGGTGTCGTTGCGGCCCAGGTCGATGAGCATCAAGTGCTCGGCGATTTCCTTGTCGTCGCTCAGCAGGTCTTGTTCCAGCGCCAGGTCGGCCTCTTCAGTCGCACCGCGTGGGCGCGTCCCGGCGATCGGGCGCACGGTGATCAGGTTGTCTTCAACGCGTACCAGCACTTCCGGCGAGCTGCCCACCACGTGGAAGTCGCCGAAGTTGAAGAAGTACATGTACGGCGTCGGGTTGAAGCAACGCAGCGCGCGGTACAGGTCAATCGGCGCAGCCTTGAAGTCGATGGACATGCGTTGCGATGGCACCACCTGCATGCAGTCACCGGCGAGGATGTATTCCTTGATGGTGTCGACCGCGCGCTCGTAGTCATCCTGGGTAAAGCTGGAGCGGAACACCGGGTCGGCGGCCGGCGGACGACTGAGGTCCAGACCACGGCGCGGGGTGATCGGCTGGCGCAGTTTTTCCAGCAGGGCTTCCAGAGCGGCCTGGCCTTGCTCGAACGCGTCGGCCTGGGCTGGGTCGGCGAGGACGATCGCATGCATCTTGCCGGCGAGGTTGTCGAACACCACCACCGCGTCGGAGACCATCAGCAGAATGTCCGGCACACCCAGCGGGTCCGGGTTCGGGCACTTGCCCAAGCGTTTTTCCACGTAGCGCACGCAGTCGTAGCCAAAGTAACCCACCAGGCCACCGTTGAAGCGCGGCAAGCCGGCGATGGTCGGCACGTTGTAGCGCGCCTTGAAGGCTTCGACGAAGGCCAGCGGGTCTTCAACGTCATGGCTTTCGATCTCGACGCCATCCAGCGTGATGCTCACGTGATGGTCGTGCACGCGCAGCACGGTGCGGCACGGCAGGCCGATGATCGAGTAACGGCCCCACTTCTCACCGCCCTGCACCGATTCCAGCAGGTAGGAGTTGGGCTCGTCAGCCAGTTTCAGGTAGATCGACAGCGGCGTATCGAAGTCGGCCAGGGTTTCGCAGGCCAAGGGGATACGGTTATAGCCGGCAGCGGCCAAACGCAGGAATTCTTCGCGGATCATGAGGTGCCTCGTGGCTTGAGGGTCAAACGGTCAGGTGTGCAAACGTGCCGCAGCGCGGCCAGGATCAGTCAGGCGCGCCAACGCCAGCGGGCCAGGGCCTTGATGACTTTCATCCAGAGTTTGCGAGTGACCACCACGATGGCGTTTCCAGAAGGGGTTGGTTCGATGTCGGGCAACGTTATCTCAGCGCCCGCTCCCAAGCAACCGGGGATTAGCAAGCGCAGGTCATCAATCACCAGCGCCGGCGACTCTTCGGCAATCGGCCGGCCATGGTTATAGCCGTAGCTCAAGGCCACGCACTGCACGCCGGCGGCTTTGGCGGCCAGCACATCACTGCGCGAGTCACCGACAAACAACGACTGCGAGGCCGGGATATTGGCCATCTTCATCACAAAGAACAGCGCTGCCGGGTCGGGCTTTTTCTGCGGCAAGGTATCGCCACCGATGATCCAGCGGAAATAACGGCCGATCTTCATCTGATCCAGCAGCGGCGCGACGAAGCGCTCCGGCTTGTTGGTGATCAGGGCCATTTCCACGCCCTGCTTGTGCAGCCACTTGAGCGTGTCACGCACACCGGGGTAAACCACGGTCAGTTCGTGGCCGTCTTCATAGGCGGCGTTGAACAGTTCCAGGGCGTGTTCGGCTTCCACTTCATCGACACCTTCGGCATCAATATTGTTGGCCAAGGCACGGCGCACCAGCATCTGCACGCCGTTGCCGACCCACATGCGCACCGACTCGATCCCCGCCGGCTTGCGCCCCAGCTTGAGCAGCATCTGGTCCACCGCTGCTGCCAGGTCGGGCACCGAATCGATCAACGTACCGTCCAGATCGAACATCACCAGCCGTGGCAGTTTGCCGAGGAACAGCTGCTCAAAGCCGCTCATGGACGCGCCAGCGCCAGTTCGGCACGCATCTTGTCGATGACTGCCTGGTAGTCCGGGGCGTTGAAGATCGCCGAACCGGCCACGAAGGTGTCAGCGCCAGCGGCAGCGATTTCACGGATATTGTTGACGTTGACGCCACCGTCGATTTCCAGACGGATATCCCGCCCGGACGCATCGATCAGCGCACGGGCTTCACGCAGCTTGTTCAGGGTGCCGGGGATGAACTTCTGCCCGCCGAAGCCTGGGTTGACGCTCATCAACAAGACCATGTCGACCTTGTCCATCACGTACTCGAGCACGCTCAACGGCGTGGCCGGGTTGAACACCAGGCCCGCCTTGCAGCCGCCTTCGCGGATCAGTTGCAGGGTGCGGTCGACGTGCAGCGTGGCTTCCGGGTGGAAGGTGATGTAGGTCGCGCCGGCCTCAATGAAGTCACCGACGATACGGTCCACCGGGCTGACCATCAGGTGCGCATCGATCGGCGCCGTGATGCCGTATTTGCGCAGCGCCGCGCAGACCATCGGGCCGATGGTCAGGTTGGGCACGTAGTGGTTGTCCATGACATCGAAGTGCACGAAGTCGGCACCGGCGGCCAATACCTTGTCCACTTCCTCACCCAGGCGGGCGAAGTCGGCGGAGAGAATCGATGGAGCGATAACGAAGGGCTGCATGACGCACCTTTTTTGAGCTAAATCACGATGGCGCGCATTGTATACCTCATGCTTTGCTGCGCGCACCGTGACCTAACTCAACGGTTAATACGCAGCCCGGTAGATTTTCTCGATATCCGCCGCACTGAGCTTGCGCGGATTGTTGCGCATCAGGCGCTCAATGCCCGCCGCTTCCGTGGCCATGGCGGGGATTGCGTCCTCGGGCACCCCGAAGCTGCGCAGGCCTGCCGGGATCTCGACTGCGGCACACAGTCGCGTCATCGCCTCAACGGCCTGGTCAGCGGCGTCGTTGACACTCAACCCCGTGACGTTCACGCCCATGGCCTGGGCAATGTCCTGCATGCGCTCCACACACGCCAGCTTGTTCCAGTGCATCACGTAGGGCAGCAACAGCGCATTGCTCACGCCATGGGCGATATTGAAACGCCCGCCCAGCGGGTACGCCAAGGCGTGCACAGCGCCCACGCCGGCATTGCCGAAGGCCATGCCGGCCATCAGGCTGGCGGTGGCCATGTCGTCGCGGGCCTGCAGGTTGGCCGGGTTGGCGTAGGCCTTGGGCAGCGCCCTGGCGATCAGCTTGATCGCGCCAATCGCCAGGGCGTCGGTGATCGGCGAGGCATTCAGCGACAGGTACGATTCGATGGCATGCACCAACGCGTCCACGCCACTGGCGGCGGTGACACTGCGCGGGCATGTGAGGGTCATTTGCGGGCTGATCAGCGCGACGTCCGGCAGCAAGTAATCGCTGACGATGCCCTTCTTCAGTTGGGCGGCTTTGTCGGAGAGGATCGCCACATTGGTCACCTCCGAGCCGGTGCCGGCCGTGGTCGGGATGGCGATCAACGGCGGGCCTTTGCGTGGCACCTGGTCGACGCCGAACAAGTCCGCCAGTTCGCCGTGGTAACCGGCATAAGCGGCGACGCTCTTGGCAATGTCGATGGCGCTGCCGCCACCGAGGCCGATCAGGCCGTCATGCCCGCCTTCGCGGTAGGCGCGCATGCAGTCTTCGACGATGGCGATTTCAGGGTCGGGCAGCACGCGGTCGAAAATTTCATAGGGGCGCTCACCCAAATGTTCCAGCGCCAGCGCCACGGTGCCGGACTTGACCAGCGCGGCGTCGGTGACGATCAGCGGGTTATCCACATCCAGGCGCGTGAGTTCAAAGGCCAGCTGTTCGATGGCGCCAGCGCCGGTCAGCAGTTTGTGGGCGATCTTGAATGAGGAGGTACTCATGTGCGCGGCCTCTTATTAATGATGGGCTGGCACAAGAGTAGCTGGGTATTTTGGGTTGCCTAGCATTCAGGGTCTGAATGGTCAGGTGGGCCCGGTCAATGTGGGAGCTGGCTTGCCTGCGATAGCATCAACTGGGTGCCACTGAATGACCGGGTCGCCAGCATCGCAGGCAAGCCAGCTCCCACATTTGATCCGGTTCCGACCGTTACACTTGGGCGGTGCGCAACTTTTCGCTGCGCCCGCGCAACCATTCAAGGGTCAGCAACAACAGCACCGAGAAGGCAATCAGCAACGTCGCCGCCGCGGCAATCGTCGGGCTGAGGTTTTCGCGGATGCCGCTGAACATCTGCCGAGGCAGGGTCGCTTGCTCAGGGCCGGCGAGAAACAGCGTCACGACCACTTCATCGAAAGAGGTCGAGAAGGCAAACAGCGCCCCGGAAATCACCCCCGGCGCGATCAGCGGCAAGGTCACCCGGCGAAACGCCGTCAGCGGCGACGCACCCAGGCTGGCCGCCGCGCGCACCAGGTTATGGTTGAACCCTTGCAAGGTCGCCGACACCGTGATGATCACAAACGGCACGCCCAGCACCGCGTGCACCACGATCAGCGAGAAGAAGCTGTTGCCCAACCCCAGCGGCGCAAAGAACAGGTAACTGGCCACGCCAATAATCACCACCGGCACCACCATCGGCGAAATCACCAGCGCCATCACCAGCGCCTTGCCGGGGAAGTTGCCGCGCGTCAGGCCAATCGCCGCCAGGGTACCGAACACCATGGCCAGCACCGTGGCCGCCGGGGCGACGATGATGCTGTTCTTCAGCGCACGCATCCATTCGGCCGAGGCGAAGAAGTCCTGATACCAGTGCAGCGAAAAGCCTTGCAGCGGGTACACGAGGAAACTGCCGCTGTTGAACGACAGCGGGATAATCACCAGCACCGGCAGGATCAGGAACAGCAGGATCAAGCCGCACAGGATCCGCAAGCTGTAGAACCACACCCGTTCCACCGGTGACATATAAGGGCTCAGCATTGCCAATTCTCCTCAGCTCAGGCGCAGGCGACTGGCGCCTACCAGCCGGTTGTAGATCAGGTACAGCACCACCGTCGCCAGCAGCAACAAGCCGCCCAACGCCGTGGCCATGCCCCAGTTGATGCTGGTGTTGGTGTAGAACGCCACGAAGTAGCTGACCATCTGGTCGTTCGGGCTGCCGAGCAGCGCCGGGGTGATGTAGTAACCAATCGCCAGGATGAACACCAACAGGCAACCGGCGCCGACACCGGCATAGGTTTGCGGGAAATACACACGCCAGAAACTGGCGAACGGATGGCAGCCCAGGGAAATCGCCGCGCGCATGTAAGTGGGCGAGATGCCTTTCATCACGCTGTAGATCGGCAGAATCATGAACGGCAACAGGATGTGCACCATCGAGATATAAACCCCGGTGCGGTTGAACACCAGCTCAAGGGGTTTATCGATCAGGCCCATGCCCATCAACGCGCTGTTGATCAGGCCACCGGACTGCAGCAGCACAATCCAGGCCGCCACTCGCACCAGGATTGAGGTCCAGAACGGCAGCAACACCAGAATCATCAGCAGGTTGCTTTTGCGCGCCGGCAGGTTGGCCAGCAGGTAGGCCAATGGATACGCCAGCAGCAGGCACACGAAGGTGATCACCAGGCCCATCCAGAACGTGCGGGCGAAGATGTCCAGGTAGATCGCCTGGTCCGGCGTGGCCGGGGCCACTTCGCCGAGGTCATCGATGCGATGATCGACGGCCGCCAACAGGTAATACGGCGTGAGGCTGCTGGTGTTACGCCGGATCGCCTGCCAGTACGCCGGGTCGCCCCAGCGTTCGTCGAGGCTTTCCAACGCGGCTTTATAAGAGGCCGGCGCGTCGGTAAACGGCAGCGCCCGCGCGGTTTTGGTCAGCAGGCTACGGTAGCCGGCCAGTTCCATGTTCAAGCGTTTGGACAGGTCGCCCAGGGTCTGGTTTTTGCGCGCTTCGCCCAGGTCTTCGCTGAGCGCCTGGTACACCGGCTCGCCCGGCAAGCCACGGCCGTCCCAGGTCTTGACCGCCACCACGGTACGCGGCAAGCCGCCCACCACTTCCGGGTTGCCGACGCTTTTGTAGAGCAGCGCAACAATCGGCACCAGGAACACCAGCAGCAAAAACAGCACCAGCGGCGCAATCAAGGCCTGGGCCTTCCAGCGATTGAGCCGCTCGGCACGCGCCAGGCGCTGCTTGAGGGTGGGGCTGGGAATGGCGATAACCATGGCAAACTCCGGAACTTGAAAATGAAAGCACTCTGCCCAACAACGCGGATCTCACATGGGAACGGGCTTGTGTGGGAGCGGGCTTGCTCGCGAATGCGGTGGATCAGCCCCCTCATGTGTTGACTGTCACACTGCATTCGCGAGCAAGCCCGCTCCCACACTTACCGGTTCCCACAAGGATTTAGCGGTGTTGCTGCTTACTTGGCAGCCCAGGAATTGAAGCGCTGCTCCAACTGCTCGCCGTTATCCGCCCAGAAGCTCACATCGATCTGCACCTGGTTGGCGATGTTCTCCGGCGTGGTCGGCATGTCTTTGAGCACATCCTTGGCCAGCAACGGCACGGCCTGGGTATTCGCCGGGCCGTAGGCGATGTTTTCCGAATAGGTCTTCTGCTGCTGCGGCTGCACCGAGAAGGCGATGAACTTCTTCGCCGCTTCGGCGCGGTCCTTGGCCAGGCCTTTAGGAATGGCCCAGGCATCGAAGTCGTAGATGCCGCCGTTCCACACCACTTTCAGGTTGCTTTCTTTTTGCACGGCGGCGATGCGGCCGTTGTAGGCCGAGCTCATCACCACGTCACCCGAGGCCAGGTATTGCGGCGGTTGTGCACCGGCTTCCCACCATTGGATCGACGGTTTGAGTTCATCCAGCTTCTTGAACGCACGGTCCTGGCCGTCTTTACCGGCCAGCACTTTGTACACGTCCTTCGGCGCCACGCCGTCCGCCATCAAGGCGAATTCCAGGGTGTACTTGGCGCCCTTGCGCAGGCCACGCTTGCCCGGGAATTTCTTGGTGTCCCAGAAATCCGCCCAACTGGTCGGTGCAGTGGTCAGCTTGTCGGCGTTGTACGCCAGCACGGTGGACCACACAAAAAAGCCCACGCCGCAGGGCTGAATCGCGCCCTTGACGTAGTCGGCGCCATTGCCGAACAGTTTCGGGTCAAGCGGCTCGAACATGTCTTCGTCGCAGCCACGGGACAGTTCCGGCGACTCCACCTCCACCAGGTCCCAGGACACGCTCTTGGTGTCGACCATGGCTTTGACCTTGGCCATTTCACCGTTGTACTCACCAGCAACGATCTTGCCGTTGCCCGCGCTTTCCCACGGTGCATAGAAGGCCTTGACCTGGGCCGCCTTGTTCGCGCCGCCAAAGGACACGACCGTCAGGTCCGGGCCTGCCATGGCCTGTGTCGCGCCCATCAAGCCGATGACCAGGGCGGAATATTTAAGGGATCTCAACATTGTTGTTCTCTCCACGTGCAGGGTTGGTGAAGCCATGGGGCGATTAATTCGCCTCTAGAAGTGGGTCGAGTGCGCGAACGTGCTCGACTTGCCAGCCAATCGGTACCACGTCGCCGACCGCCAGGGCTGGGTCCAGCTCGGCAATCGGTTGTTTCACAAAAAAATCGGCCTTGCCGCAGACTTCCAGGCGCACACGCACGTGGTCGCCCAGGTAGATAAATTCCGCCACCCGCCCAGAGAAGCGGTTGACACAGGATTCGCTGGAGCCATTGAGGCTGACGCGCTCCGGGCGCACCGACAGAGTCACCGGGCCGCCGATCTGGCCGACATTCACCGCCAGTGCCTCGACCTTTTCACCCCGCGCCAGCTCCACCACGCAACGCTCGCCGGTGTGGCTGTGCAGCCGACCATTGAGGCGGTTGTTCTCGCCAATAAAGTTGGCGACAAAGGTGTTTTTCGGTTCTTCGTACAAGGTGCGCGGCGCGGCGATCTGCTGGATCTCGCCCTGGTGGAACACGGCCACGCGGTCGGACATGGTCAGCGCTTCGCCCTGGTCGTGGGTCACGTACACCACGGTCACGCCCAGGCGCTGGTGCAGGTGCTTGATCTCCATCTGCATGTGTTCGCGCAGTTGCTTGTCGAGGGCGCCGAGGGGTTCGTCCATCAGCACCAGCTGCGGTTCGAACACCAGCGCCCGCGCCAGCGCAACACGCTGCTGCTGGCCGCCGGAGAGTTGCGCCGGGTAACGCTGGGCGAAGGCATCGAGCTGGACCATGCTCAATACACGTTTGACCCGCTCGCTGACGTCGGTCTTGCTCAAGCCGCGTACCGACAGCGGGAAGGCCAGGTTCTCAGCCACGGTCATGTGCGGGAACAACGCGTAGTTCTGGAACACCATGCCGATGTCGCGCTTGTGCGGCGGCACGTTGTTGATAGAGCGCCCGGCCAGCAGGATTTCCCCGGCGGTCGGCGTCTCGAAACCGGCGAGCATCATCAGGCTGGTGGTCTTACCCGAACCGGACGGCCCGAGCAGGGTGAGGAACTCGCCCTTGCGAATCTCCAGGTTGAGGTCTTTGACGATCAGGTTCTCGCCGTCGTAGCTCTTCTGCACGCCACGAAAGCTGACCAGCACATCATTTGAATCCACCTCGCTCATACCCGCACCTTTTTGTTTTGGACTGCTGTGGAACAAGCGTAGTCCAGGCGCGAGCCCCCGAAAATCGGGGGCCAGGAGAGAATCACATCAGCCGGATGGAAGGTTTGGGGTAGGGATCGCCCTACACCGATGGCGGGCACAGAACAGTGCGGCGGCAATCGTCAGCGTCTGCCGGCAAAGCCTATGTCGTAAACAGATACGCGCAGCGTCAGAAGGATGATCGTTCCCACGCTCCGCGTGGGAATGCAGCCCAGGACGCTCTGCGTCCCAAAGCGTGACGCAGAGCGTCACAAGAGGCGTTACCACGCGGAGCGTGGGAACGATCAAGGGGGTTATAGGAGTTTGTGTTCCATGGCGTACTTCACCAGCTCGGCCAGGGAGGTGATATGGAGTTTTTGCATCAACCGCGCCTTGTGGGTGCTGATGGTCTTGCTGCTCAGCGCCAACTGCTGGGCGATATCGTTGACGTTGGCGCCCTGGGCCAAACGCTCGAACACCGAGAACTCGCGCTCCGACAACAACGAATGCAGGGGCCGCGTATCGGTAAGGCCAACTTCAAAGACCATGCGGTCGGCCAGGTCCGGGTCGATATAACGCCCGCCCGCCGCGACCTTGCGAATCGCCGTGAGCAACAGCGCCGGGTCACTGTCCTTGGTCGCATAGCCCGCCGCGCCGACCTTAAGCGCGCGTGCGGCCATTTGCGCTTCATCGTGCATCGACAGCACCAGAATCGCCGGTGGGTTATTCAGTGCCCGGATCCGCGCAATCGCTTCCAGGCCATTCACGCCGGGCATCGAGATATCCAGCAACACCACCTCGCACGGCACATGGCGCAAGGTTTCCAACAACTGTTCGCCATTGCTGGCCTCACCGACCACCAACAGGTCTTTGGCCAGGCCGATCAATTGCTTGATGCCTTCACGGACAATGGTGTGGTCTTCGGCTACCAATACGCGAATCACAGGGGCTTCCTCTTATCGTTATGCATCCAACGGCACCGTGACACTCAAAGTGGTGCCCTCGCCCAATTCGCTGTGCAGGCTCAATCGGCCGCCCATCATCAGCACGCGCTCGCGCATACCCACCACGCCAAAAGATACCGGGCGGCCCTGGGCTTCGATGAAGCCGACGCCGTCATCGCTGATGGTCAACCGCAGTTCGGTGCCTTCAACGCTCAACGTCAGCTCGACAGTATGCGCCTGGGCATGGCGCATCACATTGGTCAGCGCCTCCTGCAGGATACGGAACAGGCCGATGGCCTTGGCATCGCTGAGGGCCGGCAGGTTATCCGGGACTTGCACCAGGCAAGGGATTTGCGTGCGGGCTTCAAAGCGACGGGCCTGCCACTCGATGGCCGAGCCAATGCCGGCGTCGAGAATCGGCGGGCGCAGTGCGGTGGCCACATCCCGGACCAGTTGGAACAGCTGGGCGATCAGGCGCTTCATGCTGTGCAAGCGCTCGTTCAGGCCTGGGTCCAGCTGCGCATAGGCCAACTCGCACATTGAGGTTTCCAGCTTGAGCACTGTGAGCATCTGCCCAAGCTCATCGTGCACTTCACGGGCGATGCGCGCCTTTTCTTCTTCGCGCACGGTTTCCAGGTGAGCCGACAGCTCGCGCAACTGTGCTTCGCTTTGCAGCAACGCCGACACGTAACGGCGGCGCTCGGTGACGTCGTTGAGGTAGACCACCAGGTATTCGCCGTCGGCAAAACGCAGAAAACTCAATGACACATCAGCCGGCAGGATGCTGCCGTCGGCGCGCACGCAATCGGTGGCGAAGGTTTGCGGGCCGTCCTCGCTGGCACGCGCGCGTTTCCACACATTGAGCCAGCGGTCCATGTTCAAGGTCGGGTCGACCTCGATCAGCGGTCGCTCGATCAATGCGCCAGGGGCATAGCCCAACATGGTTTCGGCAGCACGGTTGGCGTAACGCACATGGCTGTCCCAATTGACCCACAAGATGCCGACCGTACTCTGGTCGATAGAGAACTGCGTCAGCCGCAATGCTTCGGCACCGGCGGCGCGGGCGGCACTTTCTTCGCGGGCCGCCAGCAGGCCGTGTTCCAGGCTGCGTTGCTGACGGCGCTGCCAAAACACCACCGCCAGGCTGGCGAGCAAGAACATCGCCAAGAGCAGGCTGAGGTTTTGCCACAAGCCCGGAGATTCGCTCAGCCGTGGGTATTTGGGTTGCAGCCAGCGACTGTGCATTTGATCGAGGTCGCGGGCGGGTATCGCGCGCAAGGCGCTTTGCATGATGCTCGCCAGTTCCGGCCACTCACGACGGGTGGCCACGCGCAGCAACTGCGGCAAGCCGATATCACCGACCACCGCCAGCCCGGCAAACTCGGCCTCACCGGACAAGCGGCTCAACTGCGCCTCATCCACCACGGCATAACGCGCTTGCTGGCTCACCAACAATTGCAGGGCCTGGCGCTCCATGGGCACGCCTTGCAGGTTGAGGTTGGGATAGGTGCTGCGCAGGTAATCGGCCACTGCGCTGGGCATGCGCACGGCCACGCGGGACAACTCATCGAGTTTTTCCAGTTCCACCGCACCGCCGCCCTCGCGGATCCCGACGATATGCTGGGGCACGCGCATATAAGGGTCGGTGAACAGCCACAGACGCAAGCCGGCCGGGGTTTGTTGCAGGCCCGGGGCGATATCCACCTCGCCGTCGCGCACGGCGGCTTCCAACTGCTCCTGGCTGGGGAAGTTGCGCCAGGTCAGCTCGATATTCAGCGCTTTGGCCAGCCACTGCATCAACTCCACATTGGCCCCGGACAAGCGCTGCAGGCGCCGATCGTATTGTGCGTACGGGGCCTGCAATACCAGGCCCACGCGCAATTGCGGGTGCTGCGCCAGCCACTCACGCTGTTGCGCATTGAGCTGCGCTTGCGGTGCGGCAGGCGCAGGCGCGGCATTCGCCATCAAGGCAAAGCACAGACAGCCGATAACCAGCAGACAGCGAAAACCCATGATCCACGTCTCACATCACTGACAAATACTGACCAACCCATTAGGCTGCTGGAATCACTTCTGGCCGGGAATTAACGATGCCCTTTATCCACCGTTCGGCACTGCCAGCATTGTGCCTGTCGCTGCTATTTACCAGCGCCTTTTCTGTTCAGGCCGCCGACGCCCCCGCGCCCGCCGCCGAAAAACCGGCTGAACGCCAACCGCTGCCCGAGCGCAGCCAGGAAGAAGCCAGCGCCCTTGAGCGGCAAATTCCGCAGCATGAGCAGCAACAACTGCAGGCCGGCAGCGACTCCTTCCTGGCCTTGTGGAAACCGGCCAACAGCGCCGAGCCCGAAGGCGTGGTGATTATTGTGCCGGGCGCCGGCGAAAGTGCTGACTGGCCGCAAGCAATCGCACCGCTGCGACGCAAATTGCCTGACGCCAACTGGGGCACGCTGAGCCTGTCGCTGCCGGACGTGAACGTCGACACCTTGCCACCGCGCGTTATGGAATCGCCTAAAGCTGCGGTCGACACCAGCAGCAAGGACGGCAGCACCGCCGCCAAACCGATTGAGCAAGCCGCCAGCGCCGAAGCCGAAGGCACCGACCCGGCAGTGGTGCCGGGCACCGATGAGCAGGACAAGACCGACGCCAAGCGCATTTTCGACCGCATCGACGCCGCCGTGGCCTTCGCCCAAACCCAAAGCGCACGCAGCGTGGTGCTGCTCGGCCATGGCACGGGCGCCTGGTGGGCGGCGCGTTACCTGAGCGAGAAACAACCGTCCCAGGTGCAGAAGTTTGTGATGGTGGCCGGTAAGACGCCTGCTGCCCGGCAACCGGACCTGCAACAACTGGCCCCGGCGCTGAAAGTGCCAACGGCGGATGTCTTCTACCAAGACAGTGCCCTGGAGCGCAAAAACGCACTGGCGCGGGTCCAGGCTGCCAAGCGTGGCAAGAATGAGGGTTACAAGCAGGTGTCACTCAAGACTGTGCCCGGCAACAGTTCGGCTGAGCAGGAGCAGTTGTACCGGCGGGTTCGCGGGTGGTTGAGCCCGCAGGCTGCTGCTGAGTAACCTTGATCTGATAACCCAATCAGCTGTGGGAGCTGGCTTGCCTGCGATAGCGGGCTGTCAGTGACAACTGTTTAGCTGACACACCGCTATCGCAGGCAAGCCAGCTCCCACACTAATGGAGTTGGCAACTCAGGATTTGTGATGGCTAGCGAAAATCCCGGCGCTCGCGAATCAACGCGTAGGCGTTATGCAACTCACGGGTTCGCTCGGTCGCCTCGCGCACTTGCGCGGGGGTGGCACCTGTGCCGGCAATCTTGTCCGGGTGATGGCGGCTGAGCAGGCGGCGATAGGCACGCTTGATCACGGCCGGCTCGGTGGTCGACGTTACCCCCAGAATCCGCATCGCGTCCTGATAGGCTCCGCCGCGAGTGGCCAATGGCTTGCGTTCCTGCACGTAATCGGCCGCCAGCGCCTGCAACTGTTGTGGCGTCCAGCCGAGCCACTTGCCCCACAGGTCGATCAAGTCGCGTTCGGCGTGATCCGCCTTGCCATCCGCCCAGGCCATGCGCCAACACGCACGCAACACACCTTCCGCGGCATGAGGCTGAGCCTTGAGCACACGCAGATAAGTGCGCACCCGGTCGGAACCGGATTTACCCCGATTGAATGCGGTAATTGCCCGGCGCTGGGCGGACTCCGTCATGTCCAGCGAACGCATTTCCTGGCGCGCCTGTTGGATATGCCCGTCCACCACTCGGCCATTACTCTTGGCCAGGCGCCCCAACAACACGAACAACAATTCATCGTTGCGCAGCGCCGGGCGCCCGCCCAGGCGCTCGCGCAGCTGCGCCCAGCTTTGCAGTTGAAGACGGCGATCCAACGCCTGCCCCAGCAATGCCCCCAACAAGGCCCCCGGAATACTGGCAATGGCAAAGCCAGCCCCGGCACCAATCAGTGTCCCTGGCCACAACATCTTATTGCTCCGCAGTCAGCAAGGTTTCGACCTGCGCCAGGCGCTCCAGCGTGCCGACATCAATCCAGCGTCCCGCCATGTGTTCCCCCGTTACCAGACCTTTGGCCATGGCCGCCCGCAACAGCGGCGCCAGCTTGAAGGCACCGGCACTGCAACCCGCGAACAATTGCGGGTCGAGCACTGAAATGCCACTGAAGGTCAGGTTATCGGCACCGGGCGCTGCATCATGAAGCAACCCTTGGTCCAGGTAGAAATCGCCGCCTGAAGGGTGATGCGCCGGGTTATCGACCATCACCAGATGGGCCAGGCCTTGAAGCGGCCGGCGCAGTTGGGTGAAGTCGTAGTCGGTCCAGATATCGCCATTGACCACCAGGAACGGTTCGTCGCCCAGCAACGGCAAGGCCTGGAAGATCCCGCCGCCGGTTTCCAACGGTTCGCCTTCGGCCGAATACTGAATACGAAGGCCAAACTGCGCACCGTCGCCCAAGTAGCTTTCGATCTGCTGGCCGAGCCAGGCATGGTTGATCACGATTTCGCTGAAACCGGCCTTGGCCAGCGCTTCAAGGTGATACTCGATCAGCCGCTTGCCGCCCGCCTGCACCAGCGGCTTGGGCGTGTGCAGCGTGAGCGGACGCATCCGCTCGCCCTTGCCCGCCGCCAGGATCATGGCCTTCATACGCCCGCCTCGACGGGTTCGCTCAGGCTGGCAAACAGTTCGCCCAGCTCGGCCAACTCAGGGCGGTCTGCCAGCACTGCTTCTATGTAAGCAAAGAAGCGCGGTACGTCGGCCAGGTAGCGTGGCTTGCCGTCGCGATGGCAGATGCGCGCGAAAATGCCGATGACCTTGAGGTGACGCTGCACGCCCATCAGGTCACTGGCACGCTGGAACTCTTCGAAATCGGCCTGCACGGGAATGCCCAGTTGCCCGGCACGCTCCCAATAGCCACGTTGCCACTCGCGTACGCGCGCTTTCGGCCAGCTGAGGAACGCGTCCTTGAACAGGCAGGTGATGTCGTAGGTGACCGGGCCGTAGACCGCGTCCTGGAAATCCAGCACCCCAGGGTTCGGTTCGCTGATCATCAGGTTGCGCGGCATATAGTCGCGATGCACCAACACTTTAGGCTGGGCCAGGGCGCTGTCGATCAAGTGATCGCTGGCGCGCTGCCACAAAGCCTGCTGCTGTGCATCAAACTCGATACCCAAATGCCGGCGAACGTACCATTCCGGAAACAGTTCCAGCTCACGGCGCAGCAACGCGACGTCATAGCTGGGCAGCGGCGTGTCCATCGGCAATTGCTGAAAAGCCAGCAGCGCATCGATGGCATCGGCGAACAATGGATCGGCGTTTTGCTCGTCAATCACGTCCAGATAGGTTTTTCTGCCCAGGTCATTAAGCAAAAGAAAGCCGCGCGGCAAATCTTCTGCATAAATTTTTGGCACATTTATTCCTGATTTCGCGAGTAAATCAGCGATATCGACGAAAGGTTTGCAGTTTTCCTGGGGGGGTGGCGCGTCCATTACGACGAAGGTTCGACCGCCGCCCTCCCAGCGGAAATAACGCCTGAAACTCGCGTCGCTGCTGGCTGCGGTCAATGTGGCCGGTGGTACGGCACCCCAGTCCTGAGCGTTGAAAAGGATCGGCAACTGCTCATCCAGCCAGACTTTCAGCTGTTGTAAACGTAGATCTTGCTCGGGCATTACAAGGGTCTCCGACGGCGCTAGCCGTCAAGCGGGTCATGCTTTATTATCACGCATCTTTTTCAGACCATCGAGAGGCGTGCGGCCCAAACCGCGGGCAGATGGCACGCAGGAAGCCCGGACTAATAAGATGGCATTGAAATCCCCCGCGTTTCGTAGAAAATTTCCGTTGCTGGTAACCGGCAGTCTGCTGGCCATGCAACCTTTCGCCACCTCATTCGTGGTCGCCGCGGAACAGTATGACTGCTCAGTCTCTGCTTCGGGTGCCTGGGATTGCGCGCCAAAAACGGCCGCAGCCCCGTTGCCACCACGCCCGGTGCATGACGGCGCAGCCGTCAGCTCGGCCAACAGCACGGCGCAAGCCGAGGCTGGCGGCAGCGCCGAGGCCGAACCGAAGACCGCGCTGGTCACCGAAGCCAAGGGCCGGGGCCTGCGTGCGCGCAGCGCCGACTACAGCCACCTGGACTGGGTGCCTCGCGAGAAGCTGACCGCAGCCCAGTTGGCCGAAACCGGTCCTTATTGCTCCGGCGCGTACATCGAGCCGATGCGTCCTGGCATGAACGACAAGACGAACAAGAGCGATGCGCCGACCTTTATCGGTGCCAAGGCCTCTCGTTACGAGCAGGAACAGCAAGTGGCAACCCTGGCCGGTGACGTTGTCATGCGCCAGGGCAGCATGCAGCTGGAGGCTCAGGAAGCCAGCCTGTATCAGGCCGAGAACCGTGGCGAGCTGAACGGCGACGTCCGTCTGCGCGACAACGGCGCCCTGATCGTGGGCGACCATGCCCAGGTCCAGCTCGACACCGGCGCCGCCCAGATCGACAACGCCGAATACGTGCTGCACAAGTCGCGTATCCGCGGTAACGCGCTGTACGCCAAGCGTGCCGAAAACGCGATCATCCGTCTCAAGGACGGTACGTACACCACCTGCGAGCCGGACAGCAACGCCTGGCAGCTCAAAGGCAACAACATCACGTTGAACCCGGCCACCGGTTTCGGTACGGCAACCAACGCGACGTTGCGGATCAAGAACATTCCGATCCTGTACACCCCGTATATCTATTTCCCGATCGACGACCGTCGTCAATCCGGCTTCCTGCCGCCGAGCTTCAGCACCGGCAGCGAAACCGGCTTCACGCTCGTTACGCCGTACTACTTCAACCTGGCACCGAACTACGACGCCACGTTGTACCCGCAGTACATGACCAAGCGCGGCTTGTTGATGGAAGGCGAATTCCGCTACCTCACCAAATCCAGCGAAGGCCAGTTCGGCGGCGCGTACCTGAACGACGACAGCGACGAGCGGAAAAAACAGACCGACTACGAAAAAACTCGCTACATGCTCAACTGGCAGCATAAGGGCGGGCTGGATTCGCGTCTGTCGACCCAGGTCGATTACACCAAGATCAGCGATCCTTTCTACTACCAGGACCTGAAGTCCTACCAGGAAGGCATCCAGACCCAGGACTTCGTCAACCAGCAGGGCTCCGTGACCTATCGCGGCGACAGCTACCAGGCTCGTTTGAACCTGCAGGCGTACCAACTGGCGACGATTTCCCAGATCACTCCGTATAACCGGCTACCGCAGATCACCTTCAACGGGATGTTGCCGTACCACCCGGCTGGCGTGAACTTTACCTACGAGACTGAAGCCGTCCGGTTTGACCGGGACCTCAGAAGCGGCAGGGTTCTCGACGAAAACGGCGGCCCAGTTAATCCAGACGGCAGTTTGGGTGAGCAACGCCTGGACGAATATGTGAGGGGCTTAACCCGCGCAAACGGTACTCGTCTGAACGTAGCACCGGCCGTCGAATACCCGATGAACTGGACTTACGGTTTTATTACGCCGAAGCTCAAGTACGTTTACACCAAGTACGATCTTGACCTGGACTCTACCGGCAAGGACCAGATCATTTTTGATCGAAACAACGCGACAGCGGCCAACCCTTACGCTGGCGGCAATTTCAAGAGCTCACAAGACCGCGCCATTCCGATCGCCAGTGTAGACAGCGGCCTGTACTTCGACCGCAACACCAACTGGTTCGGCAAAGACTATCGCCAGACTCTGGAACCGCGCGCCTACTACCTCTATGTCCCGAACAAGGACCAGAGCGATATCCCGGTGTTCGACACCAGTGAATACTCGTTCAGCTATGCCTCGCTGTTCCGCGACAACCGCTTCAGCGGCAACGACCGGATCGGCGACGAGAACAAGCTGTCCCTGGGCGTGACCAGCCGCTGGATCGAAGAGAACGGCTTCGAGCGTCAACGCGTGTCCGTGGGCCAGGCGCTGTACTTCAAGGATCGCCAGGTTCAACTGCCAGGTATCCTGGCTTCCGACCGCGCCGACGCAAATACCGATGTGTCGCCGATCGCGCTGGACTACGAGTTCCGCTTCAACCGTGATTGGCGCGCCACTGCCGATTACAACTGGGACACCGAAAGCCACAGCCCTCGCTCCGGCAGCGCGATGTTCCACTACCAGCCGGAAGATAACCCCAACAAGGTTGTCAACCTCGGTTACCGCTATCGCAACGACCAGGTGGTGTACAACCAGCTGACCGGCAAATGGCAGTTCGGTGGCGACTACGGCACCCCGGGCCAAGCGAACTTCGTGAAGGATTACTACAAAATCCAGCAACACGACTTCTCGATGATGTGGCCGATCATTCCTCAGTGGAACCTGATCACCCGCTGGCAGTATGACTATGCCCGCAACCGTACACTGGAAGCCTTCGGTGGTTTCGAGTACGACAACTGCTGCTGGAAACTGCGCGTCATCAACCGTTACTGGGTTTCCAACGACGAATACAGCCAGATCGCCCCGCTTAACGAAAAGGGTGACCACGGGCTCTTCTTCCAGATCGTCCTCAAAGGACTCGGCGGCCTGACCGGCGCCAAGGTAGAGAGCTTCCTCGACAAAGGCATTGAAGGTTATCGTGAACGTGAAGACCAAGCTTTCTGATTGCTTGCGCCCGCTAGTGCTGGGCGCGCTGTTCCTGGGAACCGTATCGGCACACGCTGCGGTTCAACAGCTGGACAAGGTAGTGGCCATCGTCGATAACGACGTGATCATGCAGAGCCAACTGGACCAACGGGTCAAGGAAGTTCAGCAAACCATCGCCAAGCGTGGTGGCGGCGTGCCGCCTACCAGCGTGCTGGACCCACAGGTGCTGGAACGCCTGATCGTTGAAAACCTGCAACTGCAGATCGGCGATCGTTCCGGCATCCGTATCTCGGACGAAGAGCTGAACCAGGCTGTTGGCACCATCGCTCAGCGCAACAACATGAGCATTGACCAGTTCCGCGCCGCTCTGGCTCACGACGGTTTGTCCTATGAGGACGCACGTGACCAGATCCGCCGCGAAATGATCATCAGCCGTGTGCGTCAGCGCCGTGTGGCCGAGCGAGTTCAGGTGTCCGAGCAGGAAGTGAAGAACTTCCTGGCATCGGACGTGGGCAAGATGCAGCTTTCTGAAGAACTGCACCTGGCCAACATCCTGATCCCGACACCGGACAGCGCCAACGCCGAGCAGCTCAATGCAGCCGCCGCAAAAACCCAGGCCGTGTATGACCGCCTGAAAGCCGGTGCTGACTTTGCCCAGACGGCGATTGCCGTATCGGGTAGCGACAACGCCCTGGACGGCGGTGACATGGGCTGGCGTAAAGCCGCGCAATTGCCACCTCCGTTTGACCGCGAACTGAGCGCCATGCAGCCAGGTGAAATCACCCAGCCAGCACGCACGCCAGGCGGTTTCATCATTCTCAAGTTGCTGGGAAAACGCGGCGGCGAGACCTCGCTGAAAGACGAAGTGCATGTTCGTCACATCCTGGTCAAACCAAGCGAAATCCGTACCGAGGCGCAAACCAAGGAACTGGCCCAGAAGATCTACGACCGCATCGAAGGCGGTGAAGACTTCGCCACCCTGGCCAAGAGCTTCTCGGAAGACCCAGGTTCGGCCCTCAACGGTGGCGACCTGAACTGGATCGACCCGAAAGCCTTGGTGCCTGAGTTCCAGCAAGTGATGGCCGATACGCCGCAAGGCGTTCTGTCCAAGCCGTTCAAGACCCAATATGGCTGGCATGTACTGGAAGTCCTTGGCCGTCGCGCCACCGACAACACCACTCAGGCCCGCGAGCAACAAGCACTGACCGTGTTGCGTAACCGCAAATACGATGAAGAGCTGCAGACCTGGTTGCGTCAGATCCGTGACGAAGCCTACGTAGAAATCAAGCTGCCAGGCGCCGAGCAAACAGGCACCGACCAGGCAGCACAGTGAAACCCCAGCGTTTCGCGGTAACACCCGGCGAGCCGGCCGGCATTGGTCCAGACCTGTGCCTGCTGCTCGCCTCGCACCCTCAGCCACACCCCCTGATTGCCATTACCAGCCGCGACCTGCTCCTCGAGCGGGCCGCGCAGCTGGGTGTGGCTGTCACTTTGCTGGACGTGGCACCGGGCAACTGGCCCGACCTGCCGGCACCTGCGGGCAGCCTGTACGTTTGGGACACCCCGCTTGCAGCCAAGGTGGTTGCCGGGCAACTGAACAAGGCCAATGCGGCATTTGTGCTGGAAACCCTGACGCGCGCCGGTCAAGGCTGCATCGACGGCGACTTCGCCGGCATGATCACCGCGCCGGTACACAAAGGCGTGATCAACGAATCCGGTATCGCCTTTTCCGGGCATACCGAATTCCTCGCCGAGCTGACCCACACCGCCCAAGTTGTGATGATGCTGGCCACACGCGGCCTGCGCGTGGCCCTGGTGACCACGCACCTGCCGTTGCGCGATATCGCCGACGCCATCACCGCCGAGCGCGTGGAGCGCGTTACACGAATCCTGCACAGCGACCTGCAACAGAAATTCGGCATTGCCCAGCCGCGCATCCTGGTCTGCGGGCTTAACCCGCACGCCGGTGAAGGCGGCCATTTGGGCCATGAAGAAATCGACATTATTGAACCGACATTAGAGCGCCTGCGCCAAGAAGGCATGGACCTGCGTGGCCCACTGCCTGCGGACACTCTGTTTACCCCCAAGTATCTGGAGCACTGCGACGCAGTGCTGGCGATGTACCATGACCAGGGGCTGCCCGTGCTGAAATACAAAGGCTTTGGCGCCGCAGTCAACGTGACACTGGGCCTGCCGATCATCCGTACTTCCGTCGACCATGGCACAGCCCTGGACCTGGCGGGCAGCGGCAAGATCGATACCGGCAGCCTGCACGTGGCCCTGGAAACCGCCTATCAGATGGCCGAGACCCGTATATGACTGAGCATTACCAACACCGGGCGCGCAAGCGCTTCGGGCAAAACTTCCTGCACGACGCTGGCGTCATCGACCGTATCCTGCGCTCCATCCACGCCAAGCCCGAAGACCGCCTGCTGGAAATCGGCCCGGGCCAGGGCGCCTTGACCCAAGGCCTGTTGGCCAGTGGCGGGCAGCTCGACGTGGTGGAGCTGGACAAGGACCTGATCCCGATCCTCAACCAGCAGTTCGCCGGTAAACCCAATTTCAACCTGCACCAGGGCGATGCGCTGAAGTTCGACTTCAACAGCCTCAATGCCGCGCCCAACAGCCTGCGGGTAGTGGGCAACCTGCCTTACAACATCTCCACGCCGCTGATTTTCCACCTGCTGAACAACGCCGGGATCATCCGCGACATGCACTTCATGCTGCAAAAAGAGGTGGTTGAGCGTTTGGCGGCGGGCCCTGGCGGAGGTGATTGGGGCCGTCTGTCGATCATGGTTCAGTACCATTGCCGCGTAGAGCACCTGTTCAACGTCGGCCCTGGGGCTTTCAACCCGCCGCCGAAAGTCGACTCGGCCATCGTGCGCCTGGTGCCTCACGCGGTGCTGCCGCACCCGGCCAAGGATCACAAGCTGCTGGAGCGTGTGGTGCGTGAAGCGTTCAACCAGCGCCGCAAGACCCTGCGCAACACGCTCAAGGCCCTGCTGAGCAATGCCGAGATCGACGCCGCCGGCGTCGATGGCAGCCTGCGCCCCGAGCAACTGGACCTGGCTGCGTTCGTGCGCCTGGCCGACCAGCTCGCGATCCAGCCTGCGCCGGCCGCGGAATAAGCGGCACTGTGGGAGCGGGCTTGCCCGCGATGGCGGTGGCTCAGCCAAACATGCAGTGACTGACACACTGCATTCGCGGGCAAGCCCGCTCCCACATTTGTCCTGCGTCTTACTGAAAGCTCTCGTCAGGCCGTTGCTCTCTAAAGGCCAAACAGCATGTCTGGCCTAGTGCCCTGTTGATGGCCTAGACTGATCCGCATCTGCTGTCCTCCGCTTTTGCTTTTAAGGCCTCTTGCATGTCCGATCCTCGCTACCAGATCGACGTCAGCGTCGTCACCCGCTTCCTCGCGGACCAATCGCAACCCGAACATAACCGTTTCGCCTTCGCCTACACCATCACGGTGAAGAACAACGGGCAGGTGCCGGCCAAGCTGCTGTCGCGCCACTGGGTAATCACCGATGGCGACGGCCAGGTCGAGGAAGTCCGCGGTGCCGGTGTGGTCGGCCAGCAACCGTTGATCGACATTGGCGCCAGCCATACCTACAGCAGCGGCACAGTGATGACCTCCAAGGTCGGCACCATGCAGGGCTCGTATCAGATGAAAGCCACTGACGGCAAACTGTTCGACGCCATCATCGCGCCCTTCCGTCTCGCAGTGCCGGGAGCCCTGCACTGATGGCGACGTACGCGGTCGGCGACCTGCAAGGCTGCCTGGCGCCCCTCAAGTGTTTGCTAGAGCGCGTGGTTTTCAACCCGACCAGCGACCGACTGTGGTTGGTGGGTGACCTGGTCAATCGTGGCCCCGAGTCCCTGGAAACCCTGCGCTTTCTTTATAAGATGCGCGACTCGTTGGTGTGTGTGCTGGGCAACCATGACCTGCACCTGCTGGCGGCCGGCGATAACATCGAGCGTCTGAAAAAGGGCGACACCCTGCGCGAAATTCTCGAAGCGCCAGATCGCGCCGAGCTGCTGGAGTGGTTGCGTCGGCAGAAACTCATGCATTACGACGAAGGCCGCAATATGGCCCTGGTGCATGCTGGCATCCCGCCGCAGTGGACGCTGAAGAAAGCCCTCAAGTGTGCTGCCGAAGTCGAGAGCGCCCTGGCCGATGACAACCTGTACACCGCCTTCCTCGACGGCATGTACGGCAACGAGCCGGTCAAGTGGGACAACGACCTTACCGGTGTCGCCCGCCTGCGCGTGATCACCAACTACTTCACCCGCATGCGTTTCTGCACCGCCGAAGGCAAGCTCGACCTCAAGAGCAAGGAAGGCGCCGACACCGCGCTGCCCGGCTACAAGCCTTGGTTCGCGCACAAGGAACGCAAGACCCGTGACACGAAGATCATCTTTGGCCACTGGGCTGCCCTTGAAGGCAAGTGCGAAGAACCCGGCGTGTTTGCCCTCGACACCGGTTGCGTGTGGGGCGGCGCCATGACCCTGATGAACATCGACACCGGCGAGCGCCTGAGCTGCCAGTGCGAACCTACCCTTCCCGTCACACTGCCGGCCGCCAAGCCATAGGAGCCCGCCATGAGCGAATTCAAACGTATCCCCCCTGAAGAAGCCCTGGCCCTGCGCAAGCAAGGTGCCGTGGTCGTCGACATCCGCGATCAGCCGACCTATGCAAACGCTCACATCAGTGGCGCGCAGCATTTGGACAACCACAACATTGCCGACTTCATCCGCGCCGCCGACCTCGACGCGCCGGTGATCGTGGCCTGCTATCACGGCAACTCCAGCCAGAGCGCGGCCGCTTATCTGGTCAGCCAGGGTTTCTCCGACGTCTATAGCCTGGACGGCGGCTTTGAGCTGTGGCGTTCGATTTATCCGTCAGAAATTGCCTCTAGCGATTCGCAATAATTTTTTTCACACCCCGCTACCCTGCGTGACGCTTGGGCTCGCGCCGTTTCTGACGAACGGCGCAGCCAAACTAATTGCGTATCCCGCCTTGACCTCCCGGATTCCGAACTATCCTTAAGCGCAGGCCATCCGAATCAGGGGAGAGCCGGTACACCGGCGTGCGGGTCATCGGTAGCGTTTCAGGGTGTTTGGGGGGAAAACGGCCATTGGTTGATCACCAATGACTGCCAGCATCGACTGATTGACCCGGCGTCGGCTCCACGTATCGAGCGAGGTGACGACGTCATGAGTATCTTTAGCCACTTCCAACAACGCTTCGCGTCCACACAGCAGGAAGAACTCACGCTGCAAGAGTATCTCGAGCTGTGCAAACAGGACCGCAGTACCTACGCGTCTGCCGCCGAACGTCTGCTATTGGCGATTGGTGAGCCGGAGCTGGTGGAAACCGCCAATAATTCGCGCCTGTCGCGAATATTCTCCAACAAGGTGATCCGCCGCTACCCGGCCTTTGAAGACTTCCACGGCATGGAAGAATGCATTGACCAGATCGTCTCCTACTTCCGCCATGCCGCCCAAGGCCTGGAAGAGAAGAAACAAATCCTTTACCTGCTCGGCCCCGTCGGCGGTGGTAAATCGTCCCTGGCCGAAAAGCTCAAACAACTGATCGAGAAGGTGCCCTTCTACGCGATCAAGGGCTCACCGGTCTTCGAGTCGCCATTGGGCCTGTTCAACGCCACGGAAGATGGCGCGATCCTCGAAGAAGACTTCGGCATCCCACGGCGCTACCTCAACACCATCATGTCGCCATGGGCGACCAAGCGCCTGGCCGAGTTTGGCGGCGATATCAGCCAGTTCCGGGTGGTAAAACTCTACCCGTCGATTCTCAACCAGATCGGCGTGGCCAAAACCGAACCAGGTGACGAGAACAACCAGGACATCTCGGCATTGGTAGGTAAGGTCGATATCCGCAAACTCGAGGAATTCCCACAGAACGACGCCGACGCCTACAGCTACTCGGGCGCGCTGTGCCGGGCCAACCAGGGCCTGATGGAGTTCGTGGAGATGTTCAAGGCACCGATCAAGGTGCTGCACCCACTGCTCACCGCCACCCAGGAAGGTAACTACAACAGTACCGAAGGCCTGGGCGCGATTCCGTTCACCGGGATCCTGCTGGCCCACTCCAACGAATCGGAGTGGCACACCTTCCGCAACAACAAGAACAACGAAGCCTTCATCGACCGGATCTACATCGTCAAGGTGCCGTACTGCCTGCGGGTCAGCGATGAGATCAAGATCTACGACAAGCTGCTGTTCAACAGCTCCCTGGCCAAGGCCCACTGCGCGCCTGACACCTTGAAGATGCTCGCCCAGTTCACCGTGCTGTCGCGCCTCAAGGAGCCGGAGAACTCGAATATCTATTCGAAGATGCGCGTCTACGACGGCGAAAACCTCAAGGACACCGACCCCAAGGCCAAGTCGATCCAGGAATACCGCGACACGGCAGGCGTGGACGAGGGCATGAACGGCCTGTCCACCCGGTTCGCGTTCAAGATCCTTTCCAAGGTGTTCAACTTCGACCCGCACGAAATCGCCGCCAACCCGGTGCACCTGCTGTATGTACTGGAACAGCAGATCGAGCAGGAACAGTTCCAGGCCGAAACCCGCGAGCGCTACCTGCGCTTCCTCAAGGAATACCTGGCACCGCGCTACATCGAGTTTATCGGCAAGGAAATCCAGACCGCGTACCTGGAGTCCTACAGCGAGTACGGCCAGAACATTTTCGACCGCTACGTGCTGTACGCCGACTTCTGGATTCAGGACCAGGAATACCGCGACCCGGAAACCGGCGAAATCCTCAACCGCGTGGCCCTCAACGAGGAGCTGGAGAAAATCGAAAAACCGGCAGGCATCAGCAATCCGAAGGATTTCCGCAACGAAATCGTCAACTTCGTACTGCGCGCCCGCGCCAACAACAACGGCAAAAACCCTACCTGGCTCAGCTACGAGAAGCTGCGGGTGGTCATCGAGAAGAAAATGTTCTCCAACACCGAGGATCTGCTGCCGGTCATCAGCTTCAACGCCAAGGCCAGCAAGGAGGATCAGCAAAAACACAACGACTTCGTTACTCGAATGGTCGAGCGTGGCTACACCGACAAACAGGTACGCCTGCTCTCCGAGTGGTACCTGCGGGTTCGTAAATCACAGTAAGGCAGCGACGGGCGTTTGCTGCCGGGCCCTGGGCCTGGCAGCTGACCGCTTGTCTCTAGGCTTCCAGCTCGCAGCTTGAAGCTTGTAATGTGAAGCTGCCCGGAGGGCTCCCCATGAGCTATGTGATTGACCGACGCCTCAATGGCAAGAACAAGAGCACGGTAAACCGTCAGCGTTTCCTGCGGCGTTACCGTGACCACATCAAAAAGGCCGTTGAAGAGGCCGTCAGCCGCCGTTCCATCACCGACATGGAACATGGCGAGCAAATCAGCATTCCCGGACGTGACATCGACGAACCGGTGCTGCACCACGGGCGTGGTGGCAAGCAAACCGTCGTGCACCCCGGCAACAAGGAATTCACCACCGGCGAACATATCCAGCGCCCCCAAGGCGGTGGCGGCGGTAAAGGCCCAGGCAAGGCGGGCAATTCCGGCGAAGGCATGGATGAGTTCGTGTTCCAGATTACTCAGGAAGAATTCCTCGAATTCATGTTCGAAGACCTGGAACTGCCCAACCTGGTCAAACGCAACCTGACCGGCACCGACACCTTCAAGACCGTACGCGCAGGGATCAGCAACGAGGGCAACCCGTCGCGGATCAATATCATCCGTACCCTGCGCTCGGCCCATGCCCGGCGTATCGCCCTGTCGGGCAGCAGCCGCGCCAAACTGAAGCAAGCCAAGGAAGAGTTGGCGCGTTTAAAACGCGAAGAACCGGACAACTTCGGCGATATCCAGGAAATCGAGGCGGAAATCGAGAAACTCAGCGCACGCATTCACCGCGTGCCGTTCCTCGACACCTTCGACTTGAAATACAACTTGCTGGTCAAGCAACCCAACCCAAGCTCGAAGGCGGTGATGTTCTGCCTGATGGACGTGTCCGGCTCGATGACCCAGGCGACTAAGGACATCGCCAAGCGCTTCTTCATCCTGCTGTACCTGTTTCTAAAGCGGAATTACGACAAGATCGACGTAGTGTTCATCCGCCATCACACCAGCGCCCGGGAAGTGGACGAAGAGGAGTTCTTCTACTCGCGGGAAACCGGCGGCACCATCGTCTCCAGCGCGTTGAAGCTGATGCAGGAAATCATGGCCGAGCGCTACCCGGCCAATGAGTGGAACATTTACGCAGCTCAGGCTTCCGACGGCGACAACTGGAATGATGATTCGCCCATCTGCCGCGACATCCTGATCAACCAGATCATGCCGTTCGTGCAGTACTACACCTACGTCGAAATTACCCCCCGTGAGCACCAGGCCCTGTGGTTCGAATATGAGCGTATCGGCGAAGCGTTTGCCGACACCTTCGCCCAGCAGCAACTGGTCTCGGCCGGCGATATCTATCCGGTCTTCCGTGAACTCTTCCAGCGCAGGTTAGTGACATGACCGCCAAAAAAGAGCATAAGCGCCAACCCATTTCCACCGGCTCCGAGTGGACCTTTGAACTGATCCAGGCCTATGACCGGGAAATCAGCCGCATCGCGGCGGGCTATGCCCTGGACACCTACCCCAACCAGATCGAAGTGATCACCGCCGAACAGATGATGGATGCCTACGCCTCGGTCGGCATGCCTCTGGGCTATCACCATTGGTCCTACGGCAAACACTTCCTCAGTACTGAGAAGTCCTACACCCGTGGCCAGATGGGCCTGGCCTACGAGATCGTCATCAATTCCGACCCGTGCATTGCCTACTTGATGGAGGAAAACACCATCTGCATGCAGGCGCTGGTGGTGGCGCATGCCTGCTACGGGCACAACAGCTTCTTCAAGGGTAATTACCTGTTCCGCACCTGGACGGATGCCAGCTCGATCATCGATTACCTGGTGTTCGCCAAGCAGTACATCATGCAATGCGAGGAACGCCACGGTATCGATGCGGTGGAAGACCTGCTCGATTCCTGCCATGCGTTGATGAACTACGGTGTGGACCGCTACAAACGCCCGTACCCGATTTCTGCCGAGGAAGAACGCCTGCGCCAGAAGGAACGCGAGGAACACCTGCAGAAACAGATCAACGACCTGTGGCGCACTATCCCCAAGAAAACCGGGAAAAACAGCGACAAGGACAATGCACGCTTCCCGGCCGAACCTCAGGAAAACATCCTGTACTTCCTGGAAAAACACGCACCGCTGCTGGAGCCATGGCAGCGCGAAATCGTGCGTATTGTGCGCAAGATCGCCCAGTACTTTTATCCACAGCGCCAGACCCAGGTGATGAACGAAGGCTGGGCCACGTTCTGGCACTACACCTTGATGAATGACCTGTACGACGAAGGCCTGGTCACCGACGGCTTCATGATGGAGTTCCTCACTTCCCACACCAGCGTGGTGTTCCAGCCGGGCTTCGACAGCCCGTACTACAGCGGCATCAACCCTTATGCGCTGGGCTTTGCGATGTACCGCGACATTCGGCGCATGTGCGAACACCCCACCGACGAGGACCGCCGCTGGTTCCCGGAAATCGCCGGCAGCGATTGGTTGTCGACCATCAAGTTCGCCATGAGCAGCTTCAAGGACGAGAGTTTCATCCTGCAGTACCTCTCCCCCCAGGTGATTCGCGACCTCAAGCTGTTCAGCATCATGGACGACGACCTTAAGGATGACCTGGTGGTGCCGGCCATCCATGACGAGCCCGGCTACCGCGCCATCCGCGAGACCCTGGCGGCGCAGTACAACCTTGGCAACCGCGAACCCAACGTGCAGATCTACAGCATCGATGTGCGCGGCGACCGCTCGCTGACCCTGCGGCACCAGCAACACGACCGTAAGCCCTTGGGCGAATCCACTGAGGAAGTGCTCAAGCACCT